>NZ_JABVXE010000001.1:0-123645 GCF_013350085.1 Pseudoalteromonas sp. 0802 | reverse complement strand
AAAGAATGGTGGGTCATGATGGACTCGAACCATCGACCAATGGATTAAAAGTCCACTGCTCTACCAACTGAGCTAATGACCCGCTCTAATGCTTATAAAAAGCTACGTAAATCCGTCGATAAAGAACCATTCTAAAGAATGGTGGGTCATGATGGACTTGAACCATCGACCAATGGATTAAAAGTCCACTGCTCTACCAACTGAGCTAATGACCCGCTCTTTTTTCCGCATTTTGGCTGTTGTTACCAATCGCCTGCTGCGGGCGCTTATAATACTTATTTAAATGCTGAGTGCAACAGAAAATATCTCTTTTTTTAAGTTTTTATGTCTAGTTGCCTAATTTTAGACCGCTTATGTCAAAAAGCAGTCTAATCAGGTCAAATCTACATTTGCGACAGACGTTCTGTGGCTAATTTAGCAGCGGTAGTACTTGGGTACTGATTAATTAAATCATTAAAGGTTTTAAGGGCTTGCTCGCCTAAACCTTGATCCGCTAATAAGTTTCCTAACTTTAACATCGCATCTGGGCGCTTATTAGAATTAGGGTATTCATTCACAACAACTTTAAAGTGCTCAGTTGCACCAGCTTGATCGTTTTGGATTGTTAGCAGCTGGCCTAACCAATAATGCGCATTAGATGCATACACTGAATTAGGATAAGTAGTTAAGAATGTTTGGAACTCAGGAATTGCTTGCTCATAACGTTTATCTTTCATGATTAACGCTACAGCACGCTCATAGGCTTCGTTTTCAGATAAGTCTGAACTGATTGCCTGTGATGCACCCACATCCGTATAAGTGTTAGTAGGTTGAGTTTGTGTTGCAGCAGGCTGGCTATAAGCTTGGCTTACACGGTTCTCAATCTCTTGATAAAGCTCACGCTGACGCTGAAGTACTTTTTCAAGCTTATAGCTTTGCTCTTCAGTAATACCACGTACTTGGCTCACTTCGTCTTGTAAAATATTAAGCTGCTGCTGAAGCTCAGCTTGCAATAAATTACGTGACTTCATCATGTTTTCTAAAGCGACTAAACGCTTCTCAATGCTCGATTGCGAGCTTGCAGCTTCTGAAACAGGAGCGGGAGCAGCCCATAACTGGGTGCTCCCGCTTAAGATCATTGCTGCCAAAATAATTTTCGGCTTCATAATGACTCTTTATTAGTAAACTAATACTGCGCGACGGTTCTTCGCGAACGCTTCTTCAGTGCGAGACTTAACCATTGGCTTCTCTTCACCATAGCTCACTACTGACATTTGGCTAGCAGAAACACCTAAACTTTGTAGGTATTTTTCTACTGCTTGACCACGGTGCTCACCTAGTGCGATGTTGTACTCAGGCGTACCGCGCTCGTCTGCGTGACCTTCGATTAGTACTTTAACTGAAGGGTTTTGTACTAAAAACTCAGCGTGTGCTTGTAATAATTCAGCATATTTGCTTTGGATTTTTGCGTTATCAAAACCAAAGTAAATGATTTGCTCTTGACGTAGCGCTTCGTATTTTTCACGAAGTGCTTCTTCAGCTTGTTGCTCTGGAGTAAGCGTTGCAACTTCAACAGTATCAGTGTTGTTTGATTGCTCAACCATACCTTGGTTAGATTGGTTTGCAGCACCTTCGTCAACACCTGAAGAAGAGCTACACGCCGCTAATGTCATCACTGGCACAGCAATTAGCAGGCCTTTTAAAGTTTTATTAAGTTGCATTTAATTGATTCCTATATTGAGTAAACCAGTAAAATTACTGTAAATAAGGCGACCAAGCTGGTGCCTTTACTTGTCCGTTTAGCACAGGTAAGCGTGCTTTAAAGCGACCGTCCATAGAAACTAACGCCAACACCTGTTTATTATTATGAAGCGTGCTGTAGATAATCATCGAGCCGTTTGGAGCGATACTCGGTGATTCATCTAAGCGAGTTCTAGTTAATACTTGGAACGCGCCTGTAGCTAGCTCTTTCTTAGCAAGATGGTATTGACCGTTAGTACGGTTCACCATCACTAATTCTTTTCCGTCTGGAGAAACCGAACCTGCTAGGTTCATATCTCCGTCAAACGTCATGCGTTTTGACCTACCAGTTTGCAAATTTAACTTATAAATCTGGGCATTACCACCCCTTTCAGACGTAAACACAATATCTTGTCCATTAGGGAACCAAGATGGTTCAGTATCTATACTACGGTGGTTTGTAAGGCGTCTTTCTTTGCGAGTTGCAAGGTCTAAAACATATACTTCTGTTGCACCATTTCGGTCTTTAGAAAGCACTAATAATAACTTTTTACCATCAGGCGAGAACTGCGGTGCACCATTAATACCAGGGTGACTTGTGATCAGCTCACGTTTACCTGTGTATAAATCTTGAATATAAATTTGGCTTTGACGATTCTCAAATGTTACGTACGCAAGCTTAGTACCGTCAGGTGACCACGCTGGTGACATTAATGGCTCTTTAGAGCGAAGTAACACTTGCTCGTTGTAACCATCGTAATCAGCAACTACAAGCTGGTATGGCTTAGGCTCTTCTTCGCGAACAATCACATAAGCAATCTTCGTTAAGAATGCACCTTTTTCACCGGTTAGCGCTTCGTAAACCACATCACTAATGCGGTGCGCGTAACGACGAAAACCTGTTTCAGCAATTACGCTTTCACGTGCGTCTAAAATGTGATCTTGGCTTTTAACTAATTGGCCATTGCTCATCATTTGCGTTTCGCCACCGGTAATTTGACCACGAATAACATCAATAAGCTCATACTTAACTAAGTAACGGCCATTTGTTTGCTGCTCGACTTGGCCTACAAGAACCGCTTCAACGCCTTTATTAACCCAAGCGCCGTAATCAACGTCGGTGTCAGTAGCTGGAAGCTGCGGCATTGTGTTCACGTCAATTGGCTTAAACTTACCACTACGCATTAAGTCAGCTGCAATCACTGAGCTTAATTTTTCAGGGATAGTTCCTACACCATTGTACTGGAAAGGTACAATCGCAATTGGACGTGCACCGTCAATACCGTCGGTGATCACAATTTCTAGTGCAGCACTGGCAATGCCATGAAAGCCCAGTAATACAATAAAACATGCTGTTTTTATCTGGTTAAACATATCATTCCTTTAAAATTGAGGCGCTATTGTTAAATTAATATTTTTAAGTTGCTCAAATACTTCACGGTCTGGTGATACTGGAAGTGTGTCTGCCATACGCACCGCGCGCATTGCAGCTTCACATACCAAGGTATCTCCGCCCAGTGATTTTACTTGAGTCACTAAGCCATTAAAACCAAGACGAATATTAAGACGACATTCTTTACCTTTCATCTTCTCATCTTTTAAGAAGTTTTGTTGAATGCGCGCCATAATTAACGCTTTATATTTTTCAACTTCGCCCACTACTTGTTGCTGGCGCACTTTATTACGTGCAGCCTGCTCAGCAGCTAATTGTTCTTGTAGCATTTGCTCTTGCAATGCTTGCTGGCGTTTACGCTCTGCTTCAGCTTCTTTGCGTTTACGTTCAGCTTCAGCTTCGGCAGCTTTACGCTTACGCTCTTCTTCCGCTTTCTTTAACGCTTCTTCTTCAGCTTTACGTTTTTCAGCTGCAGCTTTCGCTGCGGCTTCAGCTTCTTGCTTTTGCTTTTCAGCCTGTTGCGCTTTAGCTCGTTCTTTCTCTTGAATTTCACGTGCTTTCTTCGCTTGTGCTTCTGCTTCTGCTTTTTCTTTCTCTTTCGCGCGGCGTTGCTGCTCTAGCTTTTTAAGGCGTCTGTCTTCAGCTTCACGTTGCTTACGTGCATCATTTGCACGGCGCTCAAGGTCACGAATACGTTTTGCTTCGGCTCGTTTTTTTGCTTCTTCTTGCTTTTTAAGCTCGGCAATTTTCTGCTCAACCTTTTGCTGATCAACCGTTACTGCGGCAACGGCTTTTTCAGGCTCTGGTAAAGCAGGGTTCAGCGTTACTTCCATCACCTTAGGCGCTGGCATATGAAAATTAGCTGTTGCTACTAATAAACCTGCTATTGCAAGGTGCAAAAGAACCGATTTTACTACTGATGCACCCATACTAGCCTTTCGTCCCCTCGAATGATTCGGTCATAAGACCCACTGAAGGCACACCAGCATTTTTCAAAAAGTCCATAAGTAGCAGTACTTCTTGATAAGAAACACGGCCAGAACCTTTAATCATCACAGGTGTATCTGGATTTTTTTGCAGTTGAAGTTTAATTACCGCCGCAACATCCAGCGCTTCCATTGGTGCTTCTGGGTCAGTACCAATACTTACATAGTACTTACCTTCAGCATCAATTGACGCAATGATAGGCGGTGTATCTTTGGTATCAACTAAATCCGATTCTTCCATTTTCGGCAAGTCCACTTTTACGCCATGGGTAATAAGTGGCGCAGTTGCCATAAATATAATTAGTAGTACCAACATTACATCAATGTAAGGTACTACGTTTATTTCACCTACAGGGCGACGTTTCTTACGCTGATACATTCGCTTTAGCCTCTATTTGCGCAGCTGCTTGGCGGTGTAAAATATTGGCGAATTCTTCCATGAAGTTAATGTAATTACCTTCAAGCTTTTCTACTTTATTAGCAAAACGGTTGTAAGCAATTACAGCAGGGATTGCAGCAAATAAGCCCATTGCAGTTGCAATCAGCGCTTCGGCGATACCTGGCGCTACCATTTGTAGCGTTGCTTGTTTAACTTCACCTAACGCGATGAATGCGTTCATGATACCCCATACCGTACCAAACAGACCGATGTAAGGACTAATTGAACCCACTGTTGCTAAAAACGATAAACTAGACTCAAGCTTTTCAACTTCGCGCGACAGCGCAACACGCATTGAACGATGTGTGCCTTCCATTACGATGCCTGCACTTTGAAATGTATTTTTCTTATGACGTGCAAACTCTTTAAATCCTGCAACGAATAATGCTTCAACACCTGATGCACCACCAGGACGAGCAGATACTTCGTTATATAATTTACTTAAATCAATACCTGACCAAAACTTTTGCTCAAAACGCTTAGCGCCATTAAGTGCATCAGAAATCGCTTTTTTACGTTGAAAAATAATTGCCCATGACATTACCGACATACCGACTAATGCCAACATTACTAGCTGGACAAGTACACTGGCTTCTAGAATAAGATCTAAAAAGTTAAGCCCTGATCCCACGTTAAACTCCTAAAATAGATTTCTATGTAATTTGTTATATTTTTTACACTTGCATTTATTGACCACAATCATGGCCAAAAGTTACATCTAGTGTATCTAGTCAGTTATAAACTGACAACGCTCTTGCTGTGAATTAGCGGCAAATAACGGTAAAAAGCAATTTACTTAGTTATTTTTTAGCCATATTAGGTTTTATCAACACATTTACGCATATTTTCACCTTAATAATAAGTCACTAGAATAGCTCTCAAAAGCAACCAAAACAGTCAAAAACACGACGTTTATTCATAAATTACGCATAAACACCCAAAAGCACTTTTGAAAATCTACTACAGAATACTTAAACTAATCCTGAATAAAGATCACAAAAATTATAAAAACCCTTTTATTCAGAAGGTTAAAAACAAAATAGTTACAAAGTGAACAAAAAGAAAACAATTCAATTTTTAGCTCACATTAGTTTTTTTTATCTGAAAATAAAATTTTTCTAGTTTGAAGAAAAATCCATCATTGCGTATTATTTACCTATACCGAGCTAGCAACCTCATGAAAGTTTCTTTCATCAAGCTCCGTTTTTAGCAATATGAAGTTTCGTATTGCTCTAGGTTTACTTAAATCGGGATAAAACCTTATTCAAGTAGACCGTAGTTCCCTGGATTACTTCCTTCAACTTGTTGTTTGCCCGCATCCTTATGCGGGCTTTTTTTTGCCTACACAAACGCCAATGAGAATACCTACCGATAACTTAACAGCATGTGAATTACAGATGTTAAAATGAGACAACAATCTAGGGTTAGTGGTTAGTGGTTAGTGGTTAGAACAAAGTAAAACCAATTTCATCGATAGCAAGCTTTATGTTTAATTACAAAAAAAAATAAAACCACCCTCTCGATCAACTGAAATCTAACTTCTAATGTCTAACTTCTAATGTCTAACTACAAAAAACCCCGCTTCGCGGGGTTTTAGTTATTTCTCTGGCGTTAGTCCAAAGTGTAAATAAGCAATGTCTGAAACGAGTCGTCCGCGGGGGGTACGCTGAATAAAGCCTTGTTGAATTAAAAACGGCTCTATCACATCTTCAATGGTTTCTTTTTCTTCGCCAATGGCAGCCGCTAGGTTATCAAGGCCAACTGGGCCGCCCATAAATTTTTCGATAATAGCTAGCAAGTATTTTCTATCCATGTAGTCAAAACCACTTTTATCAACATCAATCATATCGAGGGCTTGCTCTGCAACTGTGGCATTCACTTTACCGTCTGATTTCACTTGGGTGTAATCACGAACGCGGCGTAATAAACGGTTTGCTATGCGCGGTGTACCGCGTGAACGCTTGGCGATTTCGGTTGCACCTTCATCACACATGGTTAAGTCTAAAAAGCTTGCTGAGCGCGCAACAATTTTTGATAAGTCTTCAACAGAATAAAACTCTAATCGCTGAACAATACCAAAACGGTCTCTAAGTGGTGAGGTGAGTGAGCCGGCACGCGTTGTTGCGCCTATTAGAGTAAATGGTGGCAAATCAAGCTTTATAGAGCGTGCTGCGGGGCCCTCACCTATCATTATATCCAGCTGATAATCTTCCATTGCGGGATACAAAATCTCTTCGACTTGCGGGCTCAAGCGATGTATTTCGTCAATAAACAGTACGTCGCCTTCTTCAAGGTTCGTTAAAAGTGCGGCTAAATCGCCTGCTTTTTCGAGTACTGGCCCCGACGTTGTTTTAATATTAACGTTAAGCTCGTTGGCTACAATGTTTGCAAGTGTGGTTTTACCAAGACCCGGTGGACCAAATATTAATAAATGATCCAGCGCTTCGCCACGGTGGCGAGCTGCCTCGATAAAAATTTCCATTTGTTGCTTAACATGCGGCTGGCCTGTGTAATCGGTTAACAGCTTTGGTCGTATGGCACGATCAACACTGTCTTCGTTACTTTGTTCACTCGCATCTATTAAGCGATCTGCTTCAATCATGGTTTACTCACAACATTGATTTTAGAGCTTCTTTAATTAGAACCTCGGTCGTCATATCTGATTTGTTCACTGTTTTAACCGCCTTTTGTGCTTGCGGTAGCTTATAGCCTAATGCCACTAGTGCTGATACAGCGTCATCGGCAGCATTATTTGCCACTAGGGTATCATCACTTGATGGCTCAATGACGGCATTATCGCTAAATGGCGTAAATAAGTCATTACCCCAATCTTTGAGTCTGTCTTTCATTTCGAGCACTAAACGCTCAGCCGTTTTTTTACCAACACCCGGCAGTTTAACCAGTGTTGTTGCATCTTCATTATTAACACAACTTACAAATTGCTGCGCCGACATACCCGATAAAATAGCTAGACCAAGTTTTGGTCCAACACCATTGGCTTTTAAAAGCTCTCTAAATAAAGCGCGTTCGGTTTTGTTGTTAAAGCCAAATAATAGCTGGGCATCTTCACGTACCACAAAATGGGTATAAATAACCGCTTGCTCACCCACTGCCGGTAAATCATAAAAGCAAGTCATGGGCATTTGTACTTCGTAGCCTACACCACTTACTTCAATAAGAATTTCTGGTGGCTGCTTTTCAACAAGTAAGCCATTTAATCGACCAATCATATTACTTCCTTAATCGTCCTCTTACGGTTTTGCTCGCACTGCCCGCAAGTTTTATTAAATTTTGTTCTGAGTGTGCATGACAAATAGCAATTGCCAAGGCATCTGCGGCATCGGCTTGAGGGGTACCTGGCAGCTTTAAAATGTTTTTAACCATATGCTGAACTTGAGACTTATCGGCGCCGCCATTGCCTACAACGGCCTGCTTGATTTGCCGAGCTGAATATTCATAAACTGGCAGCTCTGCCATTGAAGCGCCAACGATAGCAGCGCCACGTGCTTGACCGAGCTTAAGCGCTGAGTCTGGGTTGTGTGCCATAAACACTTTTTCGATAGCAAAACTGTCTGGTGAGAATTGCTCTACCAATTGACTGATCCCTTGGTAAATCATTTTTAAGCGTACCGGAAAATCGTGATCGGCCAATTTAATGCAGCCACTACCTAAATAAGTGAACTTAGCACCTTGGTGAGCAATCACGCCGTACCCTGTTAATCGTGAACCAGGATCAATCCCTAAAATAATCGCCAACTAACTGACCCGTCTATTATCATTATTATCTGCGCTTAATAATGCCAGAGCACTGTATAAATTACCAGTAACCAATTGCAATTCATAAAAAATGCCCGCAATTGCGAGCATTTTATAGTCAACCTTTAAGTAAGACACTTACGCGAGCGAGCGTAATAAGCCTTGGGTATTTTTTCGCATTGTTCGCGCTATCATCAAATAGCCTAAACATGCCACAAATAAGCCACCGACTGCTGGGCCAATCACCCAAATATGAGGGTGAAACTTCCCTGATAGATCGAACATTTGTTTTTGCACTATTAACAGAGCAATGTCACTGACTATGGCTGCCACTAAACCTGCAGTAACGCCTAATAGTAAAAACTCATATAAGGTGGCATTTTTAATTAAGCGCCCTTTCGCACCTAAAGTTCGCAAAATGACAATCTCTTGCATTCGCTCGCCTAAACTTGCTTGCACTTGTGAAATAAGTACTAAAGCGCCACAGGCAACCACAATCGCTAGTACAAAGCCAATCGCTAGCGATACTTGCTCTATGGTTGAGCGAATTTGTTTAATGAAACTCTCAACATCTATCACGTTAACCGTTGGGTATTGACGCATTAGCTCATTAAACTCTCGTTTTTTCTCTGCTTTTACATTCACTGATGAAATATAAGTAGCAGGAAAACTCGAAAGCACGTCAGGGCTCAAAATAATAAAGAAGTTAGGTTTAAGTGTGGTCCAATTAACCTTACGTACACTGGTAATTTTTGCGTCAAACGACTGCGCACCAATTAAGAAAGTAAGCGTATCGCCAATTTGTACATCAAGGCGTTCAAGCATCGACTCTTCTACCGACGCCTCGGCTACTGAGTCTTCACTAAACCATGCACCGTCGATAAGCTCGTTTTGATTAGGCAAGTCTTTACGCCAAGTTAGGTTTAACTCACGGCCAATACCAGAGCGGGCTTCTTCGTCTTTCTTTTCGTTGTCTTCTTGCGATACTTCGCGGGCAACCAACTCACCATTTACGGCGTTTACACGGCCACGAACAACCGGATAGAAATCAGACGTTGGCATATCGTTTTGCGCTAAGAAGCTAGTTATAGGATCTAACTCTTGCTCAGTAATGTTCACTAAAAATGAATTAGGTGCATTTTCAGGAAGCTGAGACTGCCAGTCGGAAATCATGTCGTTCTTAAGTACAATTAAAAACAGTAATAGCTTGATAGCCAAAGCAAAGCTAATTAATTGCACAGCATTCACATTGGCACGCTTTTGAATTGACGCAATCGCCAATGACCAACTATTGCCCGGACTCAAGCCAAGTTTGCGGCCACCACCAAAAATAACCTTTGATAAGCCAAATAACACCGCAATTAAAAATGCCGTCGAAAGGAACAAAATTGCACTAATTTTGATGTTGTTACTAAATAACCACATCAGTAAAAACACAGTAAGCGCCGACATAGTAAGGTGCACTTTACTTACTAATAAACGGTCGCCTAAGTTACGGCGAAGTACACGTAGCGGCGGAATATCAAATAAATCGAGTAGCGGTTTAATTGAAAACATAACCGCACAAATCACACCTGTGCTGATCGCAATAATCCAAGGCTTTGCCGATGCACTCGGCAATGCTGTGCCCATGGTTTGTGCCAAATAATCGGTCGCAACCGCTTGTAAACCATAACCAATCAGTAAACCGACAATCACCGACATTGAACACACAAGGCTCAAATGTAATAAATAGATTTTACGGATCATCGCGCGGCTACCGCCAAGCGTTTTCATCATTGCAACTGGGTCGTACTGACGCTCACAATACCGTTTTGCCGATACCGCAATAGCAACGGCTGCTAAAATAATGCCTAGCAAACCAGCTAACAATAAGTAACTCTCGGCACGATTTAAACTATTAGAAATAGGTGACTGGCGGTCTTTAACACCATACCAACGTTGGTTTTCTTTCATTTGTGGTTTTAACCACGCATAAAAGGTATCTAAATTGTCTTTGTCGCCAGCATAAAGTTGACGGTAAAACACCCGACTCCCCGGCTGAATTACCTCTGTAACAGCAATGTCTGCTTCATTAATTAAGATTCGTTGGCTGCTTGAAAACACATTAAACGGTGCATCTGGCTCTTCAGCTACAACATGACTAGCCGTAAACGTAGCAGCGCCAAGCTCTACTTTATCGCCCACTTTAATATTAAGCGCATAAAACACAGATTCACTTAACCATACTTCACCACGGCTTGGAATGTCGTTTGTTACTTGTGGTTGGTCAGTCAGGCTAGTTTTAACTTTTAACTCGCCTTTTAACGGATAGGTATTTGATACCGCTTTAACCGAGCCAAGTTGCATTTCGTCACCGGCAAATAACATGGTATCGAAGTAGGTTATTTTAGCGGTGCGTAAGTTTTCTTGGTTGGCTTTATCTAAAAACTCGGCAGGTAAAGCATGGTTACTCGCTAAAACGCGATCAGCGGCAATAAAAGCACTGCTTTTTTCTTCAATACTTTGACCAATGCGGTCGGTAACCATAGACAGTGTTAAAACAGTGAGTACAGCTAAGGCTATTGCTGCACTGATCACTGTTAATTCGCCACGCTTAAACTCACGTGAAAACAGTTTTAGTGCTAATTTAGCCCACATTCGCTTGCACTCCTTCGCTTTCTTTTACAGTAACTAACTGCCCTGCTTCAATATGTAAAATCTGCTGACACTTTTGTGCTAGCTGCTCATCATGGGTTACTAAAATGAGTGTCGTGCCGTGCTCTTTATTTAGTTCAAATAATAAAGACTCAATTAACTTACCGTTTTTGCTATCTAGGTTCGCTGACGGTTCATCGGCGAATAAAATTTTCGGTGTACCAATAAATGCACGAGCAATTGCTACACGTTGCTGCTCACCGCCAGATAATTGCGATGGGTAATGACCCACGCGATGGCTCAAACCTACTTTTTCTAGTAGCTCAAGTGCTTGCTGCTTAGCGTCTTTGCTACCCGCAAGTTCAGCAGGAAGCATTACGTTTTCAAGGGCTGTTAAGCTTTGTACAAGCATGAAAGACTGAAATACAAAACCTACTTTTTCAGCGCGAAGTGCTGCGCGTGCTTCTTCATCTAATTCGTGTAATGCAGCTCCGTCTAAATGAATACTGCCGCCAGTTGATTGGTCAAGGCCTGCTAATAAACTTAATAAAGTAGACTTACCCGAACCAGAAGTGCCTACTACAGCAACTGAGTCGCCCGACTTGACATTAAAGCTGATGTCACTGAGGATGGTCAGGTCGCCCTCAACCGTGGTGACCGTTTTAGAAAGTCCTTTAACTTGAATGATGTTTAATTGAGAAAGCGCTGACATATGATGCATCCAATCCTACGTTTTATATTCGTTTTACTGTTAGTAATCAAACCACTTACGGCAGCAGCTGACAACACAATTTTAATTTTAGGTGACAGTTTAAGCGCCGCTTACGGTCTTAAACAAGAGCAAGGCTGGGTTAAATTGTTACAAGATAAGTACGATGAAAAAGACCAATCTGTATACCTAGTAAACGCCAGTATTAGCGGTGAAACCACAGGCGGTGCCCTAAGACGACTCGACGCGTTACTGAGCGAATTTGAACCCACTCATGTACTCATTGAGCTTGGCGGAAACGATGGTTTACGAGGTTTCCCTATTAAACGCCTACAAGCTAACCTACGTGATTTAATAACAAAAAGCCAACAAATCGGGGCGAAAACCGCCGTAATGGAAGTGCAAATTCCACCTAACTATGGCCCGCGTTATACCAAACTTTTCACCGATAGCTTTAAAACCATTGCCGATGAAACAGATTCTGAGCTCATGCCCTTTTTCATGCTTAGCATTGCAGGCCGTCCAGAACTTATGCAAAACGATAACCTGCACCCAAATGCCGATGCTCAACCATTAATACGAGACTTTATGTACCAAACGATCAACGATTGGCTAGATTAACCTCTAGCCCATTGATTTAATACCGATTGCCTGAACAATTAACAAGCAATCGAACAGCGGAGATATTGATTTTTATAAAAAAAGCCGTACTATGGCTTGCAACGTCGGCATATAGCGCAGCTTGGTAGCGCACTGTCATGGGGTGTCAGGGGTCGCAGGTTCAAATCCTGCTATGCCGACCATGTTTCCTTATCCCTATCAAACATTTACATAAAACCCTTACTTTTATAAGATCTAAAACGTTAATAACGTTGAAAAGCTATACACTAATTTAGCATCAACAGCTTCATGATCTTTAGCTACAAATTGTGCCGTCCAACCTTTGTTATCACTTGATGCTAAACCTGAAGAATGCAACTGACAAAAGAGTTGCTCTAAAAATAATGATTGGTAACTAATTAAGAGATCTTCCAACTCTGATTTACTTTTTGAAACTGGAATTTTTATTTTTGCGTTGTAGATAGCGTTAATGGGTTTTGGTTTATAAGCATTGAATTTAGTATATAAATCAATATTCTGATTGATAAATGAATCGAGTTCATCTCGCTCGGCTTGTTGCAAATGATAAACAAATGTTGAATCACAGCATTCTGTTGCAAAAGATCGCTTATAAGCGTCGTTTACAAAGCGTGAAGAGAAAACAACAGTTCTAGGTTTGTTAGTTTGACTTTGAATATCAAAATCATTGAGTTCTAGAATTCGATGAACTCTCCATATCCCTGAACCATAGCTTCTGACCCAATCTCCGACCTTAATATTATCGTCCATACTTTCCTTGATGCCTAACGCCTTGATAAACTGAACAAAATGGCAGGCTACAATTTGGAGCGGACACTGCCTTATCTTTTGTGTTTGATTTAATTACCTTGTTAAGGTTATAAAACACCTTTTTTGATTGAGTGTGCTTCAAGTTCTTTTGCTATTAAATCTCGATCTATATCTTTCGGTAATAAAAATGTAATTTCACTATCATCCGTAAACTTAAAAACTATGCCGTCAACAATAAACGTATACGAAGATATCAGCTCCCAAGGTATCGAAGTTATATTATCTGCTTTGATTCTAATAATACCTTTGGGGCCGGAATCAATTTTAACTGGTGACAGCCACCTGATCGTATACATGCCCCAAGCTAAAATGAAACCTCCTACAGGCGCAATCCAAATGGTTTTAGCTAGATGATTGATAAAGTCATCTTTAGTCAACAAACTTACAAGTGCCAAAAAAACGAAAAACAACGTCCAAATAAGGCAGCTGATTAAGACCCCTTTTGAAATGAGGCTATATCTTTCTTGATTTTGGATTGATTTAACCCAAGGTTCAGTCCACTTCATTGCCTGATTGTAACCCTAACGCCGCATAGAGGGCGGATAAAGCTTGGCTAAAATTAGAAACGAAGGAGCGCAAGCCAAGCATTTTGCGTTCTTTTGAGTAACTTGTTATATGACTATTTGCTGTCAAGCCAACATTTAGAAAATACTATGTTATTAGAGCTTGAAACAACAAGTTTATGGATATAATCCAAACCATGGACAGGTTCTGGGTCTTTACCAATCATATAAACCGTATTAGATGAGGTAATCAATTTTTCATTAATACTTATCGATGCTTCATTGTTTAATAATAAGCCTTCGAATAGACCTTGGTAACCTGCCATTACATGAATTGCTTTATTTAATTCTTGCCCTTGCAATCCTTCAGTTGGTATCCAAAGACTTGAATGATCAACAAGTTTGTTTTTGGGTAATTCAGACAAGCTACGAATTATGAATGCTTTTGCATTTTTTAAATAAGGTTTATGAGTTGCCATATTTTTCTCAACAAAGTTTATTGCTTTTGAAGCAGAGACAATAACTTTTGAGTTGTTAGTTTTATAGAAAATAGCAGGTAACTCGAAAGATTCGGGATGGCTTAAATTGGATTTCCATTTAACTGGGTATTGGTTTGACTCACAAGGATCGGTTTCTGCTCTTACAATGCAGGAAACTAAAAACACTAATAAAACTAAAATTTTCTGCATACTTCCCTAGCCATACAAGCCCCAAGTAGGGGTTGATATATGCTTGGCTAAACTTGTGATGTGAAGCGGAACTGAGCCAAGCTTTAGCAGTCCCATGCTTAATTGGCTTATTATGTTATCGTTGATAAATAACTTCTTTAACTATACTTGGACCGCAATCTCCACCAAATCCTACTACAATATAGTCTTTTCGTATTAAGCCAGCATCAATACTATACCAAGCCACAAGCTGTTCTCCTTCATGAAATACTTTTAAAGGAGCAATAAATGTTGGCTCTTCAATGCTACCTGAAACAAGCCAAACTGCATTCAAACTCTGATTTTCTATACTGTCAGGAAGATTAATCGTAACGAAGTAATTAGAGCTGTTTAAAGTGCTTTCTATAGTTACTTTGTTGCTGTGAAGGTCGTTATATTGTTTTTCGTCAGCATCGGTTACAACACAAGAGTCTGCATTTGCAAGGCAAGATATTGTTACTATTAACAAAATGATATACTTCACAACCAAACTCCGATTGAAACGTGACGCTTACGAACGGTACAAAATCGCAAGCTAAAATTGGCGACGAAGGAGCACAAGACTGTTGTTTTGTGTCCTTTTTTACCTTTTTTGTTATAACTAAATGACGCTAAACCTTTCAGGTTTAAATGCAAAAGAGCCTTCTGATTCGAAAAGCTTTAGTGCTAATGCTTCTGAACTATTCGCCTTTGCATATTCATGTTCTTGAGCTGTGATGCCAGTAATTTGTAGTATGTCAACTCGGCCTGATTCTAAGTTGAAGTATTCAGAATACTGGATAGGCTTTACAACCATAAGGGTAGAAATGTTGGGTTCTATTTTCATTGGAATAAGGTCTCCATAATCAACTAATGGCTTTTCACCATAATGCCCAACAGAAACCAATAAATTAAAAGCCACTAAACTTCGTAATATGTTGATAGCCCAGTCACTTTCTACCTCTGTTTCAAGGATAAACTCCGTACCGAAACCTGAGTATTCCTGTGGAGTATCAGACTCCCATGTATTTGACATACCAGAAGTAACATAAACCCAAGTTTTCCTGTCGCTGGTAGGGGCACACTTAAAAACACCGAAATGCAACCATCGTGGATCGATGTCATCGATACCAAATTGGTTCTTAAAAAGAGATCCATCTAAAGGGTAAATGCCTTCTCCAGTTCCACCAAATAATTCAGGATATACTTGTTCTTCTCTTTGTTCCCACGAATCTTCCAGCAGACTCATAATCTTCCTTTAGTTATAACATGTTTATAGCGAGCAAATCAGACGTTTTTCTACCACAGTATCGCTCGCTTTTCTGAATGACTCATTTGTAACAAACTTCTTAAGTAATTGCCAATACTACTAAAATGCAGGAGCTTTAGCTTTTGTCTCAGGACAAGAACGAGCTATTGGGTCGTTTTTCTGACGACTATGCAAGCACTTTACTTTGAGGAAATAAAAAAGCAATTGCGAACAGGCGAAGGACGGCTCTATATAAGAAAGGCCTTAGTAACACTCAGTTAGGGGCTGATTAATGTTTGGCTAAAATGCAAAGGTAGCGAAATCGAACCAAGCTTTAGCAGTCCCATGCTTAAACAGCTTGTTAGGTTTTCTTATACACATAGAACCTAAATATCATTGCTTGGGACAATGCAGTCAGCGCAAATAATACAGAATCCTGACTTTGAACAAAATACAACGTTAAGCTTACTAGAATACTAACTACCATATAGATCTTGAAGGAAGCATTTGCATATTTACAAATTACCCAATGAACAGGAAAGCCGACACATAGCCACCCGACCAACGATACAAGTAAATAGACACCTAGAAAAAGTAAACTTGATACAAATAAGCCAGCAATATCACTAGCGGTTGTAGGTAGTGAAGCCATAACCGAAGTTATTACGATTATTCCTAAGGCTACCCATGACAGGCTTTTGATAATTGCGCTATCCCAGTTTCCTAAGTTCACCACTCCCCCATTAAAACATAACTTCCAACTAAGGGGCGATAACGCATGGGCTAAAATTAGGAACGAAGTGACGCAGCCCATGTGTTAGCGTCCCAGCGAGCGAAGCGAGAGCCTTGAGTGGTTTGTTATACATTCGGTTCTTCACATTCGCTGCCAATGAGTCGGGTACTGACTTTTGAAAACAATATTGAAATAATCTTCTGAATCAAGGCTCCCATTTTTAACCATGGGAAAAAAGTAAATTGCTGCGCAAAGTGAACAAAATAAATATATGCAGCAAAATACTAATAGTATTCCAAAACCAAAAACCGAATACACGATTTGATCGCTATATTCTTTTAGTGGGACCTCAAGATCTACACCGAACATGGGCACGAATTTCATAAACAATAAATAAGCTATGAATCCTCCCACAATGCACCCGGTAGTACCAACTTTCGCCGACTTTTCGTAATAATACGGTTTAAGGTTTAACTGGCTCTTTATCGCTTTAATTAAAATAACCTATGCCTCGAGATTGTATAACATGTTTATAGCGAGCTAATCGCGTGTTTTTCTACCACAGCGTAGCTCGTTTTTCTTATTAGATTATTTCTAACAAACTTGTTAACTAATTACCAGTGTTATTAAAATTTAGGAGTTCTCGCTTTTACCTCAGGATAAAAACGAGCGATTGGGTCGTTTTTCTGACTATGCAAGCAATATATTTTGACAAAATAGAAAAGCAATTGCGGACGTTCGAAGCCCGCTTTTTTGAGAAATTCGCCAAACACGTCTTGGGGCAGAAATGAGTTACCCCAAACTCCCGCTCTATTATTTATCCATCTGTACTTCAAACTCTTTAAAAATACTGTTCACATTCACTTTTGCGCCTAGCTTTGCAGCGATTAAAAACAGGCCTGCTAGTTTTCTGTGAACGAACAAGGCATCTACGGGTGGTGCGTGCCAATGCTCTGAAGCGGTGCTCATTTTAAGGCCAAGTTCTTTAATGCGTTTTGGTAAGTCGCTATTTGCAAAGTCATACTCACCTTGGTACCGCAAAGGCTCGCAGGCGAGTAGAAATATATCAACGACATTATCTATATATTCTTGAGCAAGCCCTTTTTGAAAATAGCCAATTTGCTGTGCGGCTGTTGCAACGCCTGCTCTGTCGTTATTAATCGCAGCAGATAATAACTGTAAGTAGCCAGCACTAATATGTTGAGGTAATTCGCGGGTGGCGCCAAAATCTAAAAGCACTAAGCGTTGATTGTCGATTTGATATTGATAATTAGCAAAGTTTGGATCTGTTTGAACTAGTTTAAAGCTAAATAATTCGCGTAAGAATAAACTGAGTAACTGTTCAACCGCTTTATTACGAAGCGCTTGCTCACTGCTTGCCAGCTCATCTAGCTCTTGTCCCTCAACAAAGCTCATGACTAAAACTTGAGAAGAACTAAGCGAATCTACCACAGTTGGAATAAGGTAATTGTCGTCATCCTTTAAACACTCTCTGTAGCGTTTTAAATAATTAGCTTCTAACTCGTAGTCAGCTTCGTTTATAAGCTGTTGTTTTGCTTCATCGATAAGAGACTGTATTTCTACCTCTTTAGGTAATAAGCCACTGAGCTTCAGAAGGTAAGCTAAGTTATCAACATCACTGGCAATGCCTTTTGCAATACCGGGGTATTGCACTTTAACTGCTAACTTTTCGCCCGATTCTCGATAAGAAATATGCACTTGCCCTATTGATGCCGCAGCAAATGGTCTAAGTTCAAAATGCGATAATTGCTCTAGCCACGCATCGCCCCAATGCTCACGCATTACTTTAACTAGCTGCTTTTGTGGCATAGCTGTCGCTTCTGCACGCAGCCTTGCTAAAATTGCAGATAGTTCAGGAGTGAGTAATTCACCACTATCCATGGATAACAGCTGCCCCAATTTCATTGCAGCCCCGCGAAGATTTGCAAGCTGCTCTGCAAAGCGCTGAATATTTTTAGGCTGTAACAATAACTCTTGTCGTGATGTTTGCTTGCCCGTCGCCCATGCTTTTGTGCCTTCAAACAGCATATTACCCGCGACTTTACCAGCTAAAGAGCCAAGCCGAGCAGCGCGTGAAAACCGTGATGTTGGCACTGACTTTTGTTTATTACTCATATTGCTTCACACTATTAACTTTATGCTTTGAATACGTTGGTTGCTCAGCTTTAGATCCACTTTAGCTTTTACTATCTATAACCTTTTCGGCCGAAAAGTAAAAAGCCGCATGGCTTCCCAATGCGGCTTTTGATTAAATTAACAACTTAATAAATCGTTTTATTGAGTGTTACTGCTTACCAGACATCAACTGTTCCATTAATTGGCTAAAGTCGAAGCTGGTCGCTTTTTGTAATGGTGGATATTTTGATAATGACTGAATATGCTCACCAAGCAAGTGTTGTACGGGCTCATTTAGCCATTGTTTAGCTTGCACTATGTCGGAACGGTCAGTTAGGCCATCAAAGCTTTCAAACGGGTCCATACGTAAGTTATAGATAATCGGAAACTTTTGCTTTTCGTACTGAGCGTAATAGTTTTCGCTTGTTTCGAAATGAAGCTTCCACTGTTTGTAACGCACAGCTTTAATGCTCGATTCGTAATAATACAGAAAACTATCACGCGCACTTTCGTCTGTTTTACCTAACCAATAATCTAAGTTGTTTACACCATCAATAGGTTGCTTGTGTTCTTTAAGCGCTTTTTTCGCGATATTAGGCTCACCCGCTGCAGCTGCAAGGGTTGT
This sequence comes from Pseudoalteromonas sp. 0802, assembly GCF_013350085.1. Taxonomy (NCBI): domain Bacteria; kingdom Pseudomonadati; phylum Pseudomonadota; class Gammaproteobacteria; order Alteromonadales; family Pseudoalteromonadaceae; genus Pseudoalteromonas; species Pseudoalteromonas sp. 0802. The sequence continues at coordinate 104,625 of NZ_JABVXE010000001.1, read as the reverse complement.
ATAAATATCCATGTGTGACTGAATGCCATTTAATACGGTATTTGCTGGAACTTTACCTGGCCAACGAACAATCATAGGAACGCGCACGCCGCCTTCGTATGTTGTCATTTTTTCACCGCGGAACGGTGTTGTACCGCCATGTAATCGAGCGCTGTGCTCTGGGCCATTATCAGTAGAGTAAATCACAATGGTGTTATCTAGGGCACCCATATCTTCTAGGGTAGCCATTAACTCACCCACTTGTTGATCATGCTCAATTAAACCACTGCCGTATAAATCATGCTCTGTAGTGTAATCTGCTGCTAAGTAACGGCTTTCATCACTTAAACGCGTGTACATGTGCATGCGGCTTGGGTTAAACCATACAAAGAAAGGTTTATCAGCTTTTTGCGCTCGTTTAATAAAGTCTATGCTTGCGTCCATAAACTCTTTATCAACGGTTTTCATTCGCTCACGAGAAAGCTGGCCAGTATCTTTAATTTTTTGCTTACCTACTTTACCAAAGCGTGGATCAACTGTTTTGTCATCTACATTTGTAGCGTAAGTATGTAAAACACCTCGCGTACCATACTTCTTGAAAAATTCAGGATCTTTCGGGTAATCACGTTGTTCAAACTCTTCTTGAGTATTCAAATGGTATAAATTTCCGAAAAATTCATCAAAACCATGGACGGTTGGTAGGTGCTCGTTGCGATCACCTAAGTGGTTTTTACCAAATTGCCCTGTTGCATAACCCTGCTCTTTTAAAACCTCAGCAAGCGTATAAGAGCCCGCTTTTAAACCAAGCTCTGCGCCTGGTCGGCCTACCGTTGTCATGCCACTACGAATTGGATATTGACCGGTAATGAGGGCTGCGCGCCCGGCTGTGCAAGATGGTTGCGCATAATGATCGGTAAACATGGTACCTTCATGGGCAAGCTTATCGATGTTTGGCGTTTTGTAACCCATGGTACCAAGCCCATAAGCACTTACGTTTTGCCAACCAACATCGTCGGGGAATATGATCAGAATATTAGGTTTGTCTTTAGCAAAAGCGACAGAGCTTGCTAAATATAAAGCAGCGGATGCTACGGCGAGTAGTTTTTTCATAACAGCAGTCCTTCGTGTATTGTAAAAAATACTATGTCGTTTAGTGATAAAACGAATAGTACTTTTTTTAGTCTACTAAAACTGCTATGTACCGCAATTAATTATTAACTTTAAACACAAAAAAACCGTATTTGCTTTCACAAATACGGTTTTTAAACGCTATAAGCTTAAATGTTATTTAATAACTTCTAAGCCACCCATGTAAGGGCGTAATACTTCTGGTACAACAATTGAGCCGTCTGCTTGCTGATAGTTCTCTAAGATTGCTACCAATGTACGACCAACCGCTAAACCTGAACCATTTAGTGTATGAAGTAGCTCTGGCTTTTTCTCGCCTTGACGACGGAAACGCGCTTGCATACGACGTGCTTGGAAATCAACCATGTTAGAACATGATGAGATTTCACGATAAGTGTTTTGTGCAGGTAACCATACTTCTAAATCGTAAGTTTTTGCTGCGCCAAAGCCCATATCACCCGTACATAAAATCACTTTACGGTATGGAAGTTCTAATGCTTGTAAGATTTGCTCAGCGTGACCTGTTAGCTCTTCTAGCGCTTGCATTGAATCTTCTGGTTTTACTAGTTGTACTAATTCAACTTTGTCGAATTGGTGCTGACGAATAAGACCACGTGTATCACGGCCATAGCTACCCGCTTCACTACGGAAACAAGGCGTATGCGCTGTTAAACGAATTGGTAAGTCGCTTTCGTCGTAAATTTCGTCACGAGCACTGTTCGTAAGTGGTACTTCTGCTGTAGGAATTAAGCTAAAACCAGGTTGTTGCTGACCGTCGTCATCAACTAAACCTAATGTGTGGAATAAGTCACCAGCAAATTTAGGTAATTGGCTTGTACCGTATAAGCTTGCGCTATTAACAAGGTAAGGCACATACATTTCTGTATAGCCGTTTTTGTCTGTGTGCGTATCAAGCATAAACTGCGTAAGAGCACGGTGCATACGTGCAACTTGACCACGCATAACAGTAAAGCGTGCACCACTGATTTTAACGCCCATTTCAAAGTCTAGGCCGTTTACGTCTTGACCAACATCTACGTGATCTTTTACTTCAAAGTCGTATGACTTAGGCGTACCCCAGGTTGAAATTTCAACGTTTTGGTCTTCGTCTTCACCTACTGGTACTGACTCATCAGGTAAGTTTGGAATAGCAAGTGCAATTTGCTTAAGCTCTTCAAGTACTGCGTCTTGCTCAGCTTTAACGCTGTCTAGTTGATCACCAAGGTTACTTACTGAATCAAGCAGCTGTTGTGCTTTTTCGTGCTCGCCTTTCGCTTTTGCTTGGCCGATAGCTTTGGAACTTGCATTACGCTCGCTTTGAAGTTCTTGCGTTTGTACTTGTAATGTTTTGCGTTTTTCTTCAAGTGCAGTTACCGCTGCAATATCAAGTTCGAAACCGCGTGTTGCTAAACGTGCAGCCGCTTGTTCGATATCTTGACGTAAATATTTAGAATCTAACATGTTTGATTTTTAACCTTTTTGCATTACCAGCTGAAGGCCCAGCCAAGCCATAAATATACACACCACCACGTTTAAGGTGATATTGAGGGCCATTTTAAAAAAGTGACCTTGTTGCAAGAGCAACAACGAATCCATTGAGAATGTTGAAAAGGTGGTCAATGCACCTAAAAAGCCAATACCAATTAAGGTTTTAGCGGGGCTAACAGCGATTATTTCTTTTTCAATCAAGCCGTATAAAATGCCCATTAACAATGAACCAAGAATATTAACTGTCAACGTGCCAAAAGGGAATCCCCTACCGAGCAGTTTTAGCATGGTTTCGCTAAGAAAATAGCGTAAACATGCCCCTGAAGCGCCACCCATTGCAATCATCATGTAAAGTTTCAAACTATTCATAACGTTTAATATCACTTTGCTCGTTGCGCTGAGTTAAATAGTCCAGCTTTTGTTTTATTTTTTGTTCAAGCCCGCGGTCGGTTGGGAAGTAATACTGGCGATCATGAATTGCCTCAGGGAAATACTTTTCGCCTGCTGCAAACGCACCTTCCTCATTATGTGCATACCGATATTCAGCGCCATAACCTAAGTCTTTCATTAAGCTAGTTGGTGCATTGCGTAGATGCTCTGGCACCGGATGGCTCGGCTCATTCTTAGCATCTTGCATAGCTTGATTAAACGCCATATAAACAGCGTTACTTTTCGGGGCACTGGCTAAATAAATGGTGGCTTGTGCAATAGCGCGCTCACCTTCACTTGGGCCAACACGTTGAAAAATATCCCACGCATTGAGTGCGACTTCCATTGCTCGCGGGTCTGCATTGCCAATATCTTCTGTAGCAATCGCTAATAAGCGCCTTGCCACATAAAGTGGGTCGCCGCCACCGGCTAAAATACGGCAGTACCAATACAAAGCACCATCAGGTGAACTACCTCGTACTGACTTATGAAACGCTGAAATCAAGTCGTAAAACTCATCACCGCCTTTGTCGTACTTGGCTAAGTGTGTTGGCAGCACTTGACTTAAAACATGTTGGTCAACAAGGTATTTACCCTGCTGCTCCGTGGTTAAATCAACAGCTTGTTCTAACAGGTTAAGCACTTTACGCGCATCGCCATCACTTGCTTGGCAAAGCGCTTGTTTAGCGTTTTCGGCAATTTCAATGTGTTTTTGGCTGAGCTCTACGTCTTCACGTAAGGCGCGTTCAATTACGTTAAATAAATCGGCTTGCTCAAGAGCTTTTAATACATACACACGGGCACGAGACAATATCGCGTTATTAAGTGCAAATGATGGGTTTTCGGTGGTCGCGCCAACAAAAATAAAAGTACCATCTTCAATATGTGGCAAAAATGCATCTTGCTGAGATTTATTAAAACGGTGTACTTCGTCAACAAACAATAAGGTGCGCTGCCCACGCCCAGCAAGGTTTGCTTTTGCTTCGCTTACGGCCTCACGAATGTCTTTTACACCTGCTGTGACTGCCGACATTTGAATGAGGCTGGCATCGGCATGGTTTGCAATAATCTGCGCTAAGGTGGTTTTACCAACACCTGGCGGCCCCCACAAAATGAGGCTGTGGCATCGACCTGCAAGAATCGCTTGGTAAAGAGGTTTATCGGGGCTTAAAAGGTGCTGCTGACCTATGTAGTCATTGAGTGTTCCTGGTCGCATGCGCGCCGCAAGTGGGCGCACATCAGGACCAAAATTAAATCCGAGATTACTCAAGCCTTAATCACCTTGGCTTTGGTCGTCAACTTCAACGCCTTCTGGAATGGTAAATTCAAAGGTTTGAGTTGCAAGTGCTTCGTTTACTTTAGCATCTTTAAAGGTAAATAAAGACTGCTGACCAGAGGTATCTAATACTGTCAGTGATGCTAGGCCTTGCTCTTTAGCGTTAAAGCGAATGTCTAACTTTTCAACTTGGCTCTCAACACCTTTGTTTGGCGTGACGCTAAAACCTGCATCAGTTGCCACAACTTGGTATTTAGCCCACTGCTCTGGATCTTTTGAAGTCAACAACACAAATGGAGTTGAATCAATCAGGCTGTGGGTATTCATAATCGTTACCTGCTCAGCAAAGCTGTCGAAGTAATACGTTTTATCGCCATTAGATACAAACAAGGTATCGTCTGGGCTTTGTTGTTGCCAGCGGATCATCATAGGTTGCTGAAGGGCAATATTCCCCTCACCTTGCATGATAGCTTCGCCTTGCGAATCGGTAACCTGCTGTGAAAACTCTGCTTTAAAACTTTTAATCGCAGCCAGTTGTTGTTGCAACGCTTCGCTGTCGTCTGCAAAACTTTGACCGCTTAATAAACAACCCATAATTAGGGCTAGGTATTTAATTTTTTTCATTAATTTGCTCCACCATTTGGCACTAAGACTTCGCGGGCACCGTTGTGTCCTGGTGCGCTAACAATGCCTGATGTTTCCATTTGTTCAACTAAGCGTGCTGCGCGGTTATAACCTACACGGAGCTTACGCTGTACACTCGAAACCGACACTTTGCCGGTTTCAATTACAAATGATACTGCTTCATCGTAAAGCGGATCTGACTCTTCATCACCGTCTTCACTGGTTTCTCCTGGTAGTAAAATTTCTTCTGTGGCATCGCCACTTAAAATTTCATCAATATAATTTGGTTTGCCACGTTTTTTCCAATCGTCTACAACCGCATGTACTTCGTGGTCATCAACAAACGCGCCATGCACACGCACTGGAACACTAGTACCTGGCGGTAAGTAAAGCATGTCACCCATACCAAGTAAGTTTTCAGCACCTTGCTGATCTAAAATGGTACGCGAGTCAATTTTACTTGAAACTTGGAACGCCATACGGGTTGGAATATTCGCTTTAATCAAACCTGTAATTACGTCAACCGATGGGCGTTGTGTTGCTAGCACTAAGTGAATACCTGCAGCACGGGCTTTTTGCGCGATACGTGCAATCAGCTCTTCCACTTTTTTACCCACGATCATCATCATGTCGGCAAATTCGTCAATGACCACCACAATACTCGGCAGTTTATCAAGCTCTTCAGGGCCATCGGCCATGCCGTCGGTGTCTTTAAACAGTGGATCTAGAATCGGTTGGCCCGCTTCTTTGGCATCCAGCACTTTTTGGTTGTAACCTTTTAAATTACGCACACCAAGTGCCGACATAAGCTTATAACGACGTTCCATTTCGCCTACACACCAACGCAATGCATTGGCTGCTTCTTTCATGTCGGTAACAACTTCACATAATAAATGTGGGATGCCTTCGTACACAGAAAGTTCAAGCATTTTCGGGTCGATCATGATCATACGAACATCATCAGGGCCCGATTTGTACAGTAAGCTTAATATCATTACATTAACGCCCACTGACTTACCTGAACCTGTGGTACCCGCAACAAGTAAATGTGGCATTTTACCAAGGTCAGCGCATACCGGCTCGCCAGCAATGTCTTTACCTAACACCATAGTCAGTGGTGATGGGTTTGATTCGAACTTAGGCGCGTTAATAACTTCACTTAAACGCACTATTTCACGGTGTTTGTTTGGCAGCTCTAAACCAACATAGGTTTTACCCGGAATAACTTCTACTACACGTACGCTTACAGCAGACAGTGAACGTGCTAAATCTTTCGCTAGGCCAGTGATTTTAGCTACTTTAATACCCGGCGCTAAATCAAGCTCAAAGCGCGTTACAACCGGACCTGGGTACACACCCACAACCGCAGCTTGAATGTTAAAATCAAGTAATTTGGTTTCAACTAAACGCGAAATACCATCAAGCTCTTCTTGCGATAATGGGTTTTTCGCTTTATCTGGGCGGTCTAATAAATCAAGTGATGGTAACGGGTTTGTAGGCGGCTGCTCTTCAAGCAGTGCTTCAAACTTTTCCTTTGCCGTTGGTGGTGGCTGATACGCAGGTTTCGGCTTAGGCATTGGGCGCGCAGGCGAAACAACCGTTGTAACAGGTTTTTCTGGCTCAACGACTGGGCTCTGATCAAGCGCATTCAGTGCCGATACGGTATCGAATGATTCATCATCAAGGGCACTAAAACCAATTTCTTGGTCAAGAATATCGTCTAGTTCATCAAAGCCTTTAAAGTCATCATCAGCTTTTTCAGCAGGCTTTTGCTTAGCTTTAACAGGCTTTGGCTCTTCTTCATCTGCATCATTAAAGCTAATAGCTGGCTCGTTTTCTGGTTCTACAAAGTTAGCGTCTGGCTCTGAAGTGGCGATATCTTTAACAGCTTCTTTTTCACGATGTAACCAAGCAGAAAATTGCTCACGTAAAAAGTAAAATGCTTTCATTACCCACTTGCCGACAAAATCGACAAATTGAACCCACGAAATACCGGTTAATAGGGTTAAACCAGCAAAGAAAAAACACAGTAATAAAATTGAGGTGCCGGTAAAATTAAAGGTAGGCATCATTGCTGTCGCAATAACATCCCCCACTACCCCACCAGATGAAAAGTTATAAATATCATCAAAATTAATGCTGCTGATTGCCGTCGCTGAAGTAATAAACAGCGCAAAGCCAATAACACGTAAGGCAAGCGTGGTGTAATCAAGCTGGAAAATACGGTGTGGTTGTTTAAACAATAAATAACCGAACAATTGAATGGCAACAGGCACTAAATAAGCAAGCCAGCCAAAAGTGAGTAATAGGATATCTGCAACCCAAGCTCCCGCTGTGCCGGTAATATTCTTAACATTAACAAATTCACCGGTTTGCGACCATGAAGGGTCCGCAGGATCAAAACTGATTAATGCACATAAAATAAATACTGCAGCAAAGGTGCTGATGATTAGCCCCGTTTCTAACAGTCTTTGAACACCATTTAGGCGCATAGCTCCCTATTCCTTATTATTCTTTACTGATCGATTAGCAGTGAAATACCTTAGCAGGAAATGCCGTTTGATGCACTTTATCTTAGCCTTGATGGACTGATAATGAACAAGTTTTTGTTACTCAATATGTATTTTAACAGTTTAGGCAATATATGGGCGAATAATGACCCCTTCTTCACCTTTTACTTCTTCCATTACCACATAAGTTCGGCTTTCACTGACATTTGGTAGTTTTAGTAGAATATCACCCAGTACATTACGATATTCCGACATATCATTTACACGTGTTTTTAATAAAAAGTCGAAATTACCCGACACTAGATGGCACTCAATTATTTCGTCGTGCTTTTTAACTGCAGCGTTAAACTCTTCGAAAACATCTGGTGAGGTTTTAGTGATGGTTACTTCTACATAAACCGACAAACCTTGGCCAAGTTTAGCAGGATCCACTACTGCTTTATAACCGAGTATATAACCTTCTCTTTCGAGCTTTTTTACCCGCTCCAAACAAGGGGTGGCACTTAGCCCTACACGCCTTGCCAGCTCTACGTTAGAGATCCGACCATCGAGCTGTAATTCCATTAAAATTTTACGGTCTATTCTGTCGAGTAATTGATGCATAAGCCAAACCAGAGTTTTGCACTGTTTAAAATTTATTTTTAGATTATATCACTAGAATAACACTTAAAAAAGGTGAGACACACTGGCTGGTCATGAATATAATAGTCAAAAATTTTATCCCGTTCTATTAAGGCGAAAAACTATGATTATTGGTGTACCTAAAGAAATCAAAAACCATGAATACCGTGTAGGTATGGTTCCTGCGAGTGTTCGTGAACTAGTAAACCATGGCCACCAAGTGTTTGTTGAAACTGATGCTGGTATGGGCATTGGCTTCACTAACGAAGATTATGTTGCAGCTGGTGCTGAAATTTTACCAACAGCAGCAGACGTTTTTGCTAAAGCTGAAATGATCGTTAAAGTAAAAGAGCCACAAGCTGTTGAGCGTGCAATGTTACGCGAAGACCAAATTCTATTTACTTACCTTCACTTAGCACCGGATCTTCCACAAACTGAAGACCTAGTTAAAAGTGGCGCAGTGTGTATCGCTTACGAAACAGTAACTGATTCACGTGGCGGTTTACCTCTTCTTGCTCCTATGAGTGAAGTTGCTGGTCGTATGTCTATCCAAGCTGGTGCACAAGCGCTTGAAAAATCAAACCACGGCCGTGGTATGTTACTTGGTGGTGTACCAGGTGTTGAGCCTGCTAAAGTTGTTGTTATCGGCGGCGGCATGGTTGGTCGTAGCGCAGCACAAATGGCTGTTGGTCTAGGTGCTGATGTTGTTGTTCTTGACCGTAACATCGACGTACTACGTGCATTAGACGCACAGTTCGGTAATAAAGTTAAAGCTATCTACTCTACTGCTGACGCACTAGAAAAACACGTATTAGAAGCTGACCTTGTGATCGGTGGCGTACTAATCCCAGGTGCAGCAGCGCCTAAACTAGTGACAGCTGAGCACATCAAAGCAATGAAGCCTGGTTCTGCAATCGTCGACGTTGCAATCGACCAAGGTGGTTGTATCGCAACTTCTAAAGCGACAACACACGCTGATCCTACTTACATTGTTGATGACGTTGTTCACTACTGTGTTGCTAACATGCCAGGTGCTGTTCCACGTACTTCTACGTTCGCACTTAACAATGCAACATTACCGTTCATCATCAACCTTGCTAACAAAGGCTATAAGAAAGCGCTTCTTGACGATGCAAACTTCTTAAAAGGCTTAAACGTGATCAAAGGTAAAGTTACTTATAAAGAAGTAGCCGAAGCTTTCAACATGGAATATGTTGACCCACGTACAGCAGTTGAAAATGCTTAATTAGAATTAGCATTGTGAAACAAAAAAAGCAGCGATATCGCTGCTTTTTTTATGCCTGTTTGCAAATAAAGTAGTTTATCTGCAAACAATTATATTTCTGATTAACGACGCTTAGTTTGTTTAGCGCGTTGATTGTGCTTTTTAACCGCCTTACGGATTTGGTTAATTTTGGCACGTTTGTCTTTACGCTTTTCAGGAATAACCGACAGCTTAGTTTGCGTTTCGCGGCCTAGCTGTACTGTTTTACGTAAATAGTTAACCGTGTCTAAATCAAGCTCAGCCCAACCACCTTGTGGCAAGCGCTTATCAAGCTCTAACTTACCGTAACGAATACGGATAAGACGCGATACTTCAACATCTTGTGATTGCCATAAACGACGTACTTCGCGGTTACGCCCTTCTGTTAAAGTCACATTGAACCAACGGTTGATACCTTCACCACCCATAGGTTTGATGTTTAAGAATTTTGCAGGACCATCTTCAAGCTCAACGCCTTTTGTTAAAGTGCGTAGCGTTTCGTTAGTTACTTCACCAAACACACGAGCTGAGTACTCACGCTCTACTTCGTAGCTTGGGTGCATTAAACGGTTAGCAAGTTCACCATCGTTAGTAAATAGCATTAAACCAGCGGTATTTATATCTAGTCGGCCAACTGCAATCCAACGTTCGCCATCAACACGTGGTAAACGGTCAAATACCGTACGACGACCTTCAGGGTCTTTACGTGTACATAACTCGCCTTCTGGCTTGTTATACATAAGCACTCGACAAATACGGTCGGCTTTGTCTTCAATTTTAACTACGTGACCGTCAACTCGAATTACATCGGTTGCTTCAACACGGTCGCCTAAACGTGCCACTTTACCATTCACGCTCACACGGTTGGCATCGATGTATTTTTCCATTTCACGACGTGAACCCACGCCAGCACGGGCTAATACTTTTTGTAACTTTTCAGTTTCTACATTACTCATTCAGATAGTTCTCTCACAGAAGGATCGCTCAATAGCTGGTTGATTTTACTCTCCTGAAGTTCAGGTAACGGCGGTAATTCATCTAAACCAGCTAATGAAAAATAATCTAAGAAAGCGGATGTTGTGGCATACAACGCTGGGCGCCCAGGCACCTCTTTATGACCAACAACTCTGACCCACTCTCTTTCTAATAAGGTTTTAATAATTCCTGAGCCAACAGTCACCCCCCGTACTTGTTCAATTTCACCACGGGTAATAGGTTGTCTATAGGCAATCAAGGATAAAGTTTCTAGTAGTGCTCGTGAGTATTTAGGTGCGCGCTCTTGCCATAAGTTTGCCAGCCAAGGCGCTAAACTAGCGCAGGCTTGAAACCTGTAACCGCTGCCTACTGCAACAAGCTTAATGCCTCGGGTTTGATAATGCGTTTGAATTTGTTCAATTGCATTATTAATGCGCGGCATAGATACGCTTAAATCAGCTAATACTGTCTCTTTTAAATGACGTTTAGACACAGGTTTTCCAGCAACAAAAATCGCGGCTTCTATGATTTCGACTAACTGTTCATCACTGATACGTTTTGTGGCCATCACTACTAAAGGTCATTTTAAATCACTAACGCTCTATTATGACAGAAGTCGGCCAAGGTTGGAAAAATTATTGTAAAAAAGCCAGTGTAAAACACTGGCTTTAGGGGATATTTATGAATGAATATTGAAATTAGCTATTTTTAACCATTTCAAGGGCATCATCTTCGGCAACGTCACTGCCATATTTGCTAATGTAATTAACAAACTCAGTGCGGCTTACACGCTTATCTTTGTTGATATCCATATAGCCAAAGTGATTTGCGATATCGTCGTCATCGGCTTCTTCAATAGAAACATAACCATTTTTGTCGTTATCTAACGATTTAAAGTCATTTTCGATTGGGTCAAATTTAGCGATTTCAGCTTTAAATGCTGATTCAGATACCTCACTATCAGTTGCCACTTTGCCTGTATTTAGCTGCATGTATGCATTAAATTCAGTACGGCTGATTTGCTCATCCATATTGGTATCGATATTTGAAAAATGATCCCAAATAGCATCATCGTCAGCTTCTACCTTAGAGATATAACCGTCATTGTCATTATCTAGGCTGCCAAAATCACTGTCGATTTTTGCTAAAGAGTTACTTGCAGAACATGCTGAAAGACTTAGTGCTGCTAAAATTGTTGATGCTAAAGTTAACTTGTTCATAAGACATTTCCTTGTAGTCGATTAGATTCACTTCGAATGTTACAAGTTGAATGCCAAAATGCCTTATTGGCTAAAATCAAGCACTTACAGCCTGGTTAAGTTGGTGTTAAGCCTATGATTTAGCAAGCTTTTCATGGATTACTGTAATTTTTTCATAAAAAAAGCGCTCCGAAGAGCGCTTTTTACAAATAACAAAAATGCTGCTATTAGATAGCTGCGTTTTGGTAACGCTTAACGAAGTCTGTTACTGCTTCGCCATTACATTTTAACGTATTTAAGTTACCAATTTTTTCACGCACAGGTGTTAAACCTTTTTTAAGTGCAGTGATGCAAAGTTGAGTTTCTTTTTGCTCATTTTTAGCAAACACTTCAACAGCTGCTTTTGCTGCTTCTTGTGATTGTGCTTTTTTAGCAATTTCACGGATGTCAGTACCGTTACATAAAATGCTTTTTGAAAAACGTGACATTGAAATGCCATGCTTTGCTGCTTCTTTACGTGCAGCGGTAAACCCTTCGTTCGCACTTAAGCTACATAACTTTGATTCAATACGGTTATCAGCTGAAAAGTAGTGCGGGTTGCTTGCTAATGAGCCAAATGAGATACATGCAAGAGAAAGCATCACTAATTGTTTTTTCATGGTTTACCTTTAAATAGTACATAATATGAACGGATGGTTTGCGCGCATTATATAAACAAAAATCAGTAGATCAACTGAATTATTTATTTAATTTAATAATTAATAGTGAGTTAACAATGTTTTTAAATTAAGCAGCAATTGATCAACATTTACCCAATTTGATTTTCGTAATTAGCTCATGAATAAGCCCTAGTTTGATGATAGAATTGCGCTAAACACTGAAACAAAAATAATAGGTGCACCATGAAGGTAATCTCATTTAACATTAACGGCCTGCGCGCTCGTTTACACCAATTGCAAGCCGTAATTGATAAACATCAACCAGATATTATTGGCTTACAAGAAATCAAAGTACATGATGAGGCCTTCCCTCTCGAAGATGTGCAAAAAATGGGTTATCACGTTTATTTTCATGGTCAAAAAGCGCATTACGGCGTGGCTATGTTATGTAAACAAGAGCCGAAATCAGTAGTTAAAGGCTTTGCAACCGATACCGACGAATCACAGCGTCGTATGATCAGTGTTACCGTGACACAAGAAAATGGTCGTGACCTAACGGTGATGAATGGCTACTTCCCGCAAGGGGATAATATTGCCCACGAAACCAAATTCCCTTATAAGCGTCAATTCTATAAAGATTTAATGACTCACTTAGAAGATAACCACACGCCAGAGCAAGATGTTATTGTGATGGGCGATATTAATATTTCACCAACCGATCTCGATATTGGTATTGGTGAACCAAACCGTAAGCGCTGGTTAAAAACAGGTAAGTGTTCTTTCCAACCTGAAGAGCGTGAATGGTTAAGCACGTTATTAAACTGGGGCTTTAAAGATACCTTCCGTGAACTTTACCCAGAAAAAACCGAGCAATATTCGTGGTTTGATTACCGCTCTAAAGGTTTTGATGACAACCGCGGTCTGCGTATTGATGTGATCTTAGCAACCCCTGCTCTTGCTGAGCGTTGTGTTGAGTCTGGTATCGATTACGAATTGCGTGGTATCGAAAAACCATCTGATCATGCGCCAATTTGGTCAACATTTAACGCATGATAGACACTATGCAATGGCAGCTCCCATTGTGGAGCTGTGTGGCTATAATACTTTGGCTCAGCTTTGATAAACAAAGCCTGTCACATTTGCTGGCAACACCGATAAGACAAGTGGGTGTGCTCGCATGTGCCCTTGTACTTGCGGTACTGTGGCGCATTAAAGCGGGGATATTACCTGGCCTCGAATTGCATATTTTGGGGGTCACTGCAGTGACCCTAATTTTAGGTTGGCGACTGGCAATTTTTGCAAGCCTTCTTGCAAGTTTACTCTTGGTATTAGTCGCTCAGTTGCCAGTATCAATACTGCCAGTGCATTTATTGTTTACTGCTTTTTTACCAATAACATTGAGCTATTTGTGTTTTGTGCTTTGCTATAGCTACCTGCCGAGACACTTTTTTATTTATATCTTTTTATGCGCGTTTTTAACCGCTGCTGTTATCGCCTGTATTAAAATACTTACCAGCGGTGTGTTTTATTACTTGCTTGGTGATTACAGTTTTATTGAGATTTCAGAAAACTATCTGATCCTGTGTGCCATAATTTGGTTTCCTGAAGCAATGCTCAATGGCATGGCCATTACCTTGATGATCACCTATCGCCCTCATTGGGTTAAAACCTTTTATGATAAGGACTATTTAGACTCATGAGTCTTCACTATCACTGCCCGCTTTGCAAACTTGAACTTACTCTAAACGACAAAACTTACCGTTGTGACAACAACCACAGTTTTGATATCGCCAAAGAGGGTTATGTCAATTTACTTCCCGTGCAAAATAAAAAGTCGAAACAACCGGGCGATAACCTTGAAATGGTGCAAGCACGCCGCTCATTTTTAAGTGCCGGGCACTATTTGTTTTTACAGCAAGCTTTAGCAGAGCTAGTGGCCTCTCTCGAACCAAGTTCAGTGATTGATTTAGGCTGTGGTGAAGGCTTTTACACGCAAGCTATTGCAGCGCAGTCGAGTGCCGATGTATATGGTGTTGATATTTCTAAGCCCGCGGTAAAATACGCCGCTAAGCGTTACGAAAATGCGCATTTTAGTGTCGCGTCGATTAGCCAAGCCCCTTTTGCAGATGCGCAGGCTGATGTGCTTGTTAGTGTGTTTGCCCCTTTATTTGCACAAGAACTTGCTCGCCTTGCCAAACCGCAAGCTAGTTTAATTGTTGCAAGCCCTGGCCCTTGGCATCTTAAAGAGTTAAAAGCGTTTATTTATGCCGATGTAAAACCGCATACAGAGATAGAACCACCAGCAGGCTTTAGCAAAGAGTCGATAAACTTGTTAGAGCAACAAGTGCTGTTGTCTGTCGATGAGATAAAACATTTAATTATGATGACGCCGTTTGCGTGGAAGTTTCGCCCAGAGCATTGGCAGCAGATAGAGCAACAAGGCCCACAAAAAGTAACGTTATCGTTTTATGTGAGCCAGTTTGTTCGCAATTAGAAGTGTTCTTTAGTGAAGGCTTTATCCATTTTTTCGAACATATCTTTTAATAATTGAGCTAAGTCAGTGTAGCGTGGTTTTTCAGTCGTTAATTGTGACTGATAACCATGCGCCTTCATTTTACTGTGCAGCTCTGTGTACCAACTTAGCATTGCTGGCTCTAAACGGGTTTCTGCACGGCGGCCTAGCCACAACAAACCTTGAAGTGGTAGTGATAAAAAGAAAAGCGCGATAGTGATAGCTTGTGGAAAATAATCACTACCTAAGTAATTAACTTGCATAAAAACGGTCAGCATTGCCAATATTGGCATCACTGTAATTGCCAGTTCAGTGGCCTTGATCACTCTAAATTCGGCAAACAATGGAGCGAGCTCTTGTCGCATCGGCCATTTTTTAGCGTACTGACGACCTGTTTGCACTTGTGACATGACACCTTTTTGCATCATCACTCCTAGGGTCTTCAACTTGTTTCACAACCGAGTGTAACACACTCCCGGATACAATCCCTGCAAAACCTGTCCTAGTTTTAATACCAAATTAATGGTTAGGAGACTAACGTTTAAAGTCTAAATGAGATAAAATGTTATCGGCTTAAGTCAACCAGACTTTAGTATAATTACAGCCTAGCTTTGTTAAGTGTAGCAACAAAATACTTATTTACTATACTGGCAAAGAATTCTAATTATCAAGCCTTAATATACACTGACTGATATCGTACTTTTAGGACCTAGCTATGTCGACGCCCCTTTGCTCACCACAACATGTTTTAGTACTTAACTGTGGTAGTTCAAGTTTAAAATTTGCCATTTTAGATGCCGCCACTTCTGACGAAGTTATTTCTGGTTTAGCTGAGCGCCTTGGCTCAGATACGCCTTCAATCAAATATAAATATAATGGTGAAAAACAACTTATTGAGCTTGCAAAGGGCCAAGCCCACGATGCAGCAATTGCTGAGCTTGTGAAGCTAGTTAATGAGCTAGACCTTGCAGATAATTTAATTGCTGTGGGTCATCGTGTTGTGCACGGTGGTGAGCATTTCACTGAATCTGTGCTTATTGACGATGATGTACTTGCAGCTATCGAAAAAACAGCGGCACTTGCACCACTTCATAACCCTGCCAACTTATTGGGCATTCGTACTGCACAGCAAGCGTTCTCAGCGCTGCCACAAATTGCTGTGTTTGATACGGCATTTCACCAAAGCATGCCAAATCTTGCTTACTTATACGCCCTACCTTACTCGCTTTATAAAGAGCACGGCGTAAGACGTTATGGGTTCCATGGCACGAGCCATTATTATGTTGCAGGTGAAGCTGCAAAATTATTAGGCAAAGAGCGCGAGCAAACCAATGTGATCAGTGCACATTTAGGTAATGGCTGTTCTGTATGTGCGATTAAAGATGGTAAGAGTGTTGATACCAGTATGGGCCTTACACCGCTCGAAGGCTTAGTGATGGGTACCCGCAGTGGTAGTATCGACCCGGGTTTATTCACGTTTTTAACTCAGCAACTAAATTATTCAGTGCAAGAAATTGATGACTTACTTAATAAGCAAAGTGGCTTGTTAGGTATTAGTGAATTATCAAATGACTGTCGCACTATTGAAGAAGCCGCCGTTGAGGGCCACCCACAAGCGAACCTTGCACTCGATATTTTTTGCTACCGTTTAGCAAAACAAATCGCAGCATTTTTAGTACCTGTACAACGCCTTGATGCACTTATTTTCACCGGTGGTATTGGTGAAAACTCAGATATTATTCGTGACAAAGTAATCACTCAGTTAGGCTTTTTAGGCCTTGAGTGTGACGAAGCTGCAAACTTAGCGGCACGTTTTGGTAAAGAAGGCTTAATCTCAAAAGGCCAAGCGCATGCTAAAGCGTTTGTGATCCCGACTAACGAAGAATGGGTTATTGCTAACGATGCAGCCCGCATTGCAAAGGAGGGTTAAGTAAATGGCACGTAGAATTATGTTGATCCCTATTTCGACGGGGGTTGGTTTAACATCTGTTTCTGTTGGTTTAGTGCGTGCACTTGAGCAAAAAGCGCTTAAAGTGAACTTTTTCAAACCAATTGCACAGCCGCGTTCTGGCGATACAGGTCCTGAAAAGTCGACGCAAATTGTCACCCATGGCTCGCCAATTAATCCGCCGACACCATTTGAGCTTAGCTATGCAGAGCAAATGATTGGTGATGGTAAAGGCGACGACTTACTAGAAGAAATCGTAGAGCGCTTTGAAAGCACTATTAAAGAAGACGAAATTGCTATTATCGAAGGTATGGTGCCAACACGCCGTCAGCCTTATGCAGGCCGTGTAAACCGTGAAATCGCGCAAACACTGGGTGCTGATATTGTTTTTGTTTTAACGCCTAGTAACGATAGCAACGACCAAATTGAAGACCGTTTAGAAATTGCCTCAGGCAACTATGGCGGTGTTAACCACCCTCGCGTGTTAGGTTGTATTTTCAATAAAGTTAATGCCCCTTTAGATGACGAAGGTCGTGCCCGTGCAGACCTTGTTGAAGCTCATGAACCTGAGCAACTTGAAAACGAATTAAACCGTTTAGCATCATTGCCTATTTTCAGAAAACACCCATTTAAGTTATTAGGTTCAATCCCGTGGGATTTCGACCTAGTAGCACCACGTGTACGTGATTTATGTGAATACCTAAAGGCTGAAGTTATTAATGAAGGCGACATGGCTCACCGTCGTTTACGTCGCGTTACTTTCTGTGCTCGTACTGTATCGAATATTTTAAGCCACTTTACCCCGGGTGCATTACTAGTTACTCCGGGCGATCGCTCTGATGTACTCGTTGCTGCTTGTTTATCAGCCATGAATGGTACCAAGCTTGGGGCTATTTTATTAACCGGTGGCTTTAAGCCTGAAGATCGCATCATGAAATTGTGCGAACAAGCTATGAATACCGGCCTGCCGATTCTGGCAACAGAAGAAGATACGTGGCGCACGTCTTTATTACTGCACAACTTCAATATGGAAGTACCGTGCGATGATGACCAACGTATCGATAAAGTAAAAGATCACAACGCTAGTAACATTGACTCTGACTGGTTAGACAGCCTTGCAAAAAGTGTTGGTCGTACTCGTAAAATGTCTCCGCCAGCGTTTCGCTTCTTACTAACAGATAAAGCCCGTCAAGCGAAGAAAACGGTTGTTTTACCTGAAGGTAATGAGCCGCGCACGATTAAAGCCGCAGCAATTTGTGGTCAACGTGGCATTGCAAAAACAATCCTACTTGGTGACAAAGAAGAGATTTTGCGAATTGCTGAGCAACAAGGTGTTGAGCTAAACGATAATGTAACCATTGTTGAACCAAGTGATGTGATCAACGATTACGTTGCGCCTATGGTCGAAATTCGTAAAAGCAAAGGCTTAACAGAAGTGGTTGCCCAAGAACAATTACTTGATAACGTGGTACTCGGCACAATGATGCTTGAGCAAGGCAAAGTAGATGGCCTAGTGTCGGGTGCTGTTAACACTACAGCCAACACGATACGCCCACCGCTACAGTTAATTAAAACTGCACCAGGTTCATCGTTGGTATCATCAGTGTTCTTTATGTTGTTACCTGATCAAGTTCTGGTATACGGTGACTGTGCTATCAACCCTGACCCAACAGCAGAGCAACTGGCCGATATCGCGATTCAATCAGCGGATTCAGCGGCTGCGTTTGGTATTGAACCGCGTGTTGCAATGATCAGCTACAGTACGGGTACTTCGGGTTCAGGTGCTGACGTAGAAAAAGTGCGTGAAGCCACTAAGCTTGCCCAGCAAAAGCGCCCTGATTTAGTGATTGATGGCCCGCTTCAGTATGATGCTGCAATTATGGAAAACGTAGCACTTAAAAAAGCACCTGACAGCCCGGTTGCAGGTAAAGCAACAGTGTTTGTATTCCCAGATTTAAATACGGGTAATACAACTTATAAAGCCGTACAACGTAGTGCTGATTTAATTAGTATTGGCCCTATGCTGCAAGGTATGCGTAAGCCGGTAAATGACTTGAGTCGTGGTGCATTAGTAGACGATATTGTTTACACCATTGCCCTTACAGCGATTCAAGCTAAGCAAGTTGAAAGCTTACAAAATTAACCCTTCAAAATTTAGGCTAATTTATAAAACCTTTATAAATTAGCCTATTAGCTTCTTTATACTGACCTATTCCCATATTTATCCACAGATTCTGTGGACAACCTCAACAGCGATATTGAGTAAAACCTCAGCAATCAAAATTATTGCGCTTTATCTTAACTTTGTTTACCTATACTATAAATTCAAAGGCTTCAAAGATAGGATCGCAGATGTCAAAACAAACGTTACAACTTCATAGTGAAGAACTTACCATTCATAGTTTAGATGTCGATGCGACGATTGATCCTGCCTTACTCCAACAAGCTATTTTCTTTATTGCAAAAACGGCTGATGAGCTGTCTATTGTCTGCCCTAGTAGTTTCCAACTCGACAGTCTTGATCAAGAAACCGACTGGAAAGCACTGGAAGTCATTGGCCCACTTGGTTTTTCGTTAACTGGTATTATGGCGAATATTTCTGGCGTACTAGCAAAAGCGTCGATCTCGATTTTTGCCCTATCAACCTACGATACTGATTATGTATTGGTGAAAAAGCAAAGTATGGCCAAAGCTATTACAGCCCTCAAGAAAGACGGTTACCATGTGCTAGGTGATGTTAAATAAGCCATGACTAACGAAGTTCAATACTTACCCGAACGTAGCCTTAGAAAAGCGCGCTGCATGGCCATTAAAAGCCCATTTACCGGGCGTGTAAAAAGCATTAGCGAGCACCCTGAACCATTTTTTCGTTTTGCTACCCTTGGCCCAGGGATTAGTGTTGAACTAACTAGCCACAACATCATCGCGCCATTCGATGGCACCCTATTACAAGTTAAAAATGCCGGTAAAGAATACATTTTACAGGCAAAAAACGGTTTAAAAGTTTTATTAAACTTATCGTTTTCATCGGTTGAAGAACATATCAATCACACCAATATTGCTAAATTAAACGGCAGTAAAATTAGCAAAGGTGAACGATTAGCCTATTTTGATTTACGCGAGCTGAGCAGCCCTATGCTTGGCACACTGTGCGTTCTCAATAGCCAACACCTTGGACCCCTATATTATTCACTATCTCAGGTCACTGCTGGGGTAGACACATTACTCACTGTAACTAAAAAGTAGAATTTATGACTATCATGTACGGTATCAGCAACTGCGATACAATCAAAAAAGCCAAGAAATATTTAACTGATAACAATCAAGAATTTACTTTCCATGATTACCGTAAAGACGGCATTAGTGCTGAGCTAGTTAACGAATTTGCAGCGCACATTTATTGGCAAGATTTAGTTAATAAACGCGGCACAACTTACCGTCAATTATCTGATGAGCAAAAGCAAAGCCTAGATAAAGAATCTGCATTAGCATTGCTGGTTGAGCAACCTGCGATGATCAAGCGCCCGGTACTTGTGCATAACGGCCAATACCACTTGGGTTTTAAAGCCGCTCAATACGATGAGATCTTTGCCTAATGACTCACCCTGTTATTGAACTTGCTCAAGCGCTTATTCAGCGTGAATCAGTAACGCCTGAAGATGCTGGTTGCCAAGCGTTAATGAACGAACGCCTTGAAAAACTAGGCTTTAATATTGAATCACTGTTTTTCACTGATACCTTGAATACTTGGGCTCGTAAGGGCGATGCGTCACCGCATTTTTGTTTTGCTGGTCACACTGATGTTGTACCAACAGGTCCTGAAAAAAATTGGCAGCACCCGCCTTTTTCTGCACTGGTAAAAGACGGTATGTTACATGGTCGCGGCGCAGCCGATATGAAAGGCTCTTTAGCTGCCATGGTAGTTGCCACAGAGCGTTTTGTGACTAAACACCCAGATCATAAAGGGTCAATTTCGTTTTTAATTACGTCTGATGAAGAAGGCCCGTTTATCAACGGTACAACCCGTGTTATCGATACTCTTGAAGCACGTGGTGAGAAGATTGATTTATGCCTAGTTGGCGAACCATCTTCACGTGATGTACTTGGCGATGTAGTAAAAAATGGTCGTCGCGGTTCTTTAACTGGCTTTTTAACTGTTAAAGGTGTGCAAGGCCATGTTGCTTACCCGCATTTAGCGCAAAACCCGATTCATTTAGCAGCACCTGCATTGGCTGAGCTGAGTCAAACCGAGTGGGATCAAGGTAACGAATTTTTCCCTGCAACGAGCTTTCAGGTTTCGAATATTAACGGTGGCACTGGTGCCGGTAATGTGATCCCAGGTGAGCTTGAAATTCAATTTAACTTTCGCTTTAGCACCGAAGTAACTCACCAAGAACTACAACAGCGAGTCGTAGAAATTGTTGAGAAACACAACCTGAATTACGAGCTAAATTGGATTGTAAATGGACTGCCGTTTTTAACCGATCATGGCCCGTTAGTTGATGCCACCGTGCACGCTATTAAGCAGGTGACTGGACGCGACACCGCGCTTGAAACCACCGGCGGTACTTCTGATGGTCGCTTTATCGCACAAACGGGTGCCAAGGTCATTGAGCTTGGTCCTCGTAATGAAACTATTCATAAAGTAGATGAATGTGTTAGCACCGATGATTTAATTCAACTTGCTGATATTTACGAAGTCATATTAGAGCAACTGCTTACATGAACCAAACCGAGCTTAAACAATGCGCCACGGGGTTAAGTAGCTCACATTTAGTTGAGCAACAAAATCATCGCTTGCATCGTGATATTGTTAATGATTTTTTAGCTCTGCAGCAAGGAGCAAAAGAAGCTGGTATTGATCTAACAATTGCCTCAAGCTTTCGTGACTTTCATCGTCAAAGTGCTATTTGGAATGCTAAATTTCAGGGCCTTCGACCAGTTTACACCCTTGAGCAACAAACGGTAGATTTAGAAAGCCTAAGTGATACTGAAAAGTGCCACGCTATTATGCTTTACTCGGCACTTCCAGGGGCAAGCAGACACCACTTTGGTACCGACCTCGACATTTACGATACCCGCCCTATTGACGATGATTACCAGCTGCAATTAACGCCTGATGAGTATTCGCCCACAGGACCTTTTGCCAAGCTTGCTGCATGGCTTGACGATAACCTAGAAAAGTATGGTTTTTATCGCCCTTATAAAGATTACAAAGGTGGGGTTGCCCCTGAACCTTGGCATATCAGCCATATTGGTGTATCTGCAAAGATGATGGAGCATTTGTCAGTTGCAACATTACAGCAATGTATTGAACAAAGTGAGCTCAGCGGCAAACAAGCGATACTAGCTGAACTTAACACTCTGTATGAACGCTACGTATTAAATATTAATACGCCCTAATTTTAGCCATTAAAAACACCAGTACAGCGCCAAGAATTAAGGCGCTGGCTAAAACTAAACGCGCTGTTAATTGCTCATCTAAAACCACCACCCCAGCTAATGTGGCAAGCACAGGCACGGTTAGCTGCACCACCCCTGCTTGGCTACTTTTAAGCCTAGGTAGTGCAATGTACCAAATGCTATAGCCAAGCCCAGATGCAAGCGCTCCAGAGGCTATCGCTAAATAAACCCCACTAGCAGTAATACCTTGCCAATCAACCACGGCTAGAAACACTAAAATTGGCACGAGTATTAAACTTCTTAGAAAGTTAAAGCTGGTTGCTTGCAACGGTGAGCTGCATGATTTTCCGCGAATACTGTAAATACCCCATGCCACGCCACTTAACGCCATAAGCATTGCTGGTATGAAAGAAGGCACTGTGGCTGAGGGCAGCATTAAGTAAATAAAACCCGCAAAAGCAACAAACAAAGCCCCCCACTGCACTTTACTGAGTGGTTCTTTATTTAAAACACTATGGCCTATCATGGTTAACTGTACTGCCGAAAATAAGATAAGTGCGCCTGTGCCTGTGTTTAAATCAACATAGGCAACTGAAAAGCACAGCGCGTAAACAAATAAACTAAGGGCACTGATATTGTTACCTTTATCGGTTAAAGGTTGTGCTGATTGTGATTTTGATCTCAATAAAGTTGTTTGCCATAAAAGTAAGCCAAGCAACATAAACGCCCCGCTGGCTAAGCGAATAGCAGTAAAACTTAACGGATCAATATCACCACTTTGTAATGCCATCCGGCACAGCAAAGAGTTAGCTGCAAACGCACAAAGTGCAATCAAGGTATACAGTATGGTGCTCAACAAATGAGTTATCCTTTTGGTTTTAAAAAAGATAAGACCTAAAATTAGACAATTAACTTACGATTTTTTACATAATTTATCATAGAAGGTTAAGCCTCGTATGCTAATCTCAGTACATTGTTTAAAAGGAGTGTTCAGTGCATCGACGTTTATTTATTGGAGCTGCTCTACTGTTATCTGGTTGCAGTACCATAGGTATTACTGATCTATTCCAAGATTATGCGACGCAGCTAAGACCTGTGCGCCAAGCTATTTCTCAAAATAACATAGCAAGTGCGCAGCAACTTTTGCCAAGTAACAGCCGAGGCCATAGTAACTATTTGTTAAATCAGCTTGAAACGGCCCGTCTTGAGTTTTTGGCTAAACAAAATTCTCAGGCCAATGAGACCTTTGAAGCTGTTTATCAAAATATGGAAAAAAAGCGTCAAGCAGCCAAAGTACAACTAAGTGCAGGCCTTGAACAAACAAATTCATTATTAACCAATGACTCAGTGATTGGTTATGAGCCAGCAGCCTATGAAATGACCATGCTGCATAGCTACAAAGCACTGAGTTATGTATTTGATAAGCAACTTGAATCTGCATTAGTTGAAGTTAGACGTGCAAATAAAGTGCAAGAAGATGCACTAAAAGACAACCAAGCTGTACTTGATGAACAAGCAGAAAAGGCAGCCGAAGGCTACCCTGATATGGCTGAGCTAATTGGTAATGTCAAAAATGGCTTTCAAAATGCCTTTACGTTTTATTTGTCTGGCCTACTTTATGAGGCAGATAAACAGTTTGATGATGCCTATATCGATTATAAGAAAGCACTCGAAATAAATAGCGAAAATAGCTACTTACAGCAAACAGTGTTACGCCTTGCCAAAAAACAAGGGTTTGATCAGGACTTTGAAGAATTTAGCAAACGCTTTGGCAAGCTAAAGCAGACTCAAGCAAACACGGGCCAAGTAATTGTAATTGCAGAGCAAGGGTTGATACCAGCAAGGCAAGAGTTTCATTTACGGTTACCCATTTATACCTCCCGTGGTGATGCACGCTTTTACAGTATTGCCATGCCAGTTTATCGCGATGCGCCCTATGCGGGCAGTGATAAAACCGTGAGTCTCGGTGGCGAAAATTTGCCACTTACGCCCATTGTTAGGCTTGAAGCGTTAGCAGCAAAAACTTTGAAAGATCAAAGTACTGGCAGAATAACCCGCCAAGTAATGCGTTTGGTAGCAAAAGAAAAGATGCGTGCAGAATTGGCAAGAAGCGGCGGCGATGTCGGTAATATTTTAGCGAATATTTATAACATTGCATCAGAGCAGGCTGATACGAGAAGCTGGTCGACTTTACCAAGTCAACTGAGTATTGCACAGCACGCGATGCCAGCAGGTCAGCACGCTTTAACCGTGCCAGGGCATGGCGAAATAGACTTTACGGTTAGTAAGCAAGGGTTAACCTTGATTTTTCTAACCTCTATAAATAACTACTACGACACACATGTCGTACAACTCTAGGAGCAATGATGAAATACTTAGTGCCACTATTAACCATTTTACTTGTTGCGGCTTGCTCCTCACGCCCTACCACTTCTGGCATTGGTGTTGAGCAGGCATCACAACAGTATAACCAACAACTGATTGTTAATAAACCAGAACTTGGCAAGAAATTAGCCATTACAGATGTAAAAACACGCCAAACAAATGGCTTAACAGATGTTGTTGTGACACTGGCAAGCCAGTACAAAAAGTCTCAATACTTACAGTATCAATTTACTTGGTATGACGCTGATGGCTTTGTTATTCGCGTCAACCACTCACCTTGGCAACCTATTACATTATTTGGATTTGCCAAGACCCAATTACCGGGCCTAGCCCCGACAGCAAATGCTGTCACCTTCTCGCTTGCAGTGCGTGAAGTGTCAACAGAAGCACAAGAATTTGAAGATTAAGGATACTACAATGAAATTACTTTCTGTTAAGTCGGCTGCGGCCGTTGCAATGACAAGCGCTTTATTGCTGTCTGGTTGTGCTAATAAAGCCGTTGTTAGCTATGGTGATGCGCAAGCTGTTGAAACCACAGATATCAACTTTGGCTCAACGGATCTACAAAAAGTAGCAAGCCAAATGACAGACTCGTTACTTGCTTCACCTGTGGTTGGTACCATGACAGCAAATACCCGCCCTATCGTGTTTGTTGAGCGTATTAAAAACAAAACGAGCGAGCATATTGATACTGAATCTATTACTGATTCAATCTCAACACAGTTATTACGCAGTGGTAAGTTCCGCTTTGTTGATATGACCCGCGTTGAAGCTGTGCGCGAGCAACTTAATTTCCAAAACGTTGACCCACTTGTAAACCCAAATACCGCTATTGCTTTTGGCCAGCAAGTTGGTGCGCAATATATGTTATACGGCAACTTATCGAGCATTGTTAAATCAAATGCTGACAAGGCTGATGTGTATTATAAATTCACTATGCGTTTAATGGATTTAAAAAGCGGCCTAGTTGAGTGGGCTGATGAAACTGAAATCCGTAAAACACGTGAGAAATCAACTTTTGGCTGGTAGTCAGGAGGGTTTATGAAATACCTAGTAGCAATCCTTGCAAGCTGTTTATTACTGAGCTCGCCTAGTTATGCTGATTATCAGCGTAACAAAGCAGTACCTGTACAACAGGTGTTGTTTGGCTCAGTACAGTCAGTGCGAACAATTACTGAACAAGAGCTGGTCAGAGATAAAACCAACGGCTGGGAAACGTTTGGAGGTGCGCTAATTGGCGGTGTTATCGGTAATCAGTTTGGTGGCGGCAGTGGCCGCACTGTAGCAACCATTTTAGGTTCGATGATTGGTGGCTCTGTTGCTCACAACCGCCAACAAAACAGTCACGTTATACAATATCAGCTCGTTGAATTAATGATCAAAGTAGAAAGCGGCGAACAATTTATGGTTGTACAAGATAAAGACAACCAAATGCTGTTTAACCAAGGTGATAAAGTACGTTTGGTGTACCTCACCGATAACACAGTGCGTGTTGATAAAGCTTATTAAAAAAGCGAGCCTCGGCTCGCTTTTTTTTAGCTTTGTCGATAATCAGCGAAGAATCGCTGCATCTTACTCATGGCTTCTGTTAAATCATCTTTGTTTGGTAAAAATACTAATCTGAAATGATCAGGATCAGGCCAATTAAATGCGCGACCATGCACTAATAAGATTTTCTCAGCTTTGAGTAAATCTAAAATCATGCGCTCATCATCTTTAATGTTAAAGTGCGCCGTATCCACTTTCGCAAATGCGTAAAGTGCCCCTTTAGGCTTTTTACAGCTAATACCATCAATGGCATTTAAGCCACGCCATGCAATATCACGCTGCACATACAATCGACCACCAGGGTTTATCAAGTTATCGATTGACTGCACACCGCCTAAAGCTTGTTGAATAGCATACTGAGCAGGCACATTGGCACATAAGCGCATTGATGCCAGCATATCTAGGCCACGGCTTAAGTCGTCCATCATGCTAGTACGACCGCTTAAGACCATCCAGCCCATACGCAATCCCGCAGCGCGGTACGTTTTTGCTAGGCCATTAAAGGTAATAATTGGCACATCATCACACAGCGCACCAATCGAGCTGTGGCTGACACCGTCATACAAGATCTTCTCGTAAATTTCATCGCTCAGTAACAATAACTTGTGCTCGCGAGCAATATTGATAAGTTCCATCAACAGATCATCACTATACACCGCCCCTGTTGGGTTATTCGGGTTTATAAGCACCAACGCTTTGGTCTTTGAGGTGATCTTCGATTTAATATCAGCAATATCAGGGAACCAATCTTGTTCTTCATCACATAGATAATGCACAGGGTTACCCCCTGCTAATTTAACCGATGCTGTCCATAACGGATAATCCGGTGCAGGAATAAGCACTTCATCGTCATTATCAAGTAATGCTTGTGTGGTCATTTGAATTAATTCGCTGACCCCATTGCCGATATAAATATTATCGACATCAAGATTAAATAATCCTCG
This sequence comes from Pseudoalteromonas sp. 0802, assembly GCF_013350085.1. Classification (NCBI taxonomy): domain Bacteria; kingdom Pseudomonadati; phylum Pseudomonadota; class Gammaproteobacteria; order Alteromonadales; family Pseudoalteromonadaceae; genus Pseudoalteromonas; species Pseudoalteromonas sp. 0802. Next base: position 77,733 of record NZ_JABVXE010000001.1, on the reverse strand, counting down.
TTGCTGATAGTGTTGATAGACAGCCACACGGGCTGAGTAGAGGCCTTTAGAGTCACAGTAGCCTTGGGCTGAATATAAGTTACGAATGATATCTTTGTGCATATCTTCAGGCATATCAAAGCCAAAGGCAGCTGGGTTGCCAATGTTTAGCTTTAATACTTTTTGCCCTTCGTCTTCCATTTTTCGAGCTTGTGCAAGCACAGGCCCACGTATGTCATAACAGACACCGTCTAGTTTGTGACTCTTTTTGATTTGTGACATGGTTACCTCTACTAATTAGCCTTAAGACTAACCCAGTAAGGGGCCACCACGCCAGAGGATTATTGCGGTTATAACTGAAATAAATTCAAGTTTTTAGCGAGTAGCGAACCAAGCTTGTAATTTTTCTACAGAACCTGAAACTTGTTCATCAAGGGTTTGTGATTTTTCTTGTGCAGTGGCTACATCACCTTGGTTCAAGGTCAGTTCAATTTCTTGCGCAAGCGATGATAAACTTGCAGCACCAAATTGAGCTGCATTTGATTTTAAACTGTGTGCATGCCTTGCAGCTGCTTCGTTATGTGAACCAAGATTTGCAAGTACTTCAGAACCTAAACGCTGAAATTCACTACAACAAAAGGTCAAGGTGTCGGCAAATTGGTCACCTAAAAGTGATTCCATCCCTTCAAGTGCACTCTCATCAATTGTGATTGTCGTCATCTTTATCCCTTAATCAAAAACGTAATTATATAAATCGCAACTTTAGCCGTTCATAGCTAAAAAGCAAACCTGCTTTGCGAGTTAAGCTCATGTATACTAGGCATAGTTTTGATTTACACCTGAGTTCGTATGGCTAGAGAATTGTGCTCACATTGTGGCTTTTCAGTTAAAACCTGTTTATGTGATTCAATAAGCATAATCAATAATAAACTAAAAATCATTATATTACGCCACCCTAGTGAGGAAAAAGTTACTAAGAACACCGCTAATTTACTGAATTTAGGCTTAGATAATTGCCAGATCCTTGCGGGTGAGTCAGAACAAGACTTTTTACAGCTTGCAACATTGCCAAAAGCAACAACTGCGGTACTCTATCCTGCTGATAATGCATTATGTTTAGATGAACACACAGCCACTACAGATGCTTTAAAACAGTCTTTAACTCATTTAATTGTAATTGATGGTACGTGGAAAAAAGCCTACAAAATGCTGCAATTAACTCCAAGCCTTCAGGGGTTTCAGGCTGTGAGTTTTAAGCAAATACCACAAAACAAATACGTCATTCGTAAAGCACCACGCGCAGATAGTTTATCAACTTTAGAAGCAGTGGCTCATAGCCTTAAACTGATTGAAGGCCTTGATGTAACACCGCTATACAAATTATTAGCAGCACTGGTCGATAAGCAAACCCAACATATGCCAGATGATGTTAAGGCACGCTATTTATAATGCGTGTATCAAAACGACTTAGCGCGGGTTTTCACCGTCAGGGACCAGATTATCGCTTTGATGATCAGGTCGATTTTGACGATATTCGCGATACCTTTGGTTTTCGTACTATGGTGGTTGGCAATTGGGTTAATAAGCAAGAGCGGCTATTAGCGGCGAATTTAATTTACGATGCCTTAGCTGATCTTGCGCAAATACTGGCTTTACCCCCAACGGCAATTGGCCTTAGGGGTAAGCTTAATTTTGCCTTTGGTCATGGTGGGCAAAAAGGTGTGCAGGCTCATTACAATGCCCACAGTCAAACCCTTGCGCTAGCAAAAAATGCCGGTGGTGGCGCTCTCGCCCATGAATGGTTTCATGCGTTTGATCACCATATTTGTCAGCATTTATTTAAGAGCAGAAAGAGTATGCAATTTTGCTCAGCACTGTGGCTCGAACAGTCACCAGATTTGAGTCATCCACTTAATCAACACTTAAATGAGTTTTACCATCAGGTATTTTTAGACACATCAGGTGAAAATCCAAATGCGTTCGTGAAGCAATCTATCGCTTTTGATAGGCAAGTAAAGCAACTTTATATGAGTATGCCTGAAGAACTAGCGGCTCGCTGTTTTGAAAAATGCATTGCCATGCACCCTGATATAAAAAATAGCTTTTTAGTGAGTGGGTTATCGACAAGTGGCTTAATCTACCCAGATGAGCAGCATACAATGCGCTGCTTTTCAGCACTGCTGAATTACTTTAATCAGTTAGGTTCGCTGTTGCATCAAGGCTAATTTCAACTTTCTGCACCTCGCTTATCCAAGTTAAGTAATCATCTGCACAAAGCGGTTTTGAAAAATAATACCCTTGTCCAAATTGGCAGCCATAACTTTGCAGCATTGCTAGGCTTTGCTCATCTTCAATACCCTCAGCAACAACATGTGCACCCAAAGTAGTGGCGATATCACAGGTAGCCCGGCAGATACTCTGATCGTTAACTGAAAATGGCAGGTTTAACACAAATTGTTTATCTATTTTAACTTCATCAAAGCCTAGCTGGCTCAGATAGGCAAGCGATGAGTAGCCAGTACCAAAATCATCAATTGCAAGCTTTAAGCCGATTAAACGGTAGTCATCAAGTGTCGCTTTAATTTTTTTACTTTCTTCTAAAGTGGCTGATTCTGTCAGCTCCAACATCACAGATTCAGCCGCTACTTTTTGCTCATTTAAAATAGTGATTAACAGCACGGGTAAGTCTTTATTTAATAAATCTTTTGCTGAAATATTTATAGAAATAACGTGATCGGCTATCAGTTTGCAAAACTTTGCTTGCCACTCAATGCCTCTTTCAACAACCCATTCAGTTAACTGATTGATCACACCGGCTGACTCTGCAATTGGAATAAACACATCAGGGCTTACTGCACCAAAAACGGGATGCTGCCAACGCAGTAATGCTTCACAGCCAACAACTTTGCCTGTTTTTAAGCAAATCTGTGGCTGAAAATGCAAGCTGAGTTGGTCTTCATCAATCGCTATTTTAAGCGCTGCAGCAATCGATAACCTTTGCTCAGATAGGCGTGCAGTTTCTGAATCAAACATGCGCCAACGCTCACCTTGTAAACGCTTTTCAGACATTGCTTGTATCGCACATTGGAAAATTTGTTTCGCGGTATTACCGTGCATTGGGTAATAAGCAACGCCGATATCAACACTGTCGACTAAATTAATTTCTTCATGGGTGAGCCCTTCTTCAAACACACCATGGATCAAACATGCAAACTGCTCAATGTGACTTAGTTCAAGCTCTCCCATTATTAGACAACCAAATGTGTTATCATCAACATGTGCAAGCCAAGCACTTCTACTGGTTTGGATTTCAAGTTTTAGTGCATTCATACTCTGCAACTGAGTATTTAAGATACTTAATCTTTCATTGATACAAATATTGGCCTGTTCAAAGCCAAAGGTAGAACGGGCATTTGAAAGTACATGAGCCTTAAATAATAAAACTGAGAAGTGTTGTTTCTGCGAAACTTTTTTCACTATCTGCGCGAGCAAAAATTGCTTATTTGGCAGTTTAGTATCTGCATCATGCAGCATAGAATAATTAAATGCTGATATTTGCTGGCGATCTTTTAACAACAGTACGGAACATATCGCCAACGAAGTGAGCAGCAATATGGTGTTATGGACACCATGATAACCAATCCCAAATCCATTCCAAATAACTAGACTCAGCACTTGAATAACAATAGTTAAAAGCATAAAAACACGTAGGTGGGTTCGGCTATTTTTACGCCCCATTAAACTAAAAAATAGAGCACCAGCAAAACTCAAGAATCCAACGCAAGAAACGATAAATAACCACTGGCGATTGAACTGTGGTTGAATTGATGACAGTAAAGCTGCAATAAGCAAACATACAATCATTGCTTGCCATGCTTTTTTAAAAAGAGGTTTGTATGTATGAATGGCTAAAAAATGATATAAAAAGTAGCTAACAAAACACAGTGCAAATTCATTAACCGGCCATTTTGCTTCCCAATCTAAGCCATCAACTAGATAGTTGATTAAACCGTTATCTATGAGAAATCCGACCGTAACAAGCAAAAAGTAGGCACTTAACACCATATACTTTAGTTGCTGAGAGACAAAGAAATATACTGCGCACACGAACATGCATAAAATTAGCACGCCTAAAATTGCGCCATAGCTTAAAATTATTTGATGTAAATTGGTTTCAAAAGTTTTAGCAGAGACCACCCCAACTTCTATCGTCAATGCCCTATCGTGCTCAAAGTTAACCAATGCCCAGCGATGGCCCTGACTATGCTCTATTAACCAATACGGTCTCACATTTGATAAGCTTTCGAGTGAAGCGAGTCGCTGATTATTGGTAGCCTGATAGTTTTCATCTAAAAGATAAAATTTAGCCCAGCTTAAATTAGGCTCACCAAGATACACAACATAATTTTTATTGTCGGGTAGTTGGAATAAATCGATTATTAACCAATGAGATGTTTGCGGGGCAAGGCGAATAGAGCTGCTTTCGAGTGCATTCAGCTTTTTAGCATTTTGTAGTGATTGTTCCAAGGATTCACTTAATTTGGCAAGTGGCTCAGCGGAGTCAAGCAGCCAAACTGACGCACTATCACTGGCAGCAAAAGTACTTACGCTGTGTAACAACACACAACACAGAAATACGAGCAATTTTTTTATAACCCGATGGACTTGCTTGCCAATAAAGTGCATTTTAGCTCCGTGCTTTAAACACCAGCTAAAAGTATGGGAGGAATACGCTTAAATTGCCAATTATGCAGGCTTTTATTAGGTAAAAAGTTCAGTAACAAAATGTTATGTGGCCCGAAAGCCACACAAACTCTAATTATTTATTATCATCACTGATACGACTTGCAACCGCCGAATTTTGATCTTTATATTTTGCGTCTTTACGAACGTTGTATGGGTTTTCTGCAGGGCTTGTCATGGTTTCAAAGCTCATAGCACCAATTTTCATCATTGGGCGTAAAGCCAATGGCAATTTACCTGAGTTATAAAACTCTAACACGATATTACCAGACCAGCCTGGATCAATACGATGTGCTGTTACATGAACCATCAAACCAAGACGTGCTAACGATGAGCGACCATCTAACCAACCAACAATATCTGCTGGTAATGTTACTTTTTCGTGGGTGATAGCCAGTGCCAATTCACCTGGGTGGAGGAAAAATGCTTCTTCTTCAGCAAGCACAATTTCATCACTCATAATTGATTCCATCGCCTTGTTAAGCTGATCTTTTGGACCACTTAAGTCAACATAGGCTGCGGTATGATCTTGGAAAACTCGAAACTTGTTGCCCAAACGCAAGTCTACCGTCACACCTGAAATCATTTCTTTACTCGGTGTTGGCTCAATAACAATGCGGCCTTCGTCAATATACTGCTGAATATGGGTATCTGATAATCTCATTTATTATTCTACCTAAAACAACTTAAACATATGATTTTAAGCTGAAAAAACACGCTAAGCTCTAGTTGAAACACAACAAAAGTCGAGTGTGTATCAGTAAAGCCAGATGGGGTGGATATAGTGTGACATATATTACACAAATCAACAGCGTGTTGCGCGAATAATTCTCAACAAAATAAGATAAGCCATCTCAGGTAATAAGATCAGTGATTTCTGATTTATCTAAAGTACTGGGTTTTGTTTTAATTACGCGATTACAAGGAGAATGAGGATAAGTTGTTATGGATTACGTTATTTTATCCGTAATAACATTGCCAGCATGCGTTGTAGCAATTTTAATAGCCAAACACTATGCTAAAAAGCACGATTTATGGCATGGCTTTCTCGTTTTTGTCGGTTCACTACTATTAACTAGCTGGTCGGTAGTGGGCTTAGTTGCTAACGAAACGTTCTTTTTCCCGCTACCTTCATTACTCACTATTGCCTTTTACTTCTACTGTTTTGGTGAAACCGATATTGTGTTCATGCCTAATTTATTAATTAATCCTGGCATTGCTATTTTCTGCTATTTTTTTGGTTACTTACTTTATCGCAAGAAGCCTCTTTAAAAACGTCTTAATTATCAGATTTAAAATAAAAAAAGCCGCTCATTGAGCGGCTTTTGTTCCATCGGGATCACATATTAAAAGCTATAACGGGCACCAATTGTGTAACGAGGTCCGTATTGACGAGCAAATAAGAACTGCTCTTCGTAACGACCGTAGCCACGCTCAGTTTCGTTATTAAGGTTTATACCTTCAAAGAAAACAGTCATGTTTTCGTTGATGTCGTAGTTAACACTTAAGTCCCATTGACCGTAAGTATCGCCAAACTGTGGCGGAGCATCAGATGAGCCTTGCGATTGACCAACACCAATTAAGTAAGAATCACGCCATGCGTAAGTTACTTTTACTGATAAGCCGTCTTTATCGTAAAAAGCTTGGAAGTTAGCTGAATCACTTAAACCTGATAATGGAGCTTGTTGAGTCAAACTTGCTACATCAAATTCAACATCACCATCAACAAACGTAGCATTAACCCCTAAACCAAAGCCACTTTCACCAAATAAGTGTTGAACAGCAACTTCAAAGCCATCAACTGATTTGCTATCAGTATTTTGTGGCTGAGAAATGTTCCATACCATCAATGGATCTGAACTCGTTGGCTCAATGGCACCGTCCGCATTACCATAACCTAATGCCAGCATTTCATTGAACACAGCGTCACTCGTTGCCTGCTCGCCACGTGCTTCTACAGATGCAACAGCTTCAAGGTAACGCGGACCATTCAAGATATCGTATAAACCATCAATGGTTGTTTCTGTGATTTGCGTTTGAATAAAGTTATCCACATCTTTTTTGAAGTAACCAACCGATGCGTAGCTACCTTCACCGTAGTAGTACTCAAGCGATAAATCTAAGTTTGTAGACTCAAATGGCAACAGGTTAGTATTACCTTGACCACCAGTACGCGAACCAGGTTTCGGGCTACCCGTTAAGCTTCGGCCACCAGCCAAATTACCAAGCGGTGCGCGAGCCATGGTTTTACCCCAAGAAACACGACCTACAAGCTCGTCTGTAATTTCAACTTTTACGTCGATATTTGGTAACCAGATATCATAATTACCTTCTTCTTGATAAAAGTTATCTGTACCGCCAGTTTCGTACTGCATGATCCACTCAGATGCACTCACCCAGTTAACTTGACTTTCAACACGTTGACGAACCGTACTGGTCACATCAGTTTCTTCATAACGAAGACCTGCGTTGATTTGAACAAAGTAATCAGACAATTCAAATTCCCATAAGCTATTCACATAGAAGCTTTGCGTTTTTTCTTCTACGTAGCTTTCACTGTCGATACCATCAAAAAATGGGTCAATTGAATATTGATTATCGCCTAATAAATCTTCGTTTAAATAAGCAAGCTGGCGAGCTAACGCTTCTTCAAAGCTATAGGTGTAATAGTAATTTGGTTCAAGGGCACTACCACCACCAGCAAACTGATCTAGCATGTCGCCAGTATCATTATAAGTGAACATGCCATCAGGGAAGATTTCGGTGAAAGATGGATTAAAACCTGGGCCGCCACGTAAGCCACTCCACGCAGTAAAACCACCCATAGTTTGCTTAGTATTTGCAGCACCGAATTTCACTTTAACAAGCGGAATTTCAAAGCTTTCATTGAACCAGGTTGCATGAAGCTGTGCTTGCTCAACTTTAGACTCGCCTGGCGAGTAACTAAACTGGCTGAAGTTTGAATCAATCTCACTTGGGTCTAGTACTGTAGTACCGTTGTTCCAATTGACGTATGCATGTGGAATTTCGCCAGTGCGATAGTCATATACTTTGCTCTGTAACTGGTCTGAGCCAAGAATGATTTGGCCATCAGAACCTAAGCCATCATCTGCGCCGTTATCTGTTTCGTTTTTCGAATCATGATAATCGAACTCAAATTCCCACTGGTCATTGATTTGCCATTCTAGGTTTAAACCAATTGAACGTGCTTTAACTTCTGTAGTGGCACGACTTGCGGTGAATGAACCATCATTACCACTGATATCGGCATAAAGTGCTGTACCATTTTCATCAAGCTCATAACTATTGATGTTACTGCCAAACTCATTCCAAATACCCCAACCTGCAGTTTCAACACCGGTGATTGCACGACTTGCCGTGTAATCAACTGTTGCAGTAAAGCTTTCAACTGGTGAGTACTGTAAAGTTACTTGGCCATTAGTACGCTCACGTTCAACATCAGCAATACTGTAGTTCATGTCTTTCGGGAAGAAATGATTACCGACACGATTGCCTTCGCTATCGACTGCACGTGGGTCAATGTAGTCACCTTCATCAAGGGTTGGTAAGTCAACATTGGCCTGCCAACCTTGAATATTGGCACTTTGCTGTTGAAAATCACGTTCTTGATGAGAGAATGATGCCGCAAAACCAAATGTATCATCAGCATAGGTATTGCTGTACATCGCTGAAAACTCTGGCGTTACATCATCACCTTTTTCATTTGACGAGTCATGAATAGCTTTAATCGACGAGCTAAACTTTTCGCCTGGGCTATTTAATGGGCGAGTTGTAATAATATTTACAGTAGCACCTAGACCACCACTTGGAACATCAGCTTGACCTGATTTTGCTACTTCAAGTGCACTTACACCATCAGCGGCAATATTCTCAAGGGCGTATGAACGCGTATAACCTGTACCTGGCATTTGACGGCCATTCAACATTACTAGGTTAAACTCAGGGCCAAAACCACGTACCGTAATTTCGCTACCTTCGCCGTTTGAACGGCTCACTGATACACCGGTAATACGCTGTAATGATTCAGCCAAGTTAGTATCTGGGAACTTACCCATCTCTTCTGCTGAAATCGCATCAACAACACCTGCTGCATCACGTTTCATATCCATGGCGCGGATCATACTGCCACGAATACCTTTAATTTCGATAACTTCAATATCGTTATCAGCTTTCTCTTGCTCATCCTGTGCATAAGCAGACATAGTGCCTAGCCCTGCGGTTAAAATCATCGCAACTGACGCTGCAAGAGGTGTTTTAATAAATTTTGTGCTTTTCATGATATACCTGCTTTTGCAATATGTTGTCATGGATACTGGGTGCTGTAATCAGCACCCATCACTTGTTGCCAATGTTAATTACGGGTTTGCAATAACTGCATTATCAATACGGTAAACCGCACCTTCACCCATCCCCCATGACGGGAACACCATAACAACGTCGATTGCACTAATATCAAGACCTGCACTTAGTAAATCGGCAAGTGTATAAGTATAGGTTTGCCACTCACCAACCACAGGCTCGACACCTTCTTGGCTTGCACTTAAAGCAAGCTCCACAGCTTGACCTGCATCGTTTGATTCAATTTTGAATAACCACTGAGCATCTTGGTTGCTGGCGTTTGAAACAATCTTCATTTCAAAACGAACCACACCTTCAGATAATAAGTGCGATGCATCAAAGCTCACGCCATCATCAGCTAAAAAGCCCATTACCGTTGCGGTAGAACCAATTTGAAATTCTGCCACAGAGCCATGAGTTTCATCGTCAGTTTCGACTGTTGGCGTGCTACCAGCACAACAATCCCAAATGCTCCACTTTTCTGCCACGTTTTCGGCAAACAGCGTCAGCTCTGATGCTGTCGATTCTTGCTCTGGTGCATAAATGCGAGCATTGTCGACACGGTAAACGGCACCTTCACCTTGACCCCAAGCAGGGAAAATCATGATTACATCAATAGCACTTACATCTAAACCTGCGTTTAATAAAGTACTGATTGGGAACGTGTATGTTTGCCATTCACCAGCAACAGGGTCAACACCTTCTGAGCTTGTGTTAAGGTTAACTTCTACTGCTGTTGCACCTTCATTCGACTCAACTTTTAATAGCCAAGGCGCATCTGGTGTTGATGATAAAGAGGTGATCTTCATCTCAAACTGCAGCATGCCGTCATCAACCAATGCTGATGCATCAAACTGCGTACCACTACCACCTGATGAAGTACGGTTAATAAAGCCCATTACCGTAGGAGTAGCACCAATAGAGAACTCAGCAGTTACACCATGTTCTTCGTCGTCGACTACTTCAACAGGTGTTGAACCACCACAACAATCCCATAGCGGCCAATCAAGATTAGTTTCATCAGTGAATAAAGTTAATGAAGGTAATGTTGTTGTGCCGCCATTGGTAATTTCAACATTATCAACACGGTAAACAGCACCCTCACCTTGACCCCATGCAGGGAAAATCATGATTACATCAATTAGCGATACATTTAAACCTGCGTCAGCTAATGTTTGCAGTGGGAACGTATATGTTTGCCATTCACCAGCAACTGGGCTAACACCTTCAGTGCTATCACTTAAGTTGAGCTCAACGGCTGTCGCGCCTTCATCACTTTCGATTTTAAATAACCAAGGTGCATCTGGCGTTGATGGTAAAGACGTTACTTGCATATCAAAAGTTACATAGCCATCTTCTAACATTGCACTTGCATCATAAGGAGAGGCTTCACCATTTTCATCGGTAATAAAGGCATCACGGCTAATAAAGCCATTTACTGTAGGCTCTGCACCCACACTAAATTCAACTACATTACCACGGTCTGCATCTTCAACTAACCCTGGCGTTGTGCCACCACAACAGTCCCACGCAGGCCAGTTAGGGTTAAAGCTGCTATCAAAGATAGTAAGTGGTGTGATTGTGCCATCACTTGGTGGTGTTGGCGCCGGGGCTGCACCTTGCACAAGTGCATCTTCTAAATTGTCGTAACCTGGGCGAACTGTTTCACAGCCTTTACCTGTGTCTGGATCTTGAGCACATTCATAAACACGTACATAGTCAACTTCAAAAGTTTGACCATTTTCGAATGCACTTGCATCAATACCGGTTGCATTAACGTTTTCAGGCCAATCACCGCCAACTGCGAAGTTAAGAATTAAATAAAACTCTTGGTCATAAGGAGATTCATCCCAAAACGTTTTTAACTCACCAGTTGTTTGGTCAAAGTACTCTGTGTACCAACCTTTATGTTTTAGAGCCAGCGCTTCACCATTTGCATTGTAAAGTAGCTCTGACTTGCGCTGTGTCGCGTATAAGTAGTCATCAACATACCAGCGAATTTCACCCTCTTGCCACTCAATAGCATAAGTATGAAAGTCATCAGCAGGGTTTGACCCTTGGTCAAATGCATAAGCCTTACCACTGCTATCATTATTTGGCCACTCTTTACCATAGTGAAGCGTGCCGTAAATATTTGACTCGACACCATCTTCGGTTGGAACTTTTAAGTTAACCGACTCAACAATGTCAATTTCACCAGAGCGAGGCCAGCCACCGTAAACTTCATCGGTTGGCATCATCCAGAACGCAGGCCAAGAACCTTGCCCACTAGGTAGCTTTGCACGTACTTCAAAGCGACCATATTTAAAATCAGCTTTATAGCGAGTATTGATACGTGCAGACGTATAAGGTTTTGCTGCACCCTCTTCTGCAGGTAATGCAACAATATTTAGAATACCGTCTGCAACAAAAGCGTTTTCTTCACTGTCGGTATAACATTGTTTTTCGTTATTACCGCCACCCGCACAGTCTATTTCGAAATTCCATTTGTTGTCATCAATGGCATCGCCGTCAAAGTTATCTTCCCAAACCATCACCCAATCTGAAACAGGTTCAGTTGGATCAACAGTATCTATTTTTGTATCTGTGGCAGAGCCACCGCAGCCAGCTAAAGTCGCTACAGAAAGCGCCATTGCTAGTTGTGTTAAGTGTGTTTTGAATTTGTTCATTGCATTGAACCCTAACATTATGTGTTTGTTAGTACTCAACTGATATATATAGAGTATAGTTTTAATCAGTCAATTGTAAGCGCTTACATTAAAAGCCAAATAAAAAGCCCTTTCAATGTAAGCGCTTTCATTAGGGTGTGACACGGTTACTAAAACGTCAATAAAATATTAACATTTACTGCGAAATTGTTTTTAGTCTAGGTGGTTAACAAGGCAAGACGTGAACAAAAAAGTGAGGAAGTACCCTTACAGCAAGACAAATCACTAATAACAACTTTATTAATTAAAAAGTCTCGCTGTAAAAATATTTGCTACTATCAGTCTTCGGTAATGATGATTTCAATAGAAGTTGACTGCGCCTGTTGATAATACAAGCTACTAGCAAGCACACGGGCAGCGGTTTTGTAGGTTTCACTTATTTTAGCCGCGTTGTCTTTGGCTATTAAATTGCCCTGCTCTGAGCTTTCGCGAATTTCAATAGCCAGCGGAATATTAGCAAGCACCGGTACACCATGACGATGCGCTAATGTCACAGCGCCATCTTTACCAAATACATGATTGGGCTCACCACAATGTCCACACAAGAAATAACTCATGTTTTCAATTAAACCAAGCACAGGCACGTTCACTTTATTGAACATAGCAATGCCCTTTTGCGCATCTGCTAAGGCCAAATCTTGAGGCGTGGTAATGATCACCGCACCACTGGCTGGCACTTTTTGGCTCATGGTTAATTGAATGTCACCGGTGCCTGGAGGCATATCTACGATAAGATAATCAAGCTCTCCCCAAGCGGTTTCGTTCATTAATTGATTAAGTGCACCTGATGCCATTGGCCCGCGCCAAACGGTTGCATCATCGCTAGGTACTAAAAAGCCGATCGATTGCGCTTTGAGGTTGTGCGCTTCAAAAGGAAGTAAGTTTTTATCATCGGCTGCTTTCGGCTCAGCACCTTGTAGGCCAAGAAGCAGCGGAATAGACGGACCATAAATATCGGCATCGAGAATACCCACTTGGGCACCCTCTTGCTCTAAAGCTGAGGCAAGATTCACCGCGGTGGTTGACTTTCCAACACCACCTTTGCCTGACGCAACGAGCACAATATGTTTAATTTGCTTAAAACTATATGTACTAGGTAATTTAACTTTTGCGCTAATTGACACAGGCACTGATAGTTTATCAGCGACAAATTTTTCAATCTCGTTGATTTCGCCACAGCCAGCGAAAGGTAGGCTAAGTTTTACCTGCCAGCTTTTATCGCTGTTTTGATTAAGCTCTTCGAGCCAGTCTTGCTCAATGCCAATGGCAAATGCGCTACTACGGTAGGCGGCTAAGGCAGCAATGATAGGTGCTTTTTCAGCCGATTTACTTGAGAATAGTTTTGACAGTCCAAACATAGCAATAAATTAGCGTTTCTTTGATGAAAAGTGCTGCGGAATTATGTAACATTCATGGCATTAAAACCAGACAATTAGATAATATCATTGCTTTAGGTTGTATATAAGCAACTCACAATGAATTAAATAATGATATTCGAGCATGTTTGCATCGAACTAATCTCAATTCGGAATGATTATGGCACAGCGAAAGATCCTGATTACTAGCGCATTACCTTATGCCAATGGCCCGACTCACTTAGGTCATTTACTAGAATATATCCAAACTGATATTTGGGCGCGTTTCCAAAAACAACAAGGTCATGAAACCTACTACGTTTGCGCGGATGATGCTCACGGCACACCAATTATGCTTAATGCGCAAAAGCAAGGGATCACGCCAGAAGAGATGGTTAAAAACGTGAGTGTTGAACGTCAACGTGACTTTGCTGATTTCAATATTGAGTTTGATAACTATCACAGCACGCACAGTGAAGAGAACCGCCATTTCAGCGAGCTAATCTACAACCGTTTAAATGAAGCGGGTCACATTAAAAAGCACACTATTTCTCAACTTTTCGACCCTGAGAAAGGTATCTTCTTACCAGATCGCTTTGTAACAGGTACTTGCCCAACGTGTAAGTCTGAAGATCAAAACGGTGACAGCTGTGATTCTTGTGGTGCAACTTACAGCCCAACTGAGCTTATCAACCCACGCTCTGTTATGTCAGGTGCTGAGCCAATCTTAAAAGATTCAGAGCATTACTTCTTCGACCTACCTGCTTTTGAAGACATGCTTAAAGAGTGGTTACACTCAGGTACGATTCAACAAGAAATGGCGAACAAGCTTGATGAATGGTTTGCGGATGGCCTACAGCAGTGGGATATCAGCCGTGACGCACCTTACTTTGGTTTTGAAATCCCAGGTGCACCGGGTAAATACTTCTACGTGTGGTTAGACGCACCTATTGGCTACATGGCGAGCTTTAAAAACCTGTGTGATAAGAAAGGGATTGATTTTGATGCATTCTGGAGCGAAGACTCAGATGCAGAGCTTTACCACTTCATTGGTAAAGATATCATCTATTTCCACAGTCTATTCTGGCCTGCAATGTTAGATGGCGCAAAATTCAGAAAGCCAACAAATGTATTTGCCCACGGTTTTGTAACTGTGAATGGCGCGAAGATGTCTAAATCAAAAGGCACTTTTGTTAAGGCGCGTACTTACCTTGATAACCTAGATCCTGAATATCTTCGTTATTACTACGCAGCAAAACTAAACAACGGCATCACTGACCTTGATTTAAACCTTGAAGACTTTGCACTTCGTGTAAACTCAGACTTAGTAGGTAAAGTGGTTAATATCGCAAGTCGTTGTGCAAGCTTCATTACCAAGAAGTTTGACGGCAAGCTTAGCGACACCGTAATGGACGAAGCGCTATTAGGTGAGTTCCAAGCAGCTGCTGCAAGCATCGCAAACCACTATGAAAACCGTGATTACAGCCGTGCAATTCGTGAAATCATGGCCCTTGCTGATAAAGCAAACCAATTTATCGACGCTAAAGCACCTTGGGTATTGATTAAAGACGAAACAAAACAACAAGAAACACACGATGTTTGTTCACTTGGCTTAAATATGTTCCGTGTACTTATCACTTACTTAAAACCTGTTCTTCCAGGTATGGCTGCAAACGTTGAAGCCTTCTTAAACGATGATTTAACATGGCAAGGCGCGCAAACTGCGCTTGTTGGTCACGCAATTAATAAGTTCAAACCGCTAATGCAGCGTGTTGAAATGGATAAAGTAAATAAAATGATTGAAGAATCAAAAGAAAGCCTAGTTGCTGAAAAAGACAAGATTGATCCAAACAGCCCACTAGCAAAAGAGCCAATCAGCCCAGAAATCGAATTTGATGATTTTGCGAAAGTTGATTTACGTATAGCAAAAATTGCTAAAGCAGAACACGTTGAAGGCGCAGATAAGTTATTAAAACTAACTTTAGATTTAGGTGGCGAAACGCGCCAAGTATTCGCAGGCATTAAATCTGCGTATGCACCAGAAGACATTGAAGGCAAGCTAACGGTAATGGTCGCGAACCTTAAGCCTCGTAAGATGCGTTTCGGTATGTCTGAAGGCATGGTATTAGCTGCAGGCCCTGGCGGTAAAGAAATTTATATTCTTAATCCAGATGAAGGCTCAGAGCCTGGCATGCGTGTAATGTAATTACACAATTTCTAGTTAATATAAAAAACCGTTGTGTTTCAGACACAACGGTTTTTTTGTATTTAATGAATGCTTTAGATTAATGTTGTTAGCTTAAGAGCTGGGGCATGCAGGATATTCAGTCAGTACTTGAGTAATTATTTGCCCAAACTGCTGGTGTTGTTGTTCGGTAATCGCAAAAGCAGCATTGTAAGCTAGGGTATCTGCAAGCTCACCTGTTATAACTTCATAAAAAGTCATCGCGGTCAGTAAGTGCCCTGCATCTGAAGCATGATTTCCATCTGCACTGTAAAAATTAAGCTCCGGTAATGCGGCGATTGCTTTGTCCCAAACTAAGCCGATTGGTGCTACACAGCTTACCTCTTTTTCGCTAATCGACAAATGCAATTGATAGACAAGCTCCCCTTCTTTGCTGTCACCTTGCTGTGGATGCTCTGGAAACAAAATAGGTGTAATTTCCAGCTCTTTTGCACTGGCAATTAATCGCTCAGCCTCACTTGTAGAATAATTCACAGAGCCAGACTGAGAATACTTTTGACCTTGAAAAATAGCATGGCTCCAATTGGCTTGCTGTAGCTTTTCAATATTGCCCGAAGTGTTCACTATTTCATCTAAAAAACGACCACTGACGGTAAGAGTTGAAACTTGAGCGTTGGTTAACTCACTGGAAATAAGCTGTTCAAGCAAATCCCCTAATCTAGCACTATGGCTATTGCCATAAATAATAATTTTATAGTCAGCACTACCACTGTTATCGACAAGCTCAACACCTGTATCCGGTGTTGAGCTGTTAGTTTCATCAACTTTTGTAGATTCGTTTTTTGAGCTCGAACCACATGCAACTAGGCTAATCGAAAAGACGAGTAAAAAATAACATCGAATTAATCTCGCAAACTTATCATTTATCATACTTTACCTTTTGGCTTATTATTTTTATGTCGTTAATATTGAAACATAAAACTCTAAATTGCCAATTTTTGTACGATTTTTATCTAGGGTGCTAAGTACAAATTATGTAAAACCCGTTCTTTTCGAGGTAAGTAATAATCATCATAATCGAGTGATACAAGCACTCTTTTAGCTTTGCCTAATAACTCACTGCGAGGCACTAGCCCAATCACTCGTGAGTCTGCACTATTATCGCGGTTATCGCCCATCGCTAGATACATATCTTTGGGAATAACGACAGGGGCAAAATGCTGCATCACCGAGGGCGTTTTTGATACCTGAATAGCGTGCTGAACACCTGCAAGGTTTTCAATGAGTATCTGCTGCTCTTGCTTATCATCAGTTAATGCGTAATCAAGTGCTTTACCGTTAATGATTAATTTGTTATCGACTAAAGTCACTGTATCGCCCGGCACGCCAATAACACGCTTTATTAAGCGATTATTTGCAGCCTTAGAATCAAATACAATGATATCACCGGCTTTTGGCTCATCAGTACGCATTAGCGAAATATGACTAAATGGCACACGCAGATCATAAGCCATTTTATCCGTTAAAATTCGGTCCCCTTCAACGATGGTCGGATTCATTGAGCCTGTTGGCACTTCATACCAATCAGCCACCGCACTTCTAAACACACTCATCAAACAGATGAATAAAATCAAAGAGCGGTTATTTTTCCATACCTTCAAAAGCCAGTTCATATTCGTTCCTTATTTGTTGTTTGTTTCAATAGGAGTCTGTTCGGTAGGAATTAGTTCTCAACTAAATGTAACGAAATACGTCAATGATAAAAATACCATACATGATGTTAAAAATATTTGACACCACACCCAATGAGTAGTTTACTTAACACTAAGTCAAATATTTTTTACATAGGGTGGAAGAAAATGAGCTACAAAGAAATGACAATTTGGAGCACCTTGGTGGTAACCATAGGCCTTTTAAGCTATTACCTGTTAGGCATTAATTCACTACAAGCTGCGGGTGATCTTAGCCAAGAGACCATGGTGTCTTATTTGTATAAGGTTGTCATGATTGCGGTGATCTTAGAGATCATTATGCAATCTGTGCTTGCTAGTATTAAACATAAAGAAGCAGACTTAGGGGATGATGAGCGTGATAAGCTCATTGAGCTAAAAAGCACCAAACTTGGTCACTGGTTCTGCTCTGCAATTATCTTAATGTGTGTATTTTTAGCGACGCAAATTGAACGTGTATCTGGACGCATGCTGTTACCTGAAGTCTCTGATCTATATAATATTATGCACTTTCTTATTATTGGTTTTTTAGTCAGTGAAATTATTACTATTGCCAGCAAAGCATATTTATATCGAAGAGACAGCTAGATGACAAAACAGCTCAGTAATACTATTCGGGAACTTCGATTTCATCACAACGAAATGACTCAGCAAGCATTGGCAGAGGCAGTTGGCGTTTCAAGACAAACTATAGTAGCAATTGAAAAAGGTAAATATTCACCCTCGCTCGAGGTGGCTTTTAAGATTGCTCAACTGTTTGATAAGAAACTAGACGACGTGTTTTCGTATCAGTAATTAACAAAAAAGGTTAGCCAAAGAGCTAACCTTTTTTAAATTCGTATCATTTAATTTTATGACTGCTGATTTTTGAACTGCGCTTTGGCTTGCTCAACTTCATCATCACTGATACCCACTGATTCAGCCGCTTCTTTAATAAGGTGTGGCTGCGTCATCACTAATGCCATCAATTGTTGAAGCTTTTCTGGTGGGATACCTAACTGTTGGACCAGACCCATTGCCATCATTGGGTTTTCCATAAACGCTTGAAACAGCTCACGCACTTTCTCGTCACTTACATTGTGCTCTTTGAGCATTGCAATAATAGGGTTCATATTAACCTTTACTTTTAACTACTAATAAAACCAATAATATGGGCAAATTGATGTTATTCAACTAACATCACCACTTTTCCCGAGTTTTCGTTGTTATCTAAAATACGGTGAGCCTCATTCGCTTCTTGCCAATTTAAGGTTTTATAGATATTGCAATCGAACAGCCCGTTGGCCAAGTCATCATAAAAGCGCGAAATAAACTGCTCTTTTAAATCACGTTTAAACTCAATTGAACGGTTACGCAAGGTTGATGCATGAAAGGAAATACGTTTGCTAAGCAGCCTTGCAAAGTCAACCTCAGCAAAGCGCGCATCTAAAAAGGCTAACATCACAATTTGGCAATCCATTGCTGCAACGGCAGCATTTTTATTTAAATAGCTTCCTGAGACAGGATCAACAATGGTGTTAGCCTGTAAATTATTGGCTTTGAAGTATTCTACAAAATCAGCGGTTTTATAATTAATGGTGTGGTCTGCGCCAAGCTGCTTGGCATGTTCGCACTTTTCATCGCTGCCTGCAGTGATCACCACTTGAGCACCCGCGCGTTTTGCCATTTGAATTGCCGCCCCACCTACACCACTGGCTCCCGCATGAATAAGTGCCGTCTGCCCTGCTTTGAGCTGACCAAATTGAAATAAGGCAGAGAAAGCCGTTAAGTATACTTCACTGATAGCAGCGCCCTCTGCCATTGTCATTTCATCTGGTAACGGCATCACTTGCGCAGCATCAACGGCAACATACTCGCTGTAAGCACCGCCCGCGCACAAGGTAAAAACACGTTTATTAAGCCAGTCACCGGATACTGCACTACCTTTCTCAACAATGGTGCCGGCGCATTCTAAACCTAATATTTCACTGTCACCTTTGGGTGCTGGATATTTGCCCTGTCGCTGTAAACAATCTGCCCGATTAACGCCGATTGCTGCAACAGCAATAAGAACTTCGTTATCTTTTAGGGCTGGTTTATCTGTTTGCGCAAAGTGTAACTGTGAGTCTTCGTGCTTAATATAACGCATATCACCTTCTATTTAATTCGTTGCCAGATCTCAGCTTCGACTAATTTGCCATTTTCATACAAGGTGTGGTGCCATAAATCACCTTCAATTTTGTAATCAAATGCCATGGTCTTACCAAGTAGTGAAGGTACATTACCATAGGAAAAAGTTTCGATAAATTGCTGGTCTTGCAAAACATATTTGCCGCCACCAGCATAATGAAAGTTGCCTTGCTTTTGAGTGATATAGCTAAAATGACTGGGTGTAATCAGTTTAACAGAGGTTATTTCTGGCGCTTTTGCCGTCACATAGCCGTCATTGGTTGCATATTTGCCTTCAACAAATTGCCAGCTACCTAATAACGGATTGGCGCTTACCATAGACGAAATAAATAAACTCGATAATAACAGTGTGTTTTTCATAGTGCGTTCCTTAGCAATTTTTAAATAGCATACGCTAACACTATGTTCCTATTAAACAGTTATAGGTTGAGATTTTTTCATTTGAGCTCTCATCGACGAAAAGCGCCAAGACTGCTTATAAGGATAAACATCAAGCAATTGCCCATCGTTTATGGCTGTCTGTAATTGCTGCCACATTGTGGCGGTGAAAATATCTTGATGTGCAGCATTGAAGTAATCAAACGCTCGCTTATTAGCGCTAAAAAATACTTTAAACTGGCTCGGAAATACGTCGTTTTCGGCAATATCAAAGTAGCTTTCGCTGCTTAGCTCATCTAATGAGTCATCGGTTTTTGGCAGTTCTCTAAATTGACACTCTGTCATCGGGCAAATTTCATCATAGTCGTAGAACACTACTCTTCCCCAACGGGTTACACCAAAGTTTTTCATCAGCATATCACCGGGGAAAATATTAGCCCCCGCAAGCTCTTTTATTGCTTTACCGTAATCAACCATTACTTGCTGCAGTTTTCGCTCATCACAGTCGTTGATATACAAATTAAGCGGCGTCATTTTGCGCTCTACATAAACATGGCGCAAAATAAGTGCATTACCCGAGATCACTAAGCTATCGCCAATTTGCTGCTGCATTGTTTGTATAAGCTCATCACTAAATCGGCTTAAATCAAACGCTAAATAACGAAATTCGTGTGTATCAACTAGGCGGCCTACTCGGTCAGCTTGTTTAACAAAGTCGTACTTGGCCATTACTTGTTGTTTGGTGGCTGTTTTTGGTGCACTAAATTTATCTTTTATTACCTTATACACATAATCTGAGCCTGGGGTGGTAAATACCAGCATCACCATGCCCGGCGTACCCGGCGCAAGTGTGTATTTATCGTCAACGGGGCTATTACGGGTGGTATCAACTTTGTAACGATAAAACTCGGTTTTCGCGTGTTTGATAAAGCCTATGGCATTAAACAGCTCAAAACGTTGCTTATGAGGCATTAAAACACTGAGGTAATCAACGTATCGGGCGGGTTGGTCAGTGTCGACCATAAAATAAGTACGCGCAAAGCCAAACAACAAGCTGAGTTGATCAGCTCCCATCATCACGGCATCAATGTGCAAACCTTTTTCACTGTTTAATAGCGCAATCGCAAATGGCATGTTATCGCCATTTTTAGCAATACAGCGGCCTATGATGTAGCAGGCTTTATTTCTGAAAAACAATGAATTAGCGTATTCAATATAACCGTCGTTAAGTGCAAGCAGCTCATAAACTTGTGGGCATTGTTGTTTCGCTCCAGCAATCAAGGTGCGCTGTAACATGGCAACATCATCAGTAAAATCAGCGTATTGTGACCGAAATACATGGCGCTTGATCAAGCTGCTGATGGCACATTCAAAGCCATTTTGCAGGGAAATGCGGCTAACCAATGAATCAAAGGGTCTTGGCCCCAGTTGATATCGTGCTTTTAATACAAACAAGTGCACATTGCGAATTTTTCGTGAGTCCCAAATTGCACCGAAGGTTGAGTTAAAAAAGGTATGAGCAATAGGCTGGTTTTCATGGCTTTGCACCATTTCTGCGTATATTTGTTTGGCTAATAACCAAAGCGCGGGGTCGTCTACTTCGCTATAAGCAATAATTTTTACCGCTTGGCTTACCTTTTTTACTTGCCCTTCGTAAACTTGCAATCGCGATTTCATAGCCCCTTGAACTTGATGCCACTGGCGCTGTTCAAAACGACTTTGTGCACCGAGGGTAATATTTAAAAACTCTGCAAACATAGCCTCAAAGCCAGCATACACCGCACGGGCAAGCTTAGTCGCTACGACCTGATTTAACTGTTCGCTGTGTGATTTAACAGCCAAATGTGAACTTTGCTGTGGCATTATTTTTATCGCTTATGCTGATTATTTTAGTCGCCTTGTTTACACACAATAGCAAGCGCGCTTTAATTTAGGTAATTAATAAAGATAATAAATAAGATTGATCAAATGAATATTAGGCACGTCGACCTCAACCTATTGGTGTATTTAAATGTCCTCATTGATGAACAAAGTGTGTCTAAAGCCGCCAATAAACTGGCTTTGACTCAACCTGCAATGAGTAACGCCCTTAAGCGTTTACGTGATTTATTTGATGATCCATTATTAGTGAGAGCCGCTGGCACAATGACGCCAACAGCAAAAGCGCTTAGCCTTAAACCTGAGATAGAATCACTGTTAAAAATGGCTGAGGAAATTACTCAGCCAAGTGAAGTATTCGGCCCGAGCACCGCCAATATTACGTTTCGGATCATGGCAAACGACTATCTTGAATCAACCCTTATTGCGCCGTTTATCACCCAGCAGCTAGCAAAGAATCCGGGGCTTAACTTTGATATTTTGAGCCCAAGCGATGTTAATCTTCAAGATATGGAAAAAGGCACCATCGACCTTGCCATTAATCGCTTTAACGGCCTGCCCCGCTCATTCCACCAAGCCAGTGTGTGGCGAGATAATTACTGCTGCTTAACACACCCAGACAACCCTTACTTACAACAGCAAAACCTTGAAGGCTACCTTGCACAAGAACACATTTGGGTGAATCGGGCTGGTTGGGGCGTAGAAGCGGCAGTAACAAATAAATCAGGCAGCCAAAAACTCGGCTGGGTCGATGAGGCATTATGGCAACTAGAACAAACCCGCAATATTCGCGTATTCACCCGCCATTACATGGTGGCGAGCCTACTTTGCCAATCACCTCAACTCATAGCAACATTGCCCCGCCGCCAAGCCATGTTATTAGCAAAACACACTGATTTGGTAATAAGTCCAGTGCCATTTCAAATAGTCCCTATTGAAGTAAAAATGTTATGGAGCCCTTTGCTACATCACGCAAACCCACACCAGTGGCTGCGTAGAGAGCTACTTGCCTTTGCCAGTACCGTGGCTGATCGCTAAAAACAGTATAATATTGATAAAATCAATATCAGTTATTGAAAACAACAATTTCATTAATAATGAGTGAAGGGCTAGAGTGAAGTTAAGCACATAAACAAAGAGAAAATGATTATGGAAACTTCAGCGCAATTCACTCAACAGGACGGCCTTTACATCAATGGTCAATTACACTCATTCATCGAGCAGCAGCTTTGTAAAAAAAGCGATTTAGCTTGCGAAGAAATTTACCAAACACTCGCAACAATGGTTGATGAGTTTGGTTGCCAATGCCGTAAAACCAAACATCAAGATGATGATGTTCTACAAGCAGAGACACTGTTAAAAGCATATAGCACAGTACGCACTCACCCGCATTGTCATGTTGATGCACAAACAACAACCGCAGTACTTGATGAATACTGCTGCCAAGTTCCGGCTATTTTAGTGGTTGCGTTAATGGATACATTAACAGGCATGACAAGCAACGAACCTGGTGCAGAACACATTTACCAACGTGCAGCACAGTTAACAGGTAAACCATGTGTCTACGCAGTTAAAAGCGCCAATGCCGCTTAATATGGTTCATTATTTGAGTTACTTATTCGCGCGATGATGCTTGTTGCAAAATCACTGCAACTAAGCATCGTCGCATCGGCTACTAGGTTAGCCAAATCAAACGTCATTTCATTTGCGCTAAGCGTCTGCTCTAGGGCTTTTTCAATATTATTCGCCGCTTCGTGCCAGCCCATAAAACGTAGCATCATGACCGCACTTAAAATACTGCTTGTTGGATTTGCACTGTCTTCCCCGGCAATGCGATTAAATGTGCCATGAGTCGGTTCAAAAAAGGCCACTTCATTATTTAAGTTTGCCGCAGGCATAATACCTACCCCACCAACCTGTGCGGTTAGCATATCAGCTAAGTAATCACCATTCTGATTGGTTGTTACCACCACATCAAATTGCTCTGGGGTGAGCAGTGCTTGTTGTAGCATGTTATCGGCAATGACTTCTTTGATGATTAAATCATCTTGCTCGTCACGCTTGATCACTAACCAACGACCATTTTCATGCGCTACAGCGTTAAACTCTTGCTCAGCAAGGGCAAATGCCCAACGTTTAAAGGCGCCATCGGTAAACTTAAGTACATTGCCTTTGTGCACCACAGTCAGTGATTCACTGTGCTCTTTAAGGGCAAAGTTAAGGGCGTAACGCATCAGTCGCTCTGCCGCCTCTTTCGAGCTATTTTTAATGCCAATACCGCATTGGTTATCAAAGCGAAGTCGGGTGACACCCATTTCTTGGCACAGAAAATCAAGCATACGCTCGTTATCGATACTGCCAGCCTGCCACTCAATGCCTGAGTAAACGTCTTCTGAGCTGTCGCGTATTACTGTGATTTGGGTTTTTTCAGGCTCTTTTAAGGGCGATGGTAAATGCGGATAACTGCGAATGGGCCGCATGTTAACGAATAAGTCCATCTCATGACGAAGAGCCACATTTAAAGAGCGAAAACCACCGCCAAGGGGGGTTGTTAGCGGCCCTTTTATGGCAATTTTATACTGCCTAACGGCATGCAGGGTTTCTTGCGGGAACCAGTCGCCATCGTAAAGCGCTGCTGCTTTTTCGCCATTGAACACTTCCATCCAATGTATTTGTTTATCGCCTTGATAAGCATGATTCACTGCAGCATCAACAATATCACGCATCACCGGGCTGATATCTTGACCAACACCATCGCCTTCAATGTAAGCAATAACCGGGTTATCAGGAATATGCCATTGACCCTTACTATCGATAGTAATTTGCGCGCCATTCGAGGGTACTGAAATATGTTGATACTGCATCATGCCTTCCCAGCAAGGTGTTTTAATAATATTAATATCAAGAAATAGCTAATTTGTCTGTGCTTACAAAGAAATAGCCGCTATTCAAGCAATCAATGCGTTACCTTGGTTATCTCGTCTTGCATGGCACAAAATAAGGATGCAATAAGCTGCGTATCGAGCGTGACGGTATCTTTTTTAAGCGCAGCATCAACGGCAACTGCTTTAACATAAAGCGTTTCACATTCGAACATGTTCGCAGCGCCTTTAAGCATATGAACATTTCTGCTTAAGCCATCAATGTCCATATTTTTGTATTGCTCGCGCATTTCTCGATACTGTTCTTCAAGACCTTTTATGTAGTCATCTTTAAGCGCCTGAAACTCTTTTTCAGGTAATTTGATATCGGCTAACTCATCGCAATCTAAGTAACTGGCAATTTTATGGCTAAACGCGTTTCTATCAATTGGTTTAGCAATTAAATCATTAAAGCCTTGCTTCATATAACGGGCAATTTCATGCTTCATCGTATTCGCTGTCAGTGCAATGATAGGCGCGCTCACTCCCGTTGCTTGCATCATTTTTAATGCTTCTTGACCGTCCATAATCGGCATTTGAATATCCAGTAGAATAAGATCAAAGCTGTCTTCAAGTGTTGCTTGCACTGCGTCTTTACCATTTTCAACGGTGGTCACTGTCAGCCCCATACGCTCTAATATTCGCGCAATTAAGCGTCGGTTGTCTGGGTGGTCTTCGGCAAGTAATACTCTGCCCTTTAAGTTCTCTGGTGCATCAAGCTTACTAAACGGTGAGGTTTCAACGAGCTTCACTTCGCTCATGTCATTGAGCCAGCGTGTATTATCTGTAGTATAAATCGACATGGTGAAAATAAACTCACTGCCAGAGCCGACATTACTTTTAACGCTAATATCCCCATCCAATTTCTGCGCAAGGCTCTTTGAAATATTAAGGCCAAGCCCGGTACCGCCATACTGGCGAGAAATACTTGAATCCGCTTGATAAAAGGCACTAAACAGGGCTTGTTGCTCTTTGTCTGTCATGCCAATACCGGTGTCTTTTACGCTTATCGACAACTTATCGTTATGACAGCTCACCGTTAAAGTTATACGCCCCACTTGAGTGAACTTAAGGGCGTTGGTTGTTAAGTTTAATAAGATCTGCCTTAAACGACTCGGATCGGTAATTAGGTAATCTGGCAACGGGAACTGATAATCAACACTGAACTTTAAGCCCTTATCACGGATTTGCTTGCCAATAAGTGACTCAATATTGGCAATCGTGGCAAACAAGTCTGTTTCGACTAAATCTATTTCTAGCTTGTTGGCTTCAATCTTCGACATATCGAGTATATCGTTTATTAACCCAAGAACATGGCGGCTATTTTGCAATATAACGCCAATCCCATGGTTGCGCTCATGAGGCTTAATGTCCCCGAGCATAATGCCATCTGCATAGCCAATAATTGATGTCATTGGGGTGCGAATCTCATGACTGATATTCGCTAAGAAACGGCTTTTAGCTTCATTCGCATCGCGAAGCTCTGAGGCGAGTTCTTCAAGCTCCAAGGTTCTTAAATGGACTTTTTCTTCTAGATTTTTATTGAGTTCTACGTTGTCATCGTGAAGCAGCCTAAACTTATCAGCAACAGCAAACGCCAGTAACATGGCATCCATCGCTGTGCCTATCAAACCCAATAAATATAAATTAATGGAGGTAGCAGGCAGCAAGCCTAAATTAGTTAAATTTCCGACCATATTCGGTAGCATCATGGCAATGTAAGCAAGCACAAAATAGCGTGCTGGCTTAAAGCCAATGAGCATACAGCGAATACCTATGTATAAGCCTAAACATAAAGCAACACCCGTTACTAACGTTGACCAATAAAAACCAAAGCTTGGCCATAAAATACAAAACGGAATACCCAAAGTGGCGATTACACCCACAGTCAGGGATAATTGTGCCAGTTTCGGAAATGTTTCTTTGAGTTTAAGTAAGTTGTTGTAAAACAGAATATTGGTTAATGGTGTGAGGGCAAAGCCGAGCCAGTGAAGATGGGGATTATAGTAACCAAACAGCTGATCAGAAATATGGAAAAAATGGCTCCAAGCAAACACCCAGGATGCAGTAAATAATGCGTAATACAGGTGTGTAACATCACGGGAAACCAAGTAAATTAATAAGTTATATAAACCAAGTGCAATGCCCACACCAAAGCACAGCATCATGATCATATTTTCGACGGTTATGTTTTGAAAATAATCTTGATAAGGCGTTAATACCAGCTTTGCGGGAGTATAAAAGTAGTCACTCTCAAAATAAGTGATAAGCGTATAGTGCTTACCTTTTTCAAGAGATAAACGATTACCATAGTGAAAAGCAAATTGATTTGGCTCGACCCCACCGGTTACAAAGTGCTGTATCGGGGCAGTTGGATCAGTAATATCGTAAATGCGGCTTTCTATTTTCGAAACCAGGGTGTTGTATGGGTAGAGAACTAAATCTTCAATATCACTTAGATTTTCAATTTCAACAATTAACCAATAACTACCGCCGACCGAGCTTATTCGAGATTGTGGTTTTTTGCTGGCTCGCCAAGCATCAATCGCAGCCACCGATTGCGGAAACATATTATCATTTGCCGTAAACACTTCACCTACATCATGAAGGTTTTGATCAGCCACAGCATCGGTGTAGACAAACGTCTCTTGTGCATTAGCCGCAACACTTAATAGCAATAAAAACAGCAGAGTGCTTAAATACAGCTTTAACCGCATTCACAAAACCCCTGTACCATTTTGGAGATGGCAACGACTAGAATTGCAGTGAAACATCAAAGCCATAGCGACGCCCTTCCCCTTTAAAGTCTTCAAGCATGCCTAAGAACGAGCTTAAATCGAACTTTAACTGACTGTATTCAGTACCAAATAAATTTTTGCCCCATAAAGTAAATGACCAATTATCAACATCATATTTTAGATGCGCATTAACAATGCTAAAGCCGTCTTGGCGGGCATATGGGTTCATGTTCTGGTCAAAATAAAACTCAGACTGATAATCGTAAATAATGTTGGCCGATAACGGATACGACGCCAAGCTGGTATCGTATTTTAATCCCGCTGATACATTCCATTTAGAGGTAAACGGCAGTTGGTTATCGGTAATACTGTTGCCAAGTGGGTCAACGTAATCTTCAAATTCAGCATGAGGGATATAGCCAACTGAAAGTAGCATGGCTAATTGTTTAGTTGCTTGGTAATTAATTTCAGCTTCAAGGCCGTAAATGATTGAATCAGCAACATTTTCAAGTAATTGCACAGGAGGCATTTGCGGTGTTTCTGACGCTTGGTTCATAAACACTTGTTGGTCGTTATAGTCATAGTAAAACGCCGCCCAATTCATTCTTAGTTGCTTGCCAGGCCAGAACGACTTTAAGCCAACTTCATGGGCATTCAAGCGCTCTTTGCCATAGTTTGCTAAGATTGCTTGTTCTTCAGATGACAAAAAGCCTCCGTTGTAGCCACCACTTTTACTACCATTAGCAAAACGATAATAAAGATTGCTTGCATCTGAATAGCGATAATTAACGGCAAATTGACCAGTAAAGCCATTGTCTGATTGCTCATCGGTAACGCGATAAAATGGTACAAGCACTCCGTCTAAGTCGTTCACATCAACCACCGCATTTAACGTGGCGATTGAGTCATACTCAAGTGACTCATAGTCATATCTAAGGCCGGCTGTAATCATCCATTTATCTGCGACAGGCACTTCAATTTGGCTAAATACAGCCAAATTTTGCATCTTGATTTCGTTATCGTAAATAAAGGTCGCGGTTAAGCTTGTCGGTAAAATACCCCGGAAATCACGCAAAATATCATTTAAATTATCTTGCTCAATCGTCTCATCTGCAAAATAAACACCACTGGTGAGTGTGTAATCAGCAAGTTCGTTTAATAACCTGAATTCTTGGCTGAATAGTTGGGTATCTAGCCCTAATACTCCTTCGCACAAACGAGCTGGCGATCCATCGCAGTTAAAAGCGTGGCTTCTTTCTAAATCGTTAAAGCTCGAAAGTGAGGTAAATGTACTTTGCTCGTTTAAATGCCAATTGACTTCGGCGATAAAACCGTAGCCATCAGACTTATGAGGTGAGTCGTTATTGACACTCACAGCAAAGAAGTCATCACTGCCATCATTAAAACCAAAGTTATCAAAACAGCCTGTTGAGCCCGCATCTGCTGGTGAACACAGCTCACCCGTTAAAGGGTTTGCGACAATACCAATACTACCAACTGGCTGGGCAATACCATCCCAATCTTCAATATGCGCTTGCAGGTAAAGATCAACATCATCCCACTCCGACAAAAAAGACACACGTGCATTTTTTTGCTCCATGCCTGCTGTTGGTGAGTCTGCATAAGTATTTTTTGTTGAATATTCATAGTCTTGATAGTTAACAGCAATACGCATTGCGCTGGAGTCTGAGAGTTGCTGGTTCCACATACCATCGACGCTGGTGGCGTTGTTATTAGCAGCACCTAATGTTAGCGAGCCATAGCTATCAAACTCAGGGCGATTTGAGCGTATAAGTATTGCACCACCGGTAGAGTTACGACCAAATAAGGTACCCTGCGGGCCGCGTAAAATATCGAGTTGTTCAATATCGTACAAGTTAACAATTTGATTATTAGCAGACCCCACCGCAACGCCATCAAGATACATGGCCACAGGTGAAGTATTCGCCGTATTATAATCAAGTAACCCCACCCCACGGATGCTCACAGCGGGAGGCGTCCCTTCTGCGGCGTTTTGGGTAATTTTAACGTTTGGCGCAAACAAACCAATTTCAGTTGAATCTTTAAAATGCTGAGCTTTTAAAATTTCGCCATCCACTTGGCTTACCGCTACACTCACGTCTTCAATTGCTTGCGGACGCTTTTGTGCATAAACGCTAATAACTTCCATGTCTTTTTCAGTCTCAGCTCCTTGTGCAACAGCGCTTGCCATTACACATGCCGCCAAGCTGGTGCTCGACAACATCATAAACTTAGGATCTTTAAGAAAAGGACGCTTCATTGGCTTTTAGACCTTAAAAGAGGGAAACTTGTTAAATTGTTGTAATTTAGTGGTAAGTATAGACCAAACAATAGATTAAAGTCGCATATAAATCATGAAAATTCATGACTTATACGCATACTTTTTTACAACTTTACTCACACTAACCTTTTTCGAATGCATGCTCTCCGCTGATTTCGCTTGGCCAACCACATATTGCCCGCGCTGTTTGCATACCGGCCATCACAGCAGCCTCAACACAGCCTGCATTAACCCCTGTTTTTATCCAGTCGCCAGTGATGCGCAAATTAACAAACTGACTGCCATCTGTAGCCAGGCGGTATTTACTCGAATCAACCACAGATAAAACATAGCGCTCACTAGGATCGACATTAACGCGCCAATATTGCTGCTCAAGAACAGGTAAAATGCTATGCGGATCACTGTAAAAAACCTGCCAATCAAACTTGTTATCAATATAGGCTTCAGGCCAAAGTGGCCGCATATCTGCGCTAAACAAATTATGCATATTCAATTTTACTTCGGCTTTCATTTGCTCTGGGAATTGATGTGCACTGGCAGGTGGGTAGTTTTCGCAGCTAAACGCACTGCAAAAATAGGCAATGTTCACAGGCGCATTTTCACTTGGCCAATCTTCTTTATCGAGTAAGTTACCCATTGCCGCCCAGGTATCAAACGGCTCGACAAAGCCACTTAAAATAGGCCCTTCGTGAGCAGCATTAGTTTGCGTAAAGCCAAGTTGTGAGTCGGTTTTATTCAACCATACTTGGCAAGCCTGAGTCGCCACACTTTGCACTTTTGTTGCTTGTTGAGAAAGCGCGTAATCTACAGCTAAAAGTTCAGAGGCAACGTGTTCAAGAGAGGCAACCGACACACCTAAAATCAGTGTATCAAAATCAATACCATGGCGAAGCGTCACTGTTGGCAATGCAGTACTAAAGTGTTCTTGATACACTTCGGGCCAATTACTCCAAAATGACTCTAAATTGATTTGATATTCTTGCAATAAGTGCGCTTGTTCGGGGCTGATTTGCTCATACAGGGGTTCACTTGGCCAGCATGGCAGCTGCTTTACATCTATGAGCGGTTCATAGTCTTGGCCAACTAAACTGACCTGTTGGCAAAGCTCAATCTCACTTACCTGCGGCTCACCTTGGTCAGTTTGCCCAGCAGATAAGTTAGTTAACTGATGGAAAAACTTAAACTTAACGCCGCGCTGCTTTAAAAGCTCATAAATTGGACCAAAAATGACATCGCCCATGCCTGCTTGCATTTTCCACATTACGCCGCCTTTATAGCAAAGACCTATACGTAACATAGCAAGGGCGGCAACGCCTGCTTCAACATTGGGTTTACTAAAGTCACCTTTAGGGTAAGCGAACACCAAATCATAAAAGCCGCGCACTGGCGCTGAATCAACGCTGTAAGTTTTATTCGCACCATTTTTTTCGAGCCACTGACGAAAATCGTAGCAATTAATGACACCAAAACCGTCGCGATATACTTTGTCTTTAATCAGTCCTGTGAGCATTGCAATCGCAAGATCGGCACAAATATAAAGTCTGCGCAGCTCCGGGTTGTCATCTAGTAGATCAATAACTTGGTCTTTAAACCAACGTTTTAACTTTCTGACGATATACCAAATCACCAGCCGATCGGCCTGCTTATCTGTATGGGTGGCCTGCTTTTCGGTGAACTGCAGCAAATGAGTTATCAATGTTCGTGGGTTCGAGGCAATTTCAGTTGCACCTGCTTCAATATCATCAATGAATTGCTTTGCGCCATTTAAATGGGTATCAATGTCTGCTTTGATTTCTTGATACATGTGTTTGAGTAACGATTGATCCCGTGATTTTTTAGTCACTAAAATGGTTTTAGCATCTTGCTGCTGACAAACATGCTCAATGCCTTCGGTCCATTTTTTTAGCCATGCTAATGTCATGGTGACAAAGTCCCACACTGTTATATCTAGACTGCCATCAGCGGGGTTGCCTTCAACGGTAGGAAAATCAATTGGCCAAGTTTGCCATTCGTTATCAATAAACTCTTGTAAAGCAATAAAATTGTGTGGTTTAAATGCCTGCTGCCAAGTAGCCAATGAACAACTAGCTGGTCGATTGAGTGAGTTATACACCCCTTCTAAGGTGCGAAAGCTATTCACGTAGGCGCCAAACCAAACATGTAAACCATGCTCTTCGATTCGCTGTCCAAAATGGGCGTTTCGGCCACTCGCCCCTTTACCGCCAATGCGCCAACCCTGTTGATAAACGGTAATTTCGCGCTGGCTTTGCCAATTAGCTTGCTCGGTTAAATACACTGCCGCAGTCATCGCTGCAACACCGCCACCGACAATGGTGATTTTTTCTTTTTCCATGGTTACCCCTGTGCTGGTAACAGTTGTGTTGCGCCAAGCTGGTCAAAGTCCATATTGACGTAAAAAGGTAAATGAACCGCTTGTTTGCCAAGTGCGATGCCAAACATGTCATGCAAAGGAAAGCTCGCAAGAGCTTTTACATCCAAGCTAAAATCATTGTGTAAAAGTTTTAATTGATGAATTTTTGTGATTAACGAGGGTGAGTGAACCACGCATTGATAAACGGCTTTATCTCCTTGGCCATCGGGAAATTGTTTAAACAAAATCTGATCCATCTGCGGATGAATAAACCCGTCTAACAATTGTTTAAGAAGCGATAAATCAATGCCTTTAATTTGCGCATCAAACAAATCTGTAACGTGTTTAGAAAAATGCGATAAGTTATCGAGTAAGTTTTCCTTGGTACTTGCCTGTGTTTGCTCAATGGTTAATAGCTCATGCATCGCTAATTTAGAGTCAGGGTTAAACACATCAAAACATTCTAAAGAAATACTAAAGGCGCCCGCATCACTCACAGTCGCAGGCATTTGATATTCACAGAGGTATTTATTGTAGCCCCAGGCTTCCCGGCCATTAATCAAAGCATAAATGTTATTGACGCTAATAAATGCCGGATACCAATATAAATGACTAATATCTCCATCGAACATTTTTGCTACTGGGAGCCAAATAATAATATCGGTTTCTTGCATCCAGCCATGCTCTGAAAACGGTGGCGTTAACGAAGAAATTTTTTCGATATCAGTGAAGGTAAGTAAACACGTGCTCCCTAACACATTAAACGAGGTTGACTCGGTTGCTAGTAGGTTTAAAGTTGCATCAACATACTGTTGCATTTTTTGCTCACAGCCAGACACAAAAAATCCGTACATTTGCGCATTGATCATTCGACAAGGTGGTTTAGCAACTGGGTTAGATAAGAAGTGGCTGTAATTTGCTTGGTCCGTCATAGTCATTACTTATATTATTGTTTAGTAATGACTATAGACTAGTTTTTAATGGTTGGTGGCAACTTCTAGATGACAACTTTCTTTTAACAGTTGTTCTGTAAATTGCTGATAGCCAAGCTGATTAAAATTTTCAGATAATGGATTCATAAAACCATGTCCAAAGTCGGCTATTTCACAGCTCACCTTCGCTTTACTTTTTAATGTTGCAATCACAGGCTTTATATCAAAATGTTCTTCACTGTGGGGAAAAATAAATCGGCAAGGAACTTTGGCTTCAAGCTCAAGGTGGTGCCTGACTTGGGATGGATAAAAGGCAATAATTTTTTTAATGAATGAATTTTTTAACTCTGCTTGAGCTCGCCAAACGGCAGCTGCGCCTGCACTAAATGCAATAATCGTGGTTGGCTGACGAATAGCGGCCATTTTGACATGCACCCGTTCAAAATAACTATCATGCCCGCAATGAGTTATAAAATGCTGGTATTGAAACTGCTCGTTTATAGGGAGCTGAATTTCTCCTAGATAAGGATCGCAAAGACTCACTTTACCGCGAAGCTGCTGAGCAAGCAGCGATAAATGCGCTGTTTTACCGAATATATCTGATACCAAAAGGTAATTCATAAGCATACTTCTTATTGTTATTTTGTGCCTAATCACAATACGCCTGTTTCTGTTAAACATCCAGAGATTATTTTTGATGTTTAAAAAATAAACCTTGCGCTTAGTTAATTCTTACAGTAATCTGCTTGTCTGGTTTTTAGAAACCACGCGGTTAACCCCTTACCTTGATCCAGTAATTCCCGCATATTCGTATAAATACTTGCAACTTGTTTGCTAAATGACATTTTGATGAATTTTCAAATCATCACCAAACTGTCACAAACTTAGTCAACACTGTTAGCAAGACAACAAATGTCGGTCTGTATTTTTAAATGCCTTTTAAAGCTCTACAGACACTGACAAAAGAAAGAGTGAGTTTTATTATGTCATATAAATACAACGGATCTTTGATCCAGATCGCACATCCAGTGCAATCAATCTCGGTAAATAAACAGCGTGTAATTTTTAGTGACACGCAGGGCTTAAAAAATGCCATCTTCCAAAAGGCCAGTGATGCACGCCAGTTTGTGAAGTGGTTAAAAGCCAACTAAACCCTACCGATAAACGCCAGCCAACAAGCTGGCGTTTTAGTTTTCACCACCAGCCTGCATATAGCTAAATTCCTGCTACACTTATATTTTTAGCCCATAAATAGGTAGTAAAAATGCGTTTTGTGTGGTCTATTTTACTATTACTTTTTTGCCTGCCAGTTGCTGCAACCAAGCAACCGAAGGCTATTGAGTGGATCATGGTCGATTTTGCCCCCTACTACATCATGCATGATAAATATGAAGGCACAGGTCGTGATGAAAGTGTGATCAAATTATTAGAAAAAGCACTGCCTGAGGTTTCATTTAAACGCACTTTATTGCCAGCCAGTCGTGCCGTGCATGAACTATCAAACCCACAAAATAATTACTGTATGCTGTCGTTATATCAAAGCGAGCACCGCAAACAGCATATTCAGTTTACTGAACATTCATCAACTGTTGGTTTGTCGCCGTCTATTGCAATACGTAAAGAGTTAGCAAAAAAACTTAAGCTAGACTCAACAAAACCTGTGTCACTTAAATCATTACTAGCCGAAAACCTTGCTTTAGGGGTCTCTATGAGTCGCTCTTTTGGAGCAAATATCGACAAAGTGATTAACGAAAGTCATGACGCTAATATTATCTCTCGCCCCGGCAGAGACACCCTCGCAAGCCTAACTTATATGCTACAAAAAAAGCGTATTGATATATTACTTGGCTACCCTAGCGAACATTATTACTTGGCTCATTCCATGGGCTTTGAAGGTGACTTAACTCAACTATCACTTACTGAAGCTCCGGCGTTAAGCATTGGCTATATAGGCTGCACTAAAAACAAGCAAGGTGAAGTAACGGTAAAATTATTAGATGAAGCTCTTGAGAAAATCGCTCATACAGATGCTTTTCATGATGTTTTAGTTCGCTGGCTACCGGATAATTTGCAGCCCATTTTAGAAAAGAGATTAAAAGATAGAAACGAAAGTGCCGCTCATTAAGCGGCACTTTTAATTTTACCAACCCACAGTTATGCGAATTGGCGGTCGTATTAACGGTGCTTACTTACGCACACCTTCAATGAATAAACCAATATCAACATGCGTAGAAGCCGGACCAAGGTTGTAGTCAATACCGTAGTCAGTTAATTTAAGACTTGTTTCGCCTTCAAAACCAACACGGTAACCGCCCCACGGATCTTTACCTTCACCAATTTTGTCAATTTCAAAAGTAATGGTTTTGGTTACACCATTCAAGGTAAATTCACCAGTAACATCTGCTTCGTCACCGTCTTCATCAAACTTGATTGAGGTACTTTTAAATGTTGCAGTTGGGTATTTATCAACATTTAAGAAGTCTTTACCGCGTAAGTGCTTGTCACGCTCAGCATGGTTTGAGTCGATGCTTTTAGTATCAATCGTTACATTGATTTTAGATGCATTAGGCGCTTTATCGTCATAGCTAAAATCACCTGAGAAAGTATTAAAGCGACCATGTAACCAGCTGTAACCTAAGTGCTTAATTTTAAAAGTTACAAATGCGTGTGCACCGTCTGTATCAATAACGTAGTCAGCTGCATTTGCGTTTGCTGTTGAGAAAAGTGCAGCACTTAGTGCTGTGCCTAATAGTAATTTTTTCATGTTAATCATCCTTCAATGGTTTGATCATTCTAATTAAGGTTTTATCTTTATCGATAAAATGATGTTTTAGTGCCCCTAAAGCATGTAAAACAACCACAGCTATTAGCCCATACGCGGCATAAAAGTGAATTTTACCTGCAATATCTTCTTGGTTCGCCACCGACTCTGGTAATGCCGGCACAGCAAATAAATTAAATACTTCAATTGCACGGCCATCAGCCGTAGAGATTAAATAGCCAGATGTCACAATGACAATTAAAGCTAAATAAATTAGTTTATGGACTGAGTGTGCAACTCGATTCATTGCTTTTGAACTACCTGCAACAGGCTCAGGTTGGGTGCCTAATAAGCGCCAACCAAAACGAAACAACAATAATGCCGCTAAGGTAATGCCCACGCTCTTATGTAAGTCCAAAGAGCCTTTGTACCATGCGTCGTAATAGGTTAGCTCAACCATATACACGCCTAAGCCAAACAAACCAAACACCCCAAGTGCCATTAACCAGTGCACTAAGATGGCAACCCAGCCATAACTTGACTTTGAATTCTTTAACATACTCATTTCCCATGAGAATCGTGAAACTAGATATAGATTAACCGATGGGTTATATAATGAAAATAGCGTAAAACGAACAGCTTCTGTGCGTATATGCACATCTTAGAGGAAAGGGTAAAGTTGTAAGGGAAAGGGGAAAGACAGAAGGTGCTAGGTGCTAGGTGCTAGGTGCTAGGTGCTAGGTGCTAGGTGCTAGCAGTAGTATGAATACTCGTTGATAAAAGCGTTTTAATTCTTAACGTGATAAATTTTTAGTTTTACTCACAACCGTTTAATCACTCAACCCAATAAACTCAGCCGATTTCAAAAGAAGTCACGCCAAAAATACGGTTTAATGGCAAGCTAGGACATTCGCCGGTATACATCCTGGCGGTTTCGAACGACACTTGCATGTTGTACTTCTGTGCTAAAGCGACAGCAGCTTGATTTATTTCTGGCGTATCAAGGAAAATAGCGTCAGAGGCACTCACTTTAGATTTTAAAGCAAGAAACAAAGATTCAGCCAATTCTGGTGAGTCGGCAAATAAAGGGCCAATCTTAAAGCCGTTCTGACATTTGCGAATTACCCCGTATCCTGCCAATTCCCCATTGCTCATTACGCCCAAAGCGTCGCATTGGGGTTGGCTTAACCAGGCTTTAGTAAAGTTTGCCCTATTTACTGGGAAAAAAGCCTGTTCGTATGCGACAATAATTTCGAATGGCACGGCATTAAGATCAACAATATCTGCACTTTTTGGTGAATTACCACCGCCGACTCCTGCAAAACGAATATTGCGATAAGCCAGGTTAAAACCAGACTTTTTATAGTTTTCTTGCTGTTCCACCACACCATCAAGGCCAATATTCAACCCTTCAAGGCGCTTTAACGCGGCATTCCAAATTTGTATTCCGTAACCTTTGCCACGGTAATCAGGTTTAACAATGTAAAAGCCAATAAAGCCAAATGCATCGTGGTAATTAATGGCAGAAATTGTAGCGATAGGCTCATCGTCAAGAAAACCAACCAGAAATCCTTCAGGATCAGCTGCAAAATAACAATCTGCATCATTAAGGCCTGGATTCCAACCTTCTGCTGCAGCCCAATCAATCATGAGTTCGACTTCCTGTTTGGTCATGGTTTTGATTGTAAAGTGTTTACTCTGCATCTGCTTTCCTTAAAAAATTGAAAATAACTAAAACTTAATAGCTCTTTGATAAGGGTGCTACTTAGAGTATGCCTATTTTTACAATTGCATACCTAAATATAGACGGCTAACTAATTGGAGCATGCTTAAGTTAGCCGCTATAAAAACGTATAGATATTCTAGAGCAATTATATTTTACTTGCTGTTATTTCAATCCTGTACACTTCAACACCCTCAGTGCCCACCTCAATCGTTGCAGGTTCGTTAAGGTTTACCATTAACTTAGGTTCTTGAAATTTATTGTAAGAGCCATTTTCAAATTTATAGAGTGCAGATGTTAGTGTCACAGTTTGCTCGTTCAATGTAGGGGTTACATCAAATTTAAGAATATCATCTGCAGTCACTGTTTGAGTTTTGTCTTCTTCAGTTTTAACAACGTGCGTTTTTACAAGTTGATTATTCAAATAAAGGTTAAGGTCTAATTGCAAGCTTTCTGCAGCTGAGGCACCAAATGCAGCGAGAGATAACAGTACCATTCCTAACTTTTTCATTATATTTTCCTTAATAGTAGGCTTACCCCAAAATGGGAAAAACCAACTTATCAGGTACTGAGACTTGGCGCAATTGTTTAACACTCTGTAAGTTAAGTGTTTTTATTCGCATATGAAGCAAACTTTCGTTACTAGCTACTTCTTGACTGGTGATGACTCAAAGATCTCGTAATGTCGCTCAACACAGGTGGTTACTTTACCCCATAAAGAGTTTTTAACTCTTTGCTGATGATATTCAAATGCCAATTTATCTATAAACTCTTCGTATACATCAAAGCGAAGTGGGTTTTCTGTATGTTCAGTAACACTGAAAGTAATACAACCAGGCTCTTCTAGGGTAAGACGCCTATGAGTCACCAACTCAGATTTAACGTTCTCTAAGTCAGATTCAGGAACTAAAATAAACCCTTTCAACGTTACTTTTGACATAAATATCCTTTTAGAATGAGTCGGAACATAACGGCAAGAACTGGGTAGTCGCAAATTGCTGGCGTCCTGATATATTTATCAGGCCCTCAACTAGTAATGACCCAGTTTTAATAATTGATCTACTGCCTTTAAAACTTACCGCTTAAAGCTTAAAACTATTAACTTTCAGCTATTCGCCTTCTTCCACCAAACCAACATAAATCTGGCTATTGGCATCTACCTGAAAGCAGCTGATCAGGTTTTCTTTCACCAACTCTAACATGGCGATAAAACTAACGACAACACCACTTCTGCCCTCTTCTACCGTAAAAAGAGTACTAAAAGGCAACTGTGATTGCGCTTCTGAGAGTTTATCTAAGATTAAGCTCATCCGTTCACGGGTCGATAAGGCTTCTGCGGTAATATGATGGTGTTCAAATGTTTTAGCTCGGGCCATAACGTCGCTTAGTGCAACTAACAGGTCTTTCATGTCAACGTCAGGTAACAGTACCTCACGCTCACTCAATTCTGGCACCAGTGCTTCGGCTACAAATATATCGCGGCCTTCGCGAGGGATCTCATCAAGATTTTCTGCGGCTTTTTTAAATTGTTCGTATTCTTGTAAACGTCTTACAAGCTCAGCTCGTGGGTCTTCTTCCTCTTCAAGCTCTTCATGTTTTGGTAATAATAATCGTGATTTAATTTGTGCTAATAACGCCGCCATCACAAGGTATTCACCAGCCAGTTCAAGCTGAAACTCGCTCATCATTTCAACATAACTAACGTATTGCTCTGTAATACTAAAAATAGAGAGCTCTAGTACATCGAGTTTATGTTTTTTAATTAAATACAAAAGTAAGTCGAGAGGACCTTCAAAGGTTTCTAAAATGATCTCTAACGCATCAGGTGGAATATATAAGTCTTCAGGTTTATCGACCACCGCTTTGCCATGCAAAAAAGCCAGTGGCAGCTTTTGCTGTACTGGCTCTTGTATATTATCTGGCGCGTCAAGCTCTGGGCTAGTCAATGAAGTCTCTACTCAAATGGTTTAGTATCACCGCAACCCACACGTAAGATTTCGATATCATCATCCGACAAGTCAATTACTGTGGTTGCCTGTTCAGGAAGATAACCACCATGAATAATTAAATCAACTTGCTTTTCAATGCGATCGCGAATTTCATCAGGATCAGCCTCGGTATATTGCTCACCCGGTAAAATTAAAGAACACGACATTAACGGCTCACCTAATTCAGCCAATAAAGCACAGGTGATTGGGTGTTCGATAACACGAATACCAATGGTTTTTTTCTTTTCGTTTAATAAACGCTTTGGTACTTCTTTAGTGCCTTTAAAGATGAACGTATATGGCCCAGGGGTGTTATTTTTAATCAACCTGAATAACTGATTATCAACGCGAGCATAAGTAGATAGCTCTGATAAGTCACGGCAGACCAAAGTAAAGTTATGGTGTTTTTCAATACCACGAATACGTTCGATGCGCTCTTTTGCTTGCTTATTACCAATGTTACAGCCAAGTGCATAACCCGAATCGGTTGGGTAAACAATAACACCGCCCTGCTTGATAATATCAACCGCTTGGCTGATTAAGCGTGGTTGCGGATTATCTGGATGAATATGAAAAAACTGACTCATTACACGCTCCTATTGCCCTTCCCATGCTTGCCAAACCCCTTGGCAATCTTTTGGTAAGTATAAATTTTTACCTAACTCCAACCAACTGGTCGGAAAATGAAAATCTGACCCTTGTGACGCAAGTAAGCCATATTCACGACTCAGTTCACCTAAAAACTGGCGCTCACTGGGTGCTTGCTGTGGTTGTGCAACTTCCATCGCATCGCCACCTGCGCCTTTAAATTCAATAATTAACTTACGTAGCCATTTGTTAGACATTTGATAACGCCCAGGATGAGCAAGAACGGCAACCCCACCGGCTTGGTGAATGGCAGCAATTGCGGTTTGCATATCACACCAACTACTTGGTACATAGCCTGTTTTTCCTCGCCCTAAGTACTTTTTAAATACCCCAGGAAAGTTTTTAGCAACACCACGCTCAATCAGCGCTCGGGCAAAATGCGCTCGTGTGATCTGTGCGTTTTCAGCAAATGTTTTTGCTTGGTCGTAAATGCCTTCAAAACCATTTTTAGCAAGGCGACGACCGATCTCTAAAGCGCGATCTTCACGCTTGCCTTGTTGCGCTTGTAATAGTGACAACAGTGCGTCATTTTCATCATCAACATTTAAGCCAACAATATGAATTTCAAAGCTTTCCCATTTTGTTGATACTTCAACGCCAGCAATTAATTTAAGCGGTAAATTATCATTTGCAATGACTTGGCGAGCTGGCTTTATCGCACTTAACGTGTCGTGATCGGTAATTGCAAACACATCTATGTTTTTCTCAACCGCGCGGTGTAACAATTGCTCGACTGATAGCTGACCATCTGAGTATGTGGTGTGGCTATGTAAATCGTATTTTATCAAAGGGAAAGACTGCTTTACGTAAGTTCTTGAATCAATAATGTGAGTATAACAAAAATTTACTGCCAAGGCGTGATTATCTTTTTAGGTTAGACATATATACCCACATAAATGGGCTATTGCGAGGGGTAAATGCCCAACACGTATTAATATGTAAATTAATGCTTGACAGTATTGGCTTAGGTACGCTTTACTGTATGCACTTTCAGACACGTTAAATAAGAAATAACAATGAACAAAACAATTCAAATCACAATTTGGTGGTGGCACTCGTAACTAGCGGGTGACGAATTGTCGTGTCTAACGATTTCAAAACCCGCTCATGTAGCGGGTTTTTTTATATCTAAATTTTAAGGTTTTATAATGAATTACATAGCAACTCTTACACATCATTGGTGGTGGCGCCTGGCTTAGCGGGACGGTAAGGGTCTATCTAATTTATAGGCATCTTTATACGAACCCCGCCAAGCATAGCTTCGCGGGGTTTTGTTTTTTAAAGAGTTTTTGGGAATGAGGGAGAATGAGGTTTGATTTTTAGTCATATAACAACGACACCGGGTGAAGTAACCAGTATCACTCAAGTGCGCGACTACATCAGTAGCCCACTTGCGTTATACAGTCTACTCGATAAGCCTAATTCACTGCTGTTAGAGTCTGCTGAAATTGATTCTAAAGACAGTGTAAAAAGTCTAATTTTGGTTGACTCAGCGCTACGTATTGTTTGCCAAGGCAAACAGGTCACACTCACTGCACAGTCAAATAACGGCAAACAATTACTGCCTTATTTACAAACTCATGTGCAAAACTGCTCTGCTGAGCTTGTAGAAGACACATTAACGTTAACCTACAACGAGGTAGCAAGCGACATTGATGAAGCCAGTAAATTAGTAGCAGATAACGCTTTTAGTGCGCTACGTAGCTGTATTAATAGTATTAAAAGCACCACAGACAACCCATTTTCTGTGTTCTTAGGCGGTGTATTTGCCTACGATATGGTTGCTAATTTCGAAACTCTTTCTGATGTGCCTG
Organism: Pseudoalteromonas sp. 0802; assembly: GCF_013350085.1. Classification (NCBI taxonomy): domain Bacteria; kingdom Pseudomonadati; phylum Pseudomonadota; class Gammaproteobacteria; order Alteromonadales; family Pseudoalteromonadaceae; genus Pseudoalteromonas; species Pseudoalteromonas sp. 0802. Next base: position 36,051 of record NZ_JABVXE010000001.1, on the reverse strand, counting down.
ACGGCGAAAACAGCTGCCCAGATTATGTTTTCTACCTAGCCGAAACGTTAGTTGTCATCGACCATCAAGCAAAAACAACCGAGCTAATTGGCAATGTATTTAACGGCCCTGAAGTTCATGCTAATTGCTTTGAGGTTGGTCAACAGTTAGAGCGTTTAAATGCCGTATGTGACAATGCACAAAGCTACCAAGGGCAAAAGCAAACCGGCTCAAACCCAATTTCTGTTGATGTTAGCGACGAGCAATACTGCGAACATGTCATCAAGTTAAAAAACAACATCGTTGATGGCGATATTTTCCAAGTTGTTCCATCACGTACTTTTTCTCTCGCCTGCCCTGACTCACTTCATGCTTACAGCCAACTAAAACAACAAAACCCAAGCCCATATATGTTTTACATGCGCGATGAAGAATTTGTGTTATTCGGCGCATCACCCGAGTCAGCCCTCAAATATTGCGCAGAGAGTAAACAAGTTGAGGTATACCCAATTGCTGGTACTCGCCCTCGCGGCAAGTTTGCTAACGGGCAAATTAATCCAGACCTAGACAGCCGCATTGAGCTTGAACTTCGCAACGACCAAAAGGAACGTGCCGAGCACCTGATGTTAGTTGATTTAGCGCGAAATGATGTAGCCCGTATTAGCGTACCAGGCACTCGTCACGCTAAAGAGTTATTAAAAGTAGACCGCTACTCACAAGTGATGCATTTAGTTTCACGCGTGGTGGGTACTTTAAAACCTGAACTCGATGCGCTACATGCTTACCAAGCTTGTATGAACATGGGCACCTTAGTGGGTGCACCTAAAGTACGCGCGGCTGAGTTAGTTCGTCAAACCGAACAAAAACGCCGCGGCAGCTATGGCGGTGCTGTGGGTTATTTAACGGGCGATGGCGCCATGGATAGCTGTATTGTTATTCGCTCTGCCTTTGTTAAAAATGGCACGGCCTACGTACAAGCAGGTGCAGGTGTGGTGTTTGATTCAGACCCACAATCAGAAGCCAATGAAACCCGCGCTAAAGCACAAGCTGTGATCACTGCGATTCAATCGACTTACGAGGCACAATAATGACGACAACATCAGCCTATAAAATCTACTTTTTAGATAACTTTGATTCATTTAGTTATAACTTAGTCGATGAACTTTCTATGTTAGGGTGCCAGTTAGTGGTATACCGTAATAACATCAGTGCACAAAGCATCTTTGACAAAATGTGCCAAGAGACCGTACCTGTGTTACTAGTACTTTCACCCGGCCCTGGCGCACCATCTGATGCGGGTTGTTTAATGGAACTCATTGAACTGTGTAAAGGCCGCTTCCCTATGCTGGGTATCTGTTTAGGGCAGCAAGCACTAACACAAAGCTACGGTGGGGTTATTGGTCATGCAGGCGAAACTGTGCATGGCAAGTCATCAATTATTGCGTTGACTGAGCACCCAGTATTCGCGGGTATGGGCGATAAAATGCCAGTTGCTCGTTATCATTCATTAATGGCAACCAAAGTCCCTGATGACGTTGAAGTAATTGCTTGTTATGAAAATATTCCAATGGCAATTTACCATCAACAAGATAATGCCCTTGGCTATCAGTTTCATCCTGAGTCAATTTTAACGCCAAATGGCGCATTGCTATTACAACAAAGCATTGAATTTTTAACAGCACGCGTGCAGTAGAGGAATAACATGGAAGCAACAACTCAAACCCAGTTAAACCAATTATTAGCAAAGCAAGATTTATCATTTTCGCAAGCAACTGAATTGTTTGACGCCATCATGAATGGCAAGCTTAATGATATTGAATTAACTGCTGCACTTATCGCCCTAAAACTAAAAGGCGAAACAAGTGATGAAATCGCCGGTGCTGCAGCATCAATGCGTGCCAATGCAGTGCCATTTCAAACCAACAAAACCTTGCTTGCTGATAGCTGTGGTACCGGTGGCGATGGCTCAAACACAATTAATATTAGTACCACGGCTGCTATTGTTGCCGCCGCTGCGGGCATCAATATGGTCAAACATGGTAATCGCAGTGTGTCGAGTAATTCGGGCTCTGCGGATTTACTTAAAGCCTTGGGTATCAATATAGATATGAGCCCTGAGCAAGCGGCCCATTGTTTAGAAAATACCGGCTTTACATTTTTATTTGCGCCGCATTATCACAGTGGTGTACGCCATGCGATGGGTGTGCGTACGGCCCTTAAAAGCCGCACAATTTTTAATATTTTAGGGCCACTGGCCAACCCTGCTGCCCCTGAGGTGCAATTGCTTGGTGTTTATGACCCTTCGCTGTGCTTACCCATGGCCGAAACCTTAAAAACCCTTGGCACAATACGCGCTTTGGTGGTTCACGGTGCAGGCACTGACGAAATTGCCTTACACGGGACAACCAAAGTGGTTGAACTTAATAACGGTAAACTGAGCGAATACACGCTAACAGCGAGCGATTTTGGTCTTGCAAACTATTCACTTGAACAACTAGCAGGCCAAGGCCCAGAATATAACGCAAAAGCAAGCTTAGCGATTTTACAAGGTCAAGGTGAAATGGCGCATAACGCAGCCATTATAGCCAACGTTGCCGCCCTTCTTTATTTAACCGATAAAGCAAGCGATTTAAAAGCAGCCGCAGATCAAGTAAGCGAATTATTAGCATCAGGCAAAGCGATGGACACATTGAACGCAATTATTGAGGTAAGTCATGGCTAACGTGTTAGACAAAATTGTTGCCGACAAACGTATTGAATTAGAACAAAGAAAAGCACAGCGCCCGCTTGAGTCATTCATTAGCGAGGTTGTGCCAACCAAGCGAGACTTTGAAGCGGCATTAGCAGCAACCGGTACGCAGTTTATTTTAGAATGTAAAAAGGCCTCACCGTCAAAAGGGCTTATTCGCGAACCATTCAATTTAGAGGAAATTACATCGGTTTATAAAAAGTACGCAACCTGTATGAGCGTACTAACGGATGAAAAATATTTCCAAGGCAGCTATCAGTACCTTGAATACGTGCGCAGCCAAGTGGAACAGCCGCTTATTTGTAAAGATTTCTTTATTGATGAGTACCAAGTTTATTTAGCACGCTTATCTGGTGGTGATGCCATTTTATTAATGCTCTCAGTTCTTGATGACGAGCAATATTTAGCGCTTCACAAGGTGGCTGATTCTTTAAATATGTCGGTACTCACTGAAGTCAGTAATGAGCAAGAAGTTAGTCGTGCACTTGCACTTAATGCCAGCCTAATTGGTATTAATAACCGCGACCTTCGTGATTTAAGTACTGATCTTGCAACAACTGAGCGTTTACGTCAGCTTATCCCAAATGACAAAGTAGTGATTTCAGAATCGGGCATTTATACCCATAAAGATGTAAAACGTCTTGCACCATTATGCGATGGCTTTTTAATTGGCAGCTCACTGATGGCTGAACGCGACTTAGAAGCCGCGTGTCGTAAAGTGATTTTAGGTGAGAACAAAGTGTGCGGTTTAACCCGTTCACAAGATGCGATGGCAGCCTACGCCAGTGGTGCTGTGTATGGTGGCTTAATTTTTTATCCTAAGTCACCGCGCTATGTCGATATAGACTGTGCCAAGCAAGTTACGCAAAGTGCCCCACTCGCGTATGTAGGTGTGTTTGTCAATGCACCTCTAGAACAAGTGGTCGATTATGCACAAAGCTTAAAATTAGCGGCCGTGCAATTACATGGCGATGAGAATAGCGAGTATATTCAAAGCCTCAGAAAGCAATTACCGATTGGCTGTGAAATTTGGAAAGCCCAAGCCGTTAAAGGTGAATTACCTAAACCGCTTGAAGGGGTTGATCGCCATTTATACGATACTTACAGCAAAAGCCAAAAAGGCGGCACAGGCGAAGCATTTGATTGGTCAGTGCTAGAGACGGCAACCGTGCCGTTTATGTTAGCCGGGGGTTTAAACCCAGAAAATATCCATGCAGCGCTTTATCGCGGTGCTAACGGCCTTGACCTAAATTCTGGCGTTGAAGCGTCAGCGGGTAAAAAGTGCCAAACAAAATTACAAAATGCGTTTTCGCATATCAGAAATTATTGAGGTTAGAATGCAAAATCCAGCTTATTTCGGTGAATTCGGTGGTATGTTTGTACCACAGCTGCTTGTGCCAGCACTCAAGCAACTAGAAGCAGAGTTTAATAAATCACAAAACGATCCTGCTTTTCAGGCTGAGTTTGAAAAACTATTAAATGAATACGCAGGTCGCCCTACACCATTAACACTGACACGTAACTTAGTTAAAAACCCTAAGGTAAAACTGTATTTAAAGCGTGAAGATTTACTGCACGGTGGTGCGCACAAAACCAATCAAGTACTTGGTCAAGCACTCCTTACCAAACGCATGGGTAAAAAAGAAGTGATTGCAGAAACAGGTGCCGGCCAACACGGTGTTGCAACGGCCCTTGCCTGTGCCCTACTTGGCTTAAAATGCCGTATTTACATGGGTGCAAAAGACGTTGAACGTCAGCAACCAAACGTATTTCGTATGAAACTAATGGGCGCAGAGGTTATTCCTGTCACAGCGGGCTCTGGCACCTTAAAAGATGCCGTAAATGAAGCCCTGCGTGACTGGTCAGCAAATTACAAAGATGCTCACTATTTACTAGGCACTGCAGCAGGCCCTCACCCATTCCCTACAATGGTACGCGAGTTCCAAAAAATGATTGGTGAAGAAGCAAAACAACAAGTGCTTAAAGCAGAAGGTCGCTTACCAGATGCTGTGCTTGCTTGTGTAGGTGGTGGTTCTAACGCCATTGGAATGTTTACAGACTTTATTGATGAGCCAAGCGTTAAACTAATTGGTGTAGAGCCTGCTGGTAAAGGCTTAGATACCCACCAGCATGGTGCAACCTTATGTAAAGGCACCAAAGGCATTTTACACGGTACCTATACCTACATTATGCAAGATGATGATGGCCAAATTGAAGAGTCTTACTCTGTATCAGCAGGTCTTGATTACCCTGCTGTTGGCCCACAGCATGCTCACTTGCATGAAACTGGCCGTGCTGAGTACGTAGGTATTACCGATACTGAAGCGCTTGAAGCATTCCAACTACTGGCTAAGAACGAAGGGATCATTCCTGCACTTGAATCAAGCCATGCCCTAGCATATGCCCTTAAATATGCCGAGCAACAAACCGAAGACACCATTTTAGTGGTTAACCTAAGCGGCCGAGGCGATAAAGATTTGGCTCACGTACACAGTGTTTTATCAGAAGAAGGCGCACTATGAGCCAGACTAACCGTTACGGACAGCTGTTCGCCACATTAAATGAAACAAACCAAGGTGCTTTTGTACCCTTCGTTACGATTGGCGATCCTAATAAAGCACTGAGTGTAGAAATCATCAAAAGCTTAATTGATGGCGGCGCTGATGCCCTTGAGCTAGGTATTCCATTTTCTGATCCGATTGCTGATGGCCCAGTGATCCAAGCTGCTAACATTCGTGCACTTGATGAAAACATTAATACCCAAGATTGCTTTGATATCATCAAACAAGTGCGCCAGTACAATGCCGATATTCCAATTGGCCTGTTATTGTATTCAAACTTAGTGTTTAAACGTGGCATTGAGAAGTTTTATCAAGATGCTAAAGAAGCCGGTGTCGATTCAATTTTAGTGGCTGACGTGCCGCTACATGAATCAAAGCTATTTCGCCAAACAGCAATGAAAAATGGCATTGACCCAATTTTTATTGCTACACCGAATGCTGATGATGACACTTTACGAGAGTGTGCGTCATATGGCCGTGGTTACACATACCTTCTTTCACGCGCAGGTGTGACAGGTACAGAAACCAAGGCACAAATGCCAGCAGATTCATTAGTTAAAAAACTAAAAGATTACCATGCTGCACCGGCATTACTTGGTTTTGGTGTATCAACACCAGAAGATGTTAAATCAGCACTTGAGTCAGGAGCCGCTGGTGCGATTTCAGGCTCTGCGGTTGTTAAAATCATCGAGGCAAACCTTGATGATCAAGCAGCAATGCTAACTGGTTTAAAAGAGTTTGTAGCCAGTATGAAAGCAGCTACAAAGTAAGTTTGTTTTATTACTTCAAAAAGGGCCATAAAGGCCCTTTTTTGTTCTTAACGATTCATGGTTAATGATGGCGGTGCACACCCTCTTTAATCTCTTCTATGAATTTTCGATTAAAGGCCTCTAAGTCGGCTGGGCTTCGGCTTGTAACTATGCCCTTATCAACACACACCTCTTGATCAACCCAATTAGCTCCTGCATTGATCAAATCTGTTTTGATACTTGGGTATGAGGTTACTTTGCGCTCCCGTAGTTTGTTAATTTCGGCTAATAGCCATGGACCGTGGCAAATCGCGGCGATAGGTTTGTTTTTACCGGCACTGAAAAAACCATCAACAAAGGCTTTTGCTTCGCTATCTTGACGTAACGTATCTGGGTTGAATAAGCCACCAGGCAGAAGTAACGCGTCATACTCTGCAGAGTCTGCTTCGCTGACTACACGGTCAACACTGACTCGCTCACCCCATTGGTTTTCATCCCATGCTGTGATATCGCCACGCTCAAGTGACACAACTTCGACAAGTGCACCAGCTTCTAATAATGCGCTTCGTGGTGACAATAGCTCGCTTTGTTCAAAACCATTGGTTGCAAGAATGGCAATCTTTTTACCATTCAGTTGGCTGTTTAAATTTGACATGTTATCTCCTTATTTAGGTAAACCTAAACGATTAACAGCAGACAACATGCCAAACTTAATATGTTGAAAATATTGAATAAATTTTCAGGTGTTCTATTTATGCTCTGTAAATACTACAACAGCTTTGCAAATCCTGCTTATAAACCGTCTTTGAGTGCTTTAGCAGGTTTAAAAACTGGCTTGTTAGCGCCTTCTATTTCAATTTCTTCACCGGTTTGTGGGTTGCGCCCTTTGCGTGCTGGGTAATAACTCAGAGCAAACGTACCAAAGCCATTAATTTGCACTTGGTCGCCCTCAGAAAGAGACTTTTCGATAGCATTTAACATGCTGGTTAAGGCAGCTTGTGTGTCTTTTTTTGTTAACTCACTGTGGGCAGCCATTTGCGATACTAACGCGGCTTTATTCATAAAAAGTGCTCCAAAATACGCCGCTTAATCATCTGAGGTTAAGCGGAAAAAGATAAGGTAAAACAACCTAAACGCAGGTTTAGGCCAGATTGGCTCGGGAGGCTAAGCTTTCAGGGCTGTTAAGTCAACCTTGTATCTTGCGTGATAACTTGATACAACCCAGTATCTTTTTAAATTAGAGCATTTATAAATTTATGCATGCGATTATTGAATACATCCCGCTGATTTTATTTTTTGCGGTTTTCAAGTTAGTTGATATTTATTGGGCAACAGCCTTGCTGATGCTAACCACCTTAATTCAAGTTGCTTACTGTTATTTTAAAGATGGTAAAGTGCCAACCCGTCACTGGGTGTTTTTTGCTATAGCGGTGGTGTTAGGTACCCTCACCTTAGTGTTCCACGATGAGCAGTTTGTGAAATGGAAAGCCACCATTGTGTATGCCATTTTCAGTGTTACTTTGTTAGTAAGCCGCTATGTACTTGGCAAAAACTTAGTGAAGAAAGCACTTAGCTCGATTTTAGAAAATGCCTCTGAGAGTAAACAAGAAATCAACGTACCTGAAGCGCTCTGGAACAAACTTAACCTATTTTGGGTTGCGGTGACTGCAGGTATCTCGGCGCTGAATATCTACATTGCCTATAACTTCTCGCTCGATTTTTGGGTTAACTTTAAAGTGTTTGGCTTAATGGGCATTACCTTTGTTTGCGTGTTAGCAACGATCATCACCCTATTCAAATACTTACCTGAAGATGACGAAGAGAAAGATCCAAAGCAATCTTAATGTCATAAATCTGTCGTCTTAGCTTGTTAGCGTAAACAAAAAACACGCTGAGACGACATTGAACGCTAACCAATACCGCTGGCTTGAATTTACCCTCATATTTGTTTCTTTGCCGCTATTAGGCTTCTTTCTTCGTGCCTACCTCGCTAACTGGCTTATTCCTGCCCTTATTATTTTAATGGCCGTGTGCGGCATGTTGCTTTTATCTGATCCCCATTTTAAACGCTTTCGTTTAACTAGCCTTGGGCAATTTAGTGCGGTAAAACGTCGCTTATTTAGTTTCTTCTTTTTAGGGGCGTTATTCTCCGGAATGTTTTACGGCATTATGAACCAAGAAAACTGGTTTTCACTGCCACGAAACTCATTTAACGATTGGCTAATGTTGTTATTGCTCTACCCCATTTTATCGGTGATGCCGCAAGAACTTATTTTTAGAACCTATTTTTTCCATCGTTATAAACGCATTATGCCAAGTAAAACAGTTCGTATTATTGTCAGCGCATCAGTGTTTGCGTTGGCGCATATTGTCTATGCGAATATATTGGCCGTGCTTCTAGCATTTTTAGGTGGGCTGTTGTTTTCTTACACCTATGCGCAAAGCCGCTCAACCTTCGTGTGTGTGATTGAACATAGCTTATGGGGACTTTGGATGTTTACCCTTGGCTTGGGTGATGTGCTTGATGCCGGGGCCTTTTAAAATAATAAAGGTAGGCATAAAAAAGCCGCGCAAAGTGCGCGGCTAAGTATTGAACTGGTTTTTAAAATCCGAAAATACTAAATGCAAAAAACTTAGTGGCCACCGTATTTACAAAAATTAGTAATAAAATGGCAGGGATAAACGTTGATAGCGAGAAGTTCACATACTTCTCTGTAAAGCTACCAACATAGCCTTCACAGCCTTGGCTTAGCTCTGCCGATAAGTTTGCTTTTTTCCAACGATACATAACGAATAAACACACCATTAAACCATTAAGCGGTAAAATTGTGTCGTAAAACACATCATAAACGATATCAAATAAGCTCTTATCTGCACCGCCATAGCTAACAAACTTTGTAAGCGAGTCAACCATACCAAATGACATGGTACACAGCACAGTCAATACACCTGTAGATAAGGTTAAGATAGCCAGTGCTTTTTTACGGCTGATACCTTTGCGGTCACTTAATGTTGCAGTTGGCACCTCTACAATTGATACAAGTGACGTAATTGCAGCAAAAAAGACAAGTAAGAAGAATACAAACGCAACAATTGATGCACCCACGTAGCCAATATCAGCTTGTAACGCTAATAAAATTTTTGGTAGGTAGACAAAAATCATCGATACTGACGAGTCAGATAAAGTACTTGGGTCAGTATCTGGGTTAAAACTGAAAATAGCTGGAAGCACCATTAGACCAGCAATAAATGCCACCATCGAATCAGTAACTGCAACCATTTTTGCACTACCAACAATATCGTCTTTCTTAGAGATATACGATGCATAGGTCATTAAGATACCCATACCTAGTGACAACGAGAAAAACGCTTGAGCTAATGCACCATTTAATACGCTGGCATCCATTTTTGAAAAGTCAGGCACAACATAGTACTTAACACCGGCCATTGCGTTATCAAGAGTTAGTACGTATACAACCAATGCGGTGAGTAGTACAAATAAAGCTGGCATCATAAACTTAGCCGCTTTTTCAATACCTTCTTTAACACCGCCCACTAAAATCAAGTTAACGATGATGGCAACCACGGCCATGTAACCAAACACGGTGTAGCTATTGATAAAAGTGCCAAAGTTATCTGGCTGGGCCAAGGCATCTAGATTACCAAATGCGGTTTGCGATAAATAACCGAAAATCCATACCGTGATCACCATATAAAAAACAGCAATCATAAATGGCGTTAATACGGCTAAAAAGCCAGCAAAGTTCCATTTAGGATCATTGCCTGCTAAAAATTTGTATGAACCAAGTGGATCTTTTTGCGCTTTACGACCCATGGCCATTTCAGCCATCATCACTGGCAAACAGATAAAAATGACAAACAATGCATAGACTAAAAGGAAAGCACCACCGCCGTTTTTTGTAGCTGAAACCGGAAAACCCACTAAGTTTCCGATACCTACAGCAGAACCGGCTGCCGCTAAAATAAAACCGAGGCGGGAGCTAAAATGCTCGCGTTTTTCGCTCATTTAAAAACCTTATTATTATTTTCTCAACCCAGCGACTCTACCAGTGTTTCACCGCGTATTTCAAGCTTTATAAGTTAAAGTTATATGGGTTTGTGTAAAGATTATTACGCGAATAATCTCTCGTCTATTGCTAAGAATATGCTACTATTTTTTAAAAATAACATTGAGAACACACCATGCTGTATATGATTTATTCAACTGATGTTGAAAATAGTTTAGAAGCTCGCAAATCTGCACGCCCTGCTCACTTAGCACGCCTTCAAGAATTAGACGATCAAAACCGTTTATTTACGGCAGGCCCATTGCCAGCCATTGATAGTGAAGATCCGGCTGACGCTGGTTTTACTGGTTCATTAGTGGTAGCAGAATTTGACTCATTAGAAGCTGCACGCGAATGGGCTGCAAACGATCCGTATATTGCGGCGGGTGTTTACGACAACTCAGTCGTAAAACCATTTAAAAAAGTATTTGGTTAACCTCTGAACTTAACTGAATCAATAATTCAGTGTTTGTTCACGGCTTATTAACTAAGATTTGGCTATTGAATTACAGAATTTAACGTAATTACTTGAATTTTAGTTAATTGGTTAATTAAACTAAATGGGTCTGGTTTAGGAGTTCCCCGTCATGCGCATATTATTAGCCTTCAGTTTTAGTCTTTTATTTGCATTATCAAGCTTTCATGCTGATGCCAATAAGAAACAAGCCCAAGAGGTGACTAAAAAGCAGGCTGTGACGATCGCCAAAAAATCTGAAGACGGCCGAACCCTAAAAATCACAGAGCAAGATAAAGTATTTACCGTAAGAATTTTAAAAACGAACGGCCACGTGGTTGATGTCCATGTGAACAAAAAGACTGGCGAAGTGAAAAGGATTAAGAATGCGAATTTTAGTTATTGAAGATGATTTACACTTAGCAGATAACCTTCGTAATGCCCTAGAAAAAGAGCGTTACAGCGTTGACCTTTGTCACGATGGTGAAGCTGGTTTATTCCATATTACCGAATACCCGCTAGATATGGCGGTAGTCGATTTAGGCTTACCTAAAGTAGATGGTATTGAATTAATTACCAAAGCACGTGCACAAGGTATTACTATTCCTATTTTGATTTTAACGGCACGTGACCGTTGGCAAGATAAAGTAGAAGGCTTAGATGCTGGTGCAGATGACTACCTAACTAAACCTTTCCACGTTGAAGAGCTAATTGCCCGCTGTAATGCACTTATCCGCCGCAGCGCAGGTAAAGCAAACCCAGAAATGACAGCTGGCCCTATTAAAATTCATACTCGCTCACAGCAAGTATGGGTAAACGATAAAGAACTTAGCTTAACAGCATACGAATACAAAGTTTTAGAATACCTAATGGTTAATCCACAAAAGGTAATTTCTAAATCTGAATTAACAGAGCACATTTACGACCAAGACTTCGACCTTGATTCAAACGTAATTGAAGTTTTCGTATTGCGTTTACGTAAGAAGCTTGACCCTGATGGTACCCTAAACCCAGTTGAAACATTACGCGGCCGTGGTTATAGGCTAAAAAGTCAGTGGTAGCATCGCAAATACCGCTTAAAGTAAGGCAAGGATTTATCCTTGTCTTTGTTTTATTAGTCGCCCTACCAATTCTGTTTTTCTCAATTGGTAAGGCTTACTACGCCTCTTTGGTCGAAGCGACCGAAAAAACCCTTGAAGCTCACTTATATTCATTAATCTCTGAAGTCGATTTCACTGAACGCGGCATCGTTATGCCAAGTACTATCTTAACGCCAGAGCTAAACAGATTAAACTCAGACACCTATGCGATGGTTTATCGCGGTGACTTGCCGGTTTGGTACTCCGAATCGGCGACCAATATCAACTTTATTCCTGATAACTTTGAAGCCCCTGCAGGCTCTGCTGATTTTCGCCGTGTTGAATACAACAATACCGTGTACTGGCAGTTAACGCTTACCGTTATTTTAGAAAACATTGACCAATCAGAGCATGCACGTTTTATTCTATTAAAGCGTAATGATGCCCTACTGAGGCTGATGGATGGCTTTAAGCAAACACTCGTAAATTGGATGTATGTCATGGGTGTGGCCATTGCTGCGCTAATGGCAATCGGTTTTGTTTGGAGTGCAAGGCCACTGCAACGACTCGACAAAGAAATAAAAGCCATTGAGTCGGGTGATAACCAACAAATTAAAGGTCTTTACCCGGTTGAACTACAAACCATTAAAGCCGATTTAAACTTATTGCTTGAATCGCAGCAGCGCCAAAAAGAACGTTATCGCGCGTCATTAAGCGACCTTGCTCATGCATTAAAAACACCTTTGGCAGTGCTTAAATCTAGCCCATTGGCCAATGATGCGGATGCACAAGAGCAGCTAGACCGTATTAATGTGATGATCGAACACCAGTTAAAGCGCGCTGCAACAGGTGCGTCTGACACCTGGAAGAAACAAACTCATATCAAGCCTGTTATTGATTCAATCTTAAGCGCGATGAGCAAGGTTTATCGCGACAAAGATATTATTTTTACCTCAGAGGTCAGCGAAAAAGACTATTTCTTAGGTGATAAAACAGATTTGATGGAACTACTTGGTAATTTAATCGATAATGCCTGTAAAGCTTGCCGTTCACAGGTCGATATAAAGGTTAAGCAGAACAAAAAGTTAACGCTCAGTATAAGTGATGATGGCCCAGGTGTACCTGAGCACAAGCGTGAATCATTACTAACTCGCGGTACCAGACTCGATACCTACGAAAGCGGCCATGGTGTCGGCATGGCTATCGTGTCGGATTTAGTCAACTCGTATAATGGCACATTAACCATTAAAGACGCAGAGAAACTAGCCGGTGCTGAGTTTATATTAGAGTTTAATTACCATGATAAAAAATAAAACATCAATACTCGTAAAAGGCAGCTTTTTAGCTTTAATTGCAAGTGCATCGCATGCTCAAGCAGAGCAAACGTGTGAGCTTGCGAGCAACAATACCGATGACACAAAACGCTATATTCAATGTCTAGATCAAGTTATCGCCGATATTCAGCGTGACCAAAAGATGTGGATTAATAAGCTCACTATGGATCTTGAGAAAATTAAAGAAGATACTGGTAACAGCCAATTGCTACCAATTTTTAATCGCAGCATCAAGAACCAAGAGCGTTATTTAGAAGACAGCTGTCGTTGGCGTTATTTACAAAAAATGCCAAATGGTACGAAAGCCGCTATTGCTTACAAGCAATGTGAAATTGAGATCCTAAAAAACCATGTGCAGGTTTTACAGCGACCTCTAAAGTGATAACTGTTAAACATATCGAAAAGTAAAAAAGGCGCTTAAGCGCCTTTTTTAATCTTCAAGTTTTAGCTCTTCGCCATTGCCAAGCAAGGTAGCAAGCCATCGCCCTTCTTGACTAGTCTCTAAGGCTATTTTAACTATCATGGTCAATGGAACTGATAACAGCATACCCACGGTCCCCATCAGCCAGCCCCAGAAAATCAAGGATAAAAACACCACTAGCGTCGATAAACCCAGCCCTTTACCCATAAAACGCGGCTCGACGATATTACCCATCACCGTGTTTATAACTAAATAGCCACCAGCAATAAACCCTGCAACCAGTGGGCCTTGAGTGATCAAAGCGAGTAACACTGGAGGCACAGCGGCAATGATAGAGCCTATATTAGGAATGTAGTTAAGCATAAAGGCCACTACAGCCCAAAGTATAAAATAATCAACATCAAGAGCCCAAAGCATAAAGCCTGCAAGCATACCTGTGCCTAAGCTAACCAGCGTTTTAATAGCCAGATAAGAATTAATTGAATCTAAGAATCGGTCAACCTGCTGCATTTTCATTTCAGGATCGTCCAGTGCTAAATGCACTTTTTTACTCAGCATAGGTCCTTCAAACAACATGAACACCACGGTTAGGATAATCAAAAACAAATTCGCCATCACGCCACCAAGGCCTGTGAGCATGTTGGTTGCAACATCAATCATTTTGCCCGGATCGAATAAAGAGATGATCTGCTCTTTATCAATCAGAATGTTATAACTCGCTGCAACATTAACCACCCAGACAAACTCTTCTTTTAGTTGTGCTTTGTACTCAGGCAGCTTTTCAGAAAAATCGGTCATCGATTGCCCAACCAACCCGGCAAGGCTTATCCCTACACCAACAATCATCAACATAACAAACACAACGGCAATCCCTTTAGGGATACCGTATTTAGCAAAGAAACGAATTAAGGGATTACAAATAATGGCAATAAAGGCTGCCAACACAAATGGGATAACAATCACACTTGCAGCTTTAATACCCGCTAAAACAACGACTAAAGCAGCAAATATCACTAAACTTTTATTTACACCAGTCAGGCTCGACAAAATAAAATCCTTGTTAGTTTTTTTATCAGTGTAAGTGAAATACGCCGCAAAAGAAATCACAAAGCAGCTGGCACAATTAATGCTCATTATACGTGCATAATTTGAACAATTTATGATACATATAAGTAAGCGTGCTTTAAAAGGAGCTTTATATGGCACATTTATCCGAACAAGAACTCTCTTTTTTCAACCGTTTATTCGAGGCTGAACGGACTGATAGCGATCCAACCGATACAAAAATGTCTGTTAGGCTTAATTTGCCTGATAAATTAAATGGTTTACTTACCAATGCCAAACTGACACTACTGGCTGAAGTAGGGATTTATCAGTTGTGGTTTCCGCTTGAATTTAGCAAGGACGAGAATGGCCAACTGATCCCTGTACTTAGCGCACCTGAAGTAATAGATACCAAAGGTATCGAACGCAGCTGGCGTACGCCAGATCTTGAAATACACACAGAACAATTTCAAATATTGTCTTTATCAAGTACGGGCGTGTTACTCAAGCCAAAGCGTCAATCACCGGATCTTAATAAAGAGATACTGTTGGCATTTAATTTACCTTCTGAAGATCACATTATTCTTAGTGTGAAGCCAATACGAACGACCAGCAAAGGAATTGCCGGAAAAATAATGCAAGTGTGTCAGGGTGAAGATGCACTGCGTAAATACTTATTTGAGACCCATAAGCATCATCATGCAAAGCTGTACGAGCAAGGTAACTTTACTACTGAGCTTATCTAGTTGCAGCAGCTTAACAGCTTAGATAAGCTTGGCGTTTTGTAGCAAGTCACAACAAGGTATTTTATGAGTTACCCTATTGGAACCCCAGGTAAACCGTGGAACGACGCAGATAAGAAAGCATGGTTTGAATTACAGTCAGTAAAGCGTAGCTATTTAGATGATGTTGTATCGCAACTAGACTCTTTATCAAGCGATTTCAATATTGAGCAATATGGCGCATTAAGTTACGACAGCGACAAATACCCACTTTACATTTTAAAGAGCAAGCAATGGCAAGCTGATAAACCTGTTGTGCTGGTTACCGGTGGTGTTCACGGTTATGAAACAAGTGGTGTGCATGGTGCTTTAGCGTTTGCTAAGAGAAGTGCCAAAGACTACTTTGCTGACTTTAATATTTTAGTGGCTCCGTGTATCAGCCCATGGGGTTATGAAACGATTAACCGCTGGAATCCAAATGCCACGGATCCAAACCGCTCTTTCTATGCAGATAGTCCAGCTGAAGAGTCTGCAGCAATCATGCAGTATTTAGCCGACAACGCCATTACACCTTATGTGCATATTGACTTACATGAAACTACAGACACTGATAATAGTGAGTTTCGCCCTGCGCTAGCAGCACGTGATGCAACGACCCACGATAACTGGAACATCCCGGATGGCTTTTATCTTGTCGCTGATAGTGAGCGCCCGCATGAAGCATTTCAAACAGCGATTATAAAATCAGTTGAGAAAGTAACCCACATCGCACCAAGTGATGAGAATAACCAGTTGATTGGTGTGCCACAAACTCAATTTGGTGTGATTAATTACCAAGCGAAAAAACTGGGGTTATGTATGGGCTTAACCGATGCAGAATATGTTACAACAACAGAGGTTTACCCTGATAGCCCACAGGCCAATGACGCAATTTGTATTGATGCACAAGTAGCCTCAATTACCGGTGCATTGAACTATATTGTTAACGAATAGTTAGTTATATTTTAAATCTGAGGTGAATGATTTATTCGCCTCAAACCTAAATAGCTAGATAAAATCTACATATATACAAATTTAATGAAAAAGTTATGTTTTTTGAAATTTGTATACTAAATAACTAGACACATACATAGAATTGTATAAAATTCGCGCTCTTTTTAATTCAAAAGGGAAGCAAATTGGAATTTAAGAATCACTATGGCAGTGTCAGTATCATCACCGATGGTCCAATTATTATTGGACAATTTTCTGGTAATATTAACGCACGTTTAGTCAATGACTTTGCAGTCGATTTAAAAAAGCATATTTCTGCTTTAGCTGGAAAGCCGTGGGCGTATATTAGTCATTCTACCCAATTACTTGCTACCACCCCTGATGCAGAACGTGGTTTTACCCAATTATTTCGTGCCCTGCAAGGCACTAACTGTATAGCCACCGCTTATATGTTTAGCTCGTCTATTGTGCTTAATCAGATGAAACGCATTATTGCGCAAGCGCAATCACCGATTCAAATAATGGACTGTTTATTTGATGATTTAGACAGCGCTAAGGCTTATGTGCTTAAGCAGCTCGAATTTGCAGAAATGGCTTGTTAAAAACAAGCCATTTTCGTTTCTAGAGCCGTGATTGAGGTTAATCTCGGTAAAACTTAGTCTCTTTAGTTATTGCGATATCAGCATCTTCTAATGCTTGAATGTGAAAACTGATAGGCGTTACTTTTGATTTCAGCTCGTAGCCATCTGCAACCACAGTGACAGGAACACGCTTCATCTGACCAGCCTCAACAGTTATCGTTTCAGGCACTTGTAAGCTTGCTTCTTCAATACCACTGATGCCGATTGAATAGCTCAAGCTATGCTGTGTTTTGTTGATAATTGATAAGGTATATGGGTTTTCTACTAAGCCTTCAAAATTTACACGGTACAGGGCATTACGGTCACGAATGACAGAAGCCTCAATAGGTGTACGCATTGCCATCCACACAACCATGCCCACGACAAACAGCGCTGTTAAACCACCATAGCCAAGCAGTTTTAACCTAAATGGATTGGTCGTTTTGCCTTCCATTTGTTTTTCAGAGGCGTACTTGATAAGGCCTTTTTGATAGTTGAATTTTTCCATAGTGCTATCGCACGCATCAATACATAAGCCACAGTTTATGCATTCATACTGCAAGCCATTACGAATATCGATACCGGCTGGGCATACTTCAACACATAGGTTACAGTCTACGCAGTCACCTAAGCCTAACTCTTTAGGATCGGCTTTACGTTTACGCGCACCACGAGACTCCCCTCGCGCTTGATCGTAGGTAACAACTAACGTGTCTTTATCAAACATCACTGATTGAAAACGTGAATAAGGGCATGCGACAGTACACATTTTTTCACGTAAGAATCCCGCATTGCCATAGGTACAAAATGCAAACAGGAATACCCAAAAACTGACGATCCCAGACATTTCTAGAGTAAATAAGCTCATGTATAAAGACTTAGCGGGGATGAAATAAGCCATAAATGACATAGATGTAAGCAAAGAGATCAGCAGCCAAGCTGCATGCTTAGTGATTTTCTTCTGCCATTTACTCACTGACCAATCTGCTTTATCAAGTTTAATACGTTGGTTACGGTTACCTTCTACTTTGTGTTCAACCCAAGTAAACATCAGCATCCAAATTGTTTGTGGGCAAGTGTAACCACACCAAACACGCCCTAACCAATTAGTGACGAAAAACAAAGCAAACGCTCCTGTCATAAATAACATAGCTAAGATCATAAAATCTTGCGGTAACAGCGTTAAGCCAAATAAAGTAAATTTTTGGCTGGCTACGTCGAGTAATACAGCTTGACGGCCATCATAGGGGATCCACGGAATGGCGATGAACGTCAGCATTAGCACCCAGCCTAAGTAACGGCGGATACGTTGGAAATATCCCTTTTGCTCACGAATATAAATTGGCCCTTCTTGGTTGTAGGGCTTGATGATTAAGTCTTGCTCTTTAATATCAAATTTCATTTTGCTACTTACTTTTGTGTCGGTAATAGCCTGATAGAGCAACAATCAGGCCAACACAAATTAAAACTAAGTTATTGATATTAAATGATTAAATTTATATCTGAACGTTCAAAAGCACGATATATCGCGAATACTCGCGATATATCACGAATCAACGCTTTATCGCTAGCTTTTTCATCTTTGATCTAAGGGTACTTTCTGGCAGGCCCAGCAAGGTTGCAGCACCATTTTCACCTGATATTTGCCCGTTACAGCGTTTTAGCACCTCACAAATATGCTGCTTTTGTACAGCATCAAGAGAAACCACCTGCTCATTTGATTGCTCGTTACTCAAAGGTGCTGAAAGCTGCAGTACAGTTTGCTTAGACAAAATAGCTTCACGCTCAAGGATATTTTGTAGCTCACGAATATTGCCTGGCCAATCATAATTCGCCAGTTTGGTGAGTGTTGCTTTGCTTAGCCCTTTTAACTGTTTACCTAAGCGCTTATTCAGCTGCGTAATAATATTTGCTGCAAGTAGTGGAATATCTTCCTTGCGCTCACGAAGCGCAGGCACACGAATAGGAAACACATTTAAGCGATAATACAAGTCCATTCGAAAACTGCCCTGCTCAACCATTTGCCACAAGTTACGGTTTGTTGCAGCTAACACTCGGATATCGACTTTTAAAGTTTGACTGCCCCCGACGCGCTCAAACTCTTGCTCTTGTAGTACCCGCAGTAATTTACTTTGCGCCTCTAATGGCAGCTCTGCCACTTCATCTAAAAATAAAGTGCCTTTATCAGCCAGTTCAAAACGCCCTTTTCTGCGTTCATTAGCGCCAGTAAACGCCCCTTTTTCATGACCAAATAACTCAGACTCAATTAAGTTGGCGGAAAACGCCGCGCAGTTTACTTTTATGAAAGGTTGCTCAGCACGATTGCTTAAGCGGTGAAGGTTTCGTGCCACTAGCTCTTTACCCGTGCCGTTTTCACCTAAAATCAAAACCGTACTATTGGTTTGGCTTACCAAGGTAATTTGCTCGAGCATACTTTGAAATGAATGACTTTGCCCAACTAAGCCAGAGTCTTGCCAATCTTCATTTAACTCTGAAATAAGGTAAGCATTTTCAGCTTGTAGCTGCTCAGATAAGTGCTGAACTTGTGCTAAGGCATCACGCAACGCCACTTCTGTTTGCTGTTGTTTGGATACATCGCGAAAAATCGCGACTGCCCCAATCAAGGCACCATTTTTATAAACTGGCGTTGAAGTATACTCAACAGCAAAATAGCTTCCATCTTTACGCCAGAATACTTCATCGTTTACATGACGGTGCTTGCCATCGAACATAGTGCAATATATTTGGCATTCATCAGCAGGATATGGTGAGCCATCTTTACGAGTATGGTGATGATATTGGTGTATTTTTTTACCAAGGAGTTCGTCTGCTTTCCAGCCTGTCATGCGCTCCGCAGCAGGGTTTACAAAAACTGCATTACCCGATAAATCGAAGCCATAAATACCTTCACCTACGGCATTTAGCAGTAATGTGGGGTCGTTTAAAAATTCCTTGATCATAGCCATCACTCAATTCGCGAAATATCACGAGAAATTATGACAAGGTTGAACATGCTTAACAAGCAATTACAAAAAAAGCGGCTAGAAGCCGCTTTAAAATATCAAATAGTTTTACAGTGTGGGCACTAAAATAATTTCACCCTGAGATACTTTCATATCTAATGGTAGTTTGCTCAACAATGCGACTTTAGGGTCGTTCATATTTAGCTTATAGACAGGGTTAACCGCTAAAAAGCCGTTAATCACTTGCATTGCTTGGTCATCTAATAAGTTTAAACTGCCCTTGAAACCCGCGGTGTCGATTGTTGTATCAACCAGTTTTACATTACGTAAAAAGACCGCTTTTTTCTCGCTGTCATAAAATGGGCTACCTTCAATTTGTAGCTTTAAACGAACTGGATACTTAAGCGCAAATGCTTTGATGACAGCACTAGAATCGGCTCCTAAAACCACCACATCACGCTTATCTGGGCCAACATTGACACTCAGGTCGTTTACCGCAAAATCAACTGGTAAGCCCATCAGCTTAATCTGTTCACTTAGTTTTGGTAATTGATTAGCAAGGGCTGCTTCAATTTCAGAATTGGTAAACGAGTAAACAGACATCCCTTGATCTGTACTTTTACATGCCCCTAAAAATAAACAGGTAAGTAGTAATAAAATTCTCATTGTTTTCCTCAAAAACACACGGAAAAAAACCGCTTAAAAAAGCGGTTTTATTCGTTAAATTGCAAATATTGCTTTAAGCCTTGCTAGTGTGTCAGCTGAAACTGAACCCTCACTGACTGCAAGTAGTTGCTTTAAGTAATAATAAACATCTGCGTGCTCACCACGGTGTTTATCATCTAACATCGCAACTTGCTCTGTCATACGTAACTGACTATCAGCCGATTCAACGCCCGCTAGAATTTCGATACGAGTTAACAGCTGCGCAGCGTTTAGATTAGTTATTAATGAAGCTTGGAACTGCGAAGGCAGTTCACTGTGGCTCTCAAGAGCTGCAAATAAAGCCGTTAATTTAGACTGCTCTGCTTGCTTGCTGATCAGCGCTGTTTTTGCGCTAATCGCGGTCTCTAACTGAGTCACGCGTGCCGATAATGCTTTTGAGTACTCAAGCTCTGCAAGCTTCACTGTTAAATCTTTAAGCTGTGCAAGGTGCACCACGGTCTCAAGTGCAGACTCAAGCTCACTTAATTGCTCTGCGGCAACTTCGTCATTTTGTTGCTGAACTTGCTTTTGCTGTTCAAACTCGGCACTGCGCTTAGCAAAGGTGTCGTCATTAACTCGTCTGAATTGCTGCCACAAAGTGTTTTCAGCTTTCATTCCAGCAAAACCAATAGTCTGCCATGTTTGTTGAAGTGCTTTTAGCTTCTGGCACGCAGCAGCTAAATCATCGCTTTGCGATAACTGTGTTGCTTGCTCAACAAGTGCCGCTTTTTGCTCAGCGTTTGCTTTATGAAATGCAGCAAGTTGACCTTGAACTTGTGATTGCGCAGCTTTAAATTGCGCTTGTAGTTCACGGTATGTTTTAGGATCGACGTTACCTGCAGAACGCCACGCTTTTGCGGTACGGTTGAACTTGCTTTCAAACTGCTTCCAATCAAACTCATCAGAAGAGCTATCAAGCTCTGTTAACTGCTGCATTTGCGAGATTATTTCAACGCGCTGTGCTTTAGCTTGTTCACGTTGCTGCTCCTGCTCTGCAAAATACTCACGACACGGCGCAAACAGTAATTCAATTTGTTGATCGAATAACTCGCCTTGTTGCTTTTCTGCATCAGTATCTAAACGCCCTAACTCATTCCAACGACGACGTAACTGTTTAACTTGCTCTGCGCGTTGTTTAGGGTCAGTGCACTCGGTTGCAACAAGTTCATTTACTTCAACAAGTAATGCATCACGCTTTGGCGCTGATGCGTATTTTTGCCAATCTTTTGCTTCTGCTAATTGCGCTTCTAAATCAGCTTTCAAGCTATTTAATGGCTGCTTATAATAGTCTGTAAGTGTTGCGTATAGCTCTTCAAAACCTTTAAACACACCAAAGGCAACATTAAAGCGACCTTGGTCAATTAAGCGTTTTACATCGCGAGCTTTACGCTTCGCTGTTTGCTGATTTTTCTCAAACTTATTCGTCAGCGGTGCCATCGCTTGCTGCCAACTGTTTACTGTTTCAGCTAAATTGGCTTTAAAGCGACCTTGTAAACGACTAGGAATACTTGCCAGCTTTTTGCGCGCTAATTTTTGCTGTTGCTCAAACTGCTGTTTTAGCCCGTCAAACTCGCTTTCGTCTTCGGTTGTCGCAACTGAGTTTAATTGATCCAATGCCTCTTTAAACTCAGCAATAGCACTAACCAGTTGCGGTAACTGTTCGACTTGGTTAAATAAATTTGTTAAGTGCAGTTTTACATCACTAACATGTTTGTTCTCAGATAAGTTTGCCTCTGCTAACGCATCTTTTGCCTCTGCAACTTTTGCCTCTAGCCAATCTTGCTGAATTTGCTCTGGCGTTTCTAAGCCTAATTGCAATGCATTTTCAATTTCTTCGCCAATTGCTTCAAGGCTTGCCAGGGCTAATACCTGACGTTGTTGTTCAGCTAACGCTTGCTGCGCTGCTTCATGCTCTTTACTTAAAAGTGCAATATGAGACTCAAGCTTTTGCGTAATCGCTGAATATTTCTTATCTAACGTGCTTACTTGCTCATCGCTCAGCCATTTTAGTTCGATAGCTTGCCACTGCTGTAATAACTCAGCATGTTGCATCGACACTAACTGAAAGTCATTTTTATCACGAAGCGCATTAAGCTTTGCTAATACCACACGTGTATCAGCTTCTACTTTGGCAGGCATTTCTATCGCTAAGCGTTCATTGTCAAGATGAGTCGCCAGTTGTGTGTGTGCCTCACCTTTTGCATGCTTTAATAATGATTTAGCAAGTTGATGATTAATCACAAGCTCAACAAGTTGCAATTGCAGCTCTTCACGGCCTTCCTTAAAAGCTTTATCAATTAGGCTTGGGTTTGCTAAACGCTTTAATAACTTAACGCGAACTTGAAGTTCTTTTTCTGCAAAGGCGAGTTTCTCAAGAGTTTTGACAGGTGCATAACGCTCAATAAACTCATTTTTGATGTTTGCATCTAGCTGGCTATCGGTATTTAAAACCGCTTGGTTAATATGCTGTTCTGCAACGTCTTTAAGTGCTTGGTCTTGCTTGTATGCTTGCCACCACAAAACAATATCGTTCACTTTGTTTAATGCTTTTTTGCGGATCTCAGCTGAGCTGTCTTCAAGGGCAATGCTATTTAAGATGCTAAGGTCACGCTCTGTATCAAGACGTTCAACTGCAGCTAAACGCACTTGGTTTTTAGGATGCTTCCATTTTGGAGTAAACAGGTGTTTAAAGATCATTTTCACTAAACCTAGCTATTTCATTTTCTGATGCGAATTCTTTTTGCAATTGAGCTTTGCTCTTTTGCACCATTTCACCATTTGCGCCAATGGTAAACTGCTCATTGCTTTGCGAAACTTTAGCTTGATAAAGCATCACGAGTTGAACGGTTTGTTGTTTTTGTTCTTCAGACAAAGGTGTGCCGTCAGGCCACTTACCCGTTGAGGCACCATACTGAAGACGTTCAAATACTTCTGGGGTGATATTTTTAACGATGTGATCAATATTCATGTTACTTTTTCTTTTTTAAAACAACTAAATAGATGCGGCTTACAAGATACCACACAAAACCTACTGCCATTGCCGATGTATAGGCATACCACTCAAGAGACTTTGCTTCGGGGTGCATAAAGTAATAACAGAAAAAGCCCCCTAAAAATAAAATCAGTGCGAGGAAAGACTGATTCATAAACTTTTGTTGTCTACGAATGCGCGTTTCTTTTTGCATTTGCTGCAATTGCTCATTGCTTAGATCGGTGACTTGGCATTCACAATGCGGGCATTGCTTATGTTTGTCAGATATTGATTTTGCACACTGCGGGCAACTAATAATCGCCATATCTTTCTCCATACTACGCATAAAAAAGGCGCCTTTAGGCGCCCTTTATTGTACTTGTTTTATGAGTCGATGTCTTATTTGAATTTCATTCATTTGTGAAGATTCGAAAACCTGCACAACTAAATTCACTACAAAAACTCAAAAACCTGATTTATTGTTTCTGTTTCGCCTTTTCAGCTAGACGCTTTTCCCAGAAAGTCGCATTTTTAATGCCTAATTTAACTGGATCAAAAGTGATTTCGCCACCGGCTTTCTTTTGATCTTCGTAATCACGTAAGCAGTTAAGGGCAGGTTTTGCGACAAAGAAAATAGCCAAAATACCGACAATGTTGATCCAGGCCATTAAGCCTACACCAATATCACCAATATTCCAGATATAACCAGAGCTGTTTACCATGCCGTAAGCAACCATAAACATGATGACTAGCTTAACAATAACCAGTGGAATATTGCCTTTGAAATAACGGTTTAAGTAAGCAACGTTCGTTTCAGCAATGTAGTAATAAGCAAGAATTGTAGTAAATGCGAAGAAGAATAAAGCAATACCAACGAATGCTTCACCAAAGCCACCAAATACGCTAAATAATGCCATTTGTGTGAAAGCAGCAGAGCCTACTTCTGTTGCAGCATCAACGTTTTGCACAATGAATTGACCTGCAGGTAACTCACCCACAATGTTGTATTGTTTAGTGATTAGAATCATTAACGCCGTTGCTGTACAAACAAAAATGGTATCAACATAAACAGAAAATGCTTGCACTAAGCCTTGTTGAGCTGGGTGATCAACTTCAGCAGCTGATGCTGCATGTGGACCCGTACCTTGGCCTGCTTCGTTTGAGTAAATACCACGTTTAACACCCCAACCAATAGCAGCACCAAAGCCTGCTTGCGCGGTGAATGCATCAGATAAGATCATTGAGAAGATACCTGGCACTTTATCTAGGTTTAAGAACACCACGATTAAAGCTAACACGATGTAACCTAGTGCCATAAATGGCACCACGATTTGTGTGAAGTTTGCGATACGTTTAATGCCACCAAAGATGATAAATGCAAGCACAATTAAGATGATTGCAAGCGCAACAAGCTTAAAGCTACCTACTTCACCAAAGCTGGTGCTAACCAATGTGCCTTCACCAAAAACTTGTGTGAATGCATTACCTACCGCATTCGCTTGAACGCCCGGAAGGAACACACCACAAGCAATAATCGCCGATACTGCAAATAATACGGCTAACCACTTTTGCTGTAAGCAGCGGTCGAAGTAAAATGCTGGACCACCGCGATATTGACCATCTTCTTCTGATTTATAAATCTGACCAAGAGTTGACTCGGCATACGCAGTACTTGCGCCAAGGAACGCAACTATCCACATCCAAAAAATCGCCCCAGGACCACCAAAGCCGATTGCTGCAGCAACCCCGGCAATATTACCGACACCTACACGGCCTGATAACGATACAGCAAGCGCTTGGAACGAAGAAATACCCGTATCTGAATTATTAGAGCTAAGCAATAATTTACACATTTCTTTAAAATGTCTAACTTGTGCGAATCGGGTTAAAACGGAATAAAACAGACCTGCACCTAAACATAAATAAATGAGTGCACTACTCCAAATTATGTCATTAACGGCGCTTACTAAAGCTTCCATGGATATCCTCTATGATTATATTTTTTATTGTTAGTTACGATACTCAGCGTGAGCTTGTGAGAATGCGCGACACGATGACTGTGAGAAATAAAAATGAGATTTTGTTACTTCACAGCTGAACATATTGAATATTAACTTAAACCCACCAAGTTTGTTAACAGTTAATTTTCAATATGCTAAATGTACCTACCTCGTTAACATTTGATGCATCCTGCTCTACACCGTCATTTTTCAGTCAACAGATACAATTACGGGCATCAGTTTTGCTGATGCCCGTAAGGTTCGTTATCTTAATTTATCAACCACGTTAACAATAGCCGCTAACGTATCTTGACCAAATTGATACGAGCGACGATCTGACCAGCCGTAATCTGGATCTGGTAAATCATCGTTATCTTTAAATGGCATCTCTACCGTGTAAGCTAATGCATTAAATTCATGCGCAACAGCAGAAGAACCGACAGTTAGGTTAGCCTGGCCCGGCTCATCTTTTGGATAACCATGTTCGTCTTGGAACTCAGGCGTCACAGTTAAAAGCGCAGCTTTAAAGCTATCTTCTAACTCTTTTAAGCGATCATCGTAGCCAGGGATACCTTCACTACCCGCAACAAAGTTATAAGGAATTGCCTCGTCACCATGAATATCTAAGTGCATATCAAGGCCCGTTTCACGCATTTTGTTAAGCACTAAGAAAACTTCAGGGCTATTTTCCATGCTCGGTGTTTGCCATTCACGGTTCAAGTTAACGCCTTTAGCGTTAGTACGTAGGTGACCACGCACACTGCCATCTGGGTTCATATTTGGCACGATGTAGAATACCGCTTTAGATAATAGTGCCGCTGCATGTGGGTCTTCATCATCAAGTAATTTATGAAGTAAACCTTCAACGTACCACTCAGCCATAGTTTCGCCTGGGTGCTGGCGCGCCGTGATCCAGATTTTTTTCTTCTCACTGCTAGGAATACCCACACGTAAAACACTCATGTCACGGCCATCAAGGGTTTCGCCTAATGTTTCTATTTCACAAGCATGCTGGCTTTGTGCCCATGCTAGTAAATCTAAGTGGCGGTCATAGCTGTATGGCGCAAAGTAAGCAAAGTACATGCTGCTACACTCAGGCTCAACTTCGAATGATAGCGTGCCGTTTGCGTACTCAGATGGTACACGGAACCAAGTTTGACGGTCGTATGATGCAACCGCATGATAACCTTCCCAGCCATCAGGGTATGCTGAGTTCTCTAGGTTATTAATGTGTAATTTATGGTTTTGAAACGCAGTTGTTTCAAGACGAAAGTGAAACCACTGGAAAAAATCAGACTGATTGTCTTTATTGATTTCTAATTGAATATTCAGTGGATCAACGGCTTCAATAACCTTGATATTACCACTGTCAAAATTGCTGGTGATTTTCATTCTATAAACCTATTGGTTAAAAATAATTCTTAGCTATTCGCTTGTTAGTTAAGAATTAAGTCAACGCTCTGTAGTTAGAACGTTTTGTTAGTAATATGGTGTAGACCCTTAACAGCCTATCACATGCTGAAAATTTGCAAAAACTTTCACGACTAAAAAAGCCAGCATAATGCTGGCTTCTAGATTCTTTATAACTTAGGTATTAGCGAGGTAAGCTTGGGAAAGTTACTTCAGCCATATCACGCATACAGCGTACTACCTGACAGCTATAACCAAACTCATTATCGTACCAAACGTAAAGTACAACGCGGTTGTCATCTACGATTGTCGCTTGTGAATCAACAACACCTGCGTAACGGCTACCTACTAAGTCAGTCGATACGATTTCAGTAGACGCTGTGTAATCGATTTGATCACGAAGGTCTGAATGAAGTGCTGTTTCACGTAAGAACGCATTTAGTTCTTCAACAGTTGTACCTTTTTCAAGATTTAAGTTCAAGATAGCCATTGATACGTTTGGCGTAGGAACACGGATAGCGTTACCAGTTAGTTTACCTTCAAGCTCAGGTAAAGCTTTAGAAACCGCTTTTGCAGCACCTGTTGAAGTGATAACCATGTTAAGTGCAGCAGCACGGCCACGACGCTCAGCTTTGTGGTAGTTATCAATTAAGTTTTGGTCATTTGTGTACGAGTGAACTGTTTCAACGTGACCGTTTTTGATACCAAACTTATCGTTAAGTGCTTTTAACGTAGGGGTAATAGCATTGGTTGTACAGCTTGCTGCACACACAATCTTATCTTCAGATTTGATATCTTGGTTGTTTACACCGTATACGATGTTTTTGATGTTGCCTTTAGCTGGTGCAGTTAATAATACTTTTGCTGCGCCTTTTGCTTCTAAGTGCTGGCCAAGGCCTGCTTCGTCTTTCCAGATACCTGTGTTATCAACAACAAGTGCATTCTCGATGCCGTAAGCTGTGTAATCAACTTCGCTAGGAGAGTTAGCATAGATAACTTGAATGTAGCTACCGTTAGCTTTAATTGCATTGCGCTCTTTATCAATTGTGATTGAGCCATTGAATGGACCGTGGATAGAGTCACGGCGAAGTAAGCTTGCACGCTTTTCTAAGTCGCCGTCTTTACCGCCACGTACAACGATTGCACGTAAACGTAGGTCTGCATAAGGACCTGACTTTTCGATTAATAGACGAGCTAATAAACGACCGATACGACCGAAACCGTATAACACAACATCACGTGGCTCTTTGCGCTCTGAGTTTGCGATTTCTGCTAGTTCGTCAGTTAAGTATTCTTCAACTGAGCGACCTTTCGCAGCATCGTTAAACAAATAACCATACGCTAGTTTACCAATATCGATACGTGCTGAGTTTAAGTCCATTTTGCTAATTGCTTCTAAGAAAGGGAAGCTTTCACGTAAACGTAGTTTTGTACCTTCAAACTGAGCAACTGTTTTGTGTGCTTTGATGATATCGATTGTACTGGCATTAACGAGAGGACGGCCATATACAGCGATTTCGATACCACGATTACGGTAAAGTCTACCAATAATAGGTTGCATACTTTCTGCGTAATCTTGACGTTCTTGCCAGCTGCTTGTGTATTCTAACTCGTGAGATGAGGTCATTTTTTTTACCTAATTAAACAATTTTGAACGGATAGCCTTAAAAAATGTGTTGTGATTTGAGAGCAACACATCTCAGGCATGGGTATTCTAATTTAAACTCGAACGATTCTCCACTGTTACAGAACAAATCATTGCGCTAGAATAAAGTAGTACAAATTAAGTAGAGGTTAAGGAATGTTATTAAGAGCAAGCGTGTTGCTTGGTTTATTGGCATTAGCAGGCTGTGAAGATCCGCTTACACTAGCGAAAGTGTGCGACGAAACACCTGGCTTCTGCAGTGATTTAAATAAAGATAGTCACTGCAAAGAGCAACGTGCCGAGGTCATCATTCAACGTTATGTTGAATATAAGTCACCAACAGACGAAAACAAATACCAATTATTAAAGGATTTTGAGAAATACGATCAATGTGTGTCGCTTGCCGCCAAGATTGAGCACATAAAACTAAAAGAAAAAACCACGTCTCGTGTTGAAGGTCATTTAACAAGCATCAAAGAAATGACTCGAATTTTTCAAGATACCAAAAATACTGACCACCCAGGTTTATTGTATTACCATTGGTCGCGTAATAACGACCAATCTGCGTTAACTAAATTGCTCGCCCTGGAAGAAAAGCAAGATAAACGGGTGACTGAAGATGCCGAAATGCAGTTTTTCTTGGCAAGCTACTACGTGAAGTTTGATGATGAAAAAACCATTGATTTGCTCTACAAAACGCTAGAGCTAAATAAAGCAGGTGAAGCACCCAACCCTGAGATCTACCCTACTCTTGTGAGCTTATTCTACAAACATGAAAAGTATAAGCATGCCTACACCTTTGCACGTGTAGCACAATTATCAGGGTATGAAGATGTCGATATATTACCTATTGAGCATCAACTCGCTGCCGCAGGCAAAAGCCTAGACAGCTTAGATGATTTAGCACAAAAAACTTACGACAGTATCCAAGAAGGAAGCTTCGTATCACCACGCGGGTTTTGATAATTCCAACTCGCTAATGTGCAGTGCTCAGACAAATAAAAAAGGCAGCTAACGCTGCCTTTTCTTATTTTGCTTTGCTTGTACCAACTTCTACACGAGTTTTTAGCTTTTGACCTGGTCTAAAAGTCACAACTCGGCGCGCCGAAATAGGAATATCTTCACCTGTTTTCGGATTGCGGCCTGGACGTTCTTTCTTATCTCGAAGATCAAAGTTACCAAATCCAGAGAGCTTAACCTGCTCGCCTTTTTCTAGCGCTGAGCGGATTTCTTCAAAAAACGCTTCAACTAAATCTTTGGCATCTTTTTTATTGATCCCGAGTTTTTCAAATAGGTGTTCAGCTATGTCGGCTTTAGTAAGCGCCATATCTAGTCCCTCAACGATGCGTTAAATTGTTCGGCCAGTGCGGCCACCACATTATCAACTACTTGATTGATATCTTTCTCTTCGAGCGTTCTATCAACCGCTTGCAGTGTTAGAGCAATCGCCAAACTCTTATAATTTGGCTCAATACCTTTGCCCTTATACACATCGAATAAGTTTAGGTCAACCAATTGATTTCCGCCAACTTTTTCTATGACATTTAAAATATCGCCAGATTTTACGTGATCTTCCACTAAAATCGCGATATCACGGCGGTTTGACGGGAATTTCGACACTGCCACTGCTTCTGGTAATTTTCTTTTTTCTAGTGCAGACATTTCGATTTCAAACACAAATGCTGTGTTGTTGATATCTAGTGACTTTTGCACTTGTGGGTGCACTGCACCAAAGAAACCTACTTTTTTACCATCAACATAAATAACGGCTGATTGGCCTGGATGTAAGCCATCAGACTGCTCTGCTTTTATCTCAAAGCGTGATGAATCGTTACTAATTGCTAAAAGTGCTTCAACATCACCTTTTAAGTCATAGAAATCAACGCTACGCTTTTCTTGAACCCAATGTTCACCGTGTGCAAGACCAGAGATTACACCACCAATAACAGCCACTTGGTTTACACCGTTTTCAGCATTTTCGTCACGTAAGAATTTTAAGCCGTGCTCAAATAAACGTACACGTGGTTGCTGACGGTTTTGATTATAAACTAATGACGCTAATAAACCCGGCATTAAGCTAACACGCATTGCTGACATTTCAACAGAAATTGGGTGTGGTAATACAAGCGCATCACTTTGCGGGTGTAAAATTGCTTGTGCTTTTGGATCAACAAAGCTGTACGTAATTGCTTCTTGGTAACCACGAGTTACAAGCGTATTGCGGAATTTAGTGACCGCAACATGAGACTCGTCATGGTTAGTCATTTTTAATTTAGCAGTTGGTGCAACGTTAGGAATACTGTTATAGCCGTAAACACGCGCAACTTCTTCAATTAAATCTTCTTCGATACGAATATCAAAGCGATAGCTAGGTACGTCAGCACTCCATACACCATCAACAATTTTCACGTCTAAACCTAAACGCGTTAGGATGTCAGTTACTTTTGCATCATCAATGTGATGGCCAATTACACGGTCTAAACGCTCACGACGTAAACGCACTTCTGTTACTTTTGGTAATTTTTCAGTTGCGACTGCTTCAACAACAGGGCCTGCTTCACCACCAACAATCTCAAGAAGTAATGCTGTCGCACGTTCCATTGCATCTTTTTGCAGTGCAAAATCGACACCACGCTCGTAACGGTGTGACGCATCAGTGTGTAAACCGTAGCTACGTGCTTGACCCGCAATAGCGACAGGGTTAAAGAACGCACTTTCTAACAAAATGTCTGATGTTGCTTCAGTTACACCTGATTTTTCACCACCAAAAATACCTGCAATAGCAAGCGCTTTGTTATGATCAGCAATTACAAGCGTAGATTCGTTTAGTTTAGCTGTGTTGCCATCTAACAGAACTAACTCTTCACCCGCATTTGCGCTACGTACTTTAATACCACCTTCAATCGCATTTAAATCAAATGCGTGCATTGGGTGACCTAGCTCTAATAACACGTAGTTTGTTACATCAACAACAGGGTCAATTGAGCGAATACCACTGCGACGAAGTTTTTCTACCATCCAAAGTGGTGTTTCTGCATCAAGGTTAATACCTTTGATCACACGACCTAAATAACGAGGACACGCTTCATCATTCACAAGCTCAATTGATACTTTGTCTTCAATCGTCGCCGCAACAGGTGCGATTTCAAGTGTGTTTACATCAACACTGTTAAGTACGCCTACTTCACGCGCTAGACCTTTAATACCTAAACAGTCACCACGGTTTGGTGTTAAATCAACATCTATAATGTTGTCGTCTAGGCTTAAATACTCACGTAAATCAGTACCGATTGGTGCATCACTTGGTAATTCCATGATGCCATCACCTTCTTCGCTGATACCTAACTCAACGAATGCGCACAGCATACCGTGTGAAGGTTGACCACGAAGTTTGGCTTTTTTAATTTTGAAGTCGCCAGGTAATACAGCGCCAACTGTCGCAACAGCTACTTTTAAACCTTGACGACAGTTAGGTGCACCACACACGATATCAAGTAGCTCATCACCACCTACGTTTACTTTAGTTACACGTAATTTATCAGCGTCTGGGTGTTGACCACACTCAACAACTTCACCAACAACAACGCCTGTGAACTCTGCTGCTGCAGGCTCAACACCGTCAACTTCAAGACCAGCCATTGATAACTGTTCCGAAAGAGCCTGTGTGTCGATTGCTGGGTTAACCCACTCTCTTAACCACTTTTCACTAAATTTCATTTTATATCTTCACTCTTAACGGAACTGGTTTAGGAATTTTAAATCGTTTTCGAAAAATGCACGTAAGTCGTTTACGCCGTAACGCAACATAGTCAAGCGCTCTACACCCATACCGAATGCGAAGCCTGTGTATTTTTCTGGATCAATACCCACTGATTTAAGAACGTTAGGGTGAACCATGCCACAGCCTAATACCTCTAACCACTTGCCGTTTTTACCCATAACATCAACCTCAGCTGATGGTTCAGTAAATGGGAAGTAAGAAGGACGGAAACGAATTTCCATATCTTCTTCAAAGAAGTTACGTAAGAAGTCGTGCAGAATACCTTTTAACTCAGTGAAGCTTACATCTGTATCAACCATTAAGCCTTCCACTTGGTGGAACATTGGCGTGTGTGTTTGGTCATAATCGTTACGATAAACACGACCTGGTGAAATGATACGTAGTGGTGGCTGCTCAGTTTCCATAGTACGGATTTGTACGCCACTAGTTTGTGTACGTAACACAAGCTTAGGGTTGAAATAGAAAGTATCGTGATCAGCTCGCGCTGGGTGGTGCTCAGGAATATTTAGCGCATCGAAGTTATGAAAATCATCTTCAACTTCAGGACCTGATTTAACCGCAAAACCTAACTCACCAAAAAAGCTTTCAATACGTTCAATAGTACGAGTTACTGGGTGTAAGCCACCTGTTGGCATAACACGACCCGGTAAAGTTACGTCGATCGTTTCTGCAGCTAGTTTCTCTTCAAGAGCCTTACTTGCTAGTAACTCACGCTTTTCGTTAATGGCTGTTTGTACTTCTTGTTTTGCTTGGTTAATCACTTGACCCGCTTCTTTACGCTCTTCAGGGGCAATCTTGCCTAGCGTTTTAAGTAAGCTGGTGATTTCACCTTTTTTACCAAGGTAATTAACCCTGATATCTTCTAGTTGCGCGATTTCATTCGCACTGGCAACTGCCTCAAGTGCTTGCGCTAAAATATTTTCTAAGTTCATTGAGTACCTGGTCTTTCACAGAAGGATTTTTGTAATAGCTAATGATAACTGAAAGCAAGGACTAGATTCTAGCCCTACTAAAGCTTTAACGTTGATTTTATAAAAGGAATTGTTAATTTTCTTTGTGCAGCCATTGAGGCATGGTCAAGTTTGTCTAAAACGTCTAATAATGCACGCATATCGCGGCTTAATCGCGTTAATAAAAAGCGCGCACATTCATCAGTTAGTTCAAGGCCGCGCATATGAGCACGGCGTACGAGGGCTTCGGCTTTATCATCATCGCTCATTGAGCGAATTTGTAATGTTGTGCCCCACTTCAAACGCGATACTAAATCCGGTAGGTTTATATGCAACATGTCAGGTAATAAATCAGCTGTGACCACAAGGTATTTGCCTGGCTCGTTAAAGCGATTGAAAAAATTAAATAACCCTTTTTCCCATGCATCGTTCCCTGCCACTAAGTGCACGTCATCAATACATAACACATCAAGATTTTCCAGACCTTCAAGCACAACAGGACCATAATCAATCACTTCACGCATTGAAAGTAACATGGTTGATAAACCGCGCTCTTGGGCATGAATACAGGTCGCGTACAATAGGTGGGATTTACCAGAATCACCTAAACCGCATAAGTAGGTATATTGAAATTTATTACTGAGCTTTGTGAAAGCATCTTTAAGGTGACTCACTTCAAGAGAGTTTTCGCCACCAAAATAAGAAGTAAATGTTTCATCATCAGGCAAAGTAACTGGCAATGCCATTTGCATTGGTTCTTGCACTTCGATTAAAGCCCCTGCCACTGATATTCAAGCTCATCTTTATTGACCACTTGATAAAAATCACGCGGGTCCTGATACGCTTTAAAGGCACTATCAAGTTCTAACGCTTTTCTAAAATCATTCATGCTGCCAGTGTGATTAACTATAAATTGTACGGTATCAGGCGTACGTACAGATATTACAGCGCGAGTAACAACACTTAAGCTTTCTAAACGGCGTTTAGCAAATTCAATATCAACAAAGTTATTAATACCTTTAAGATAGAAGGTTGCTGTCGCAAGTTGGCCAATCATTGTTGGATCAATGGCATATTCTGCTGCTAAACCACCCGCTAAACTGTCAATCATATCTGCAACAATTTGCTGCTTATCACCCATCAAACGATTGGTATCAAATAATTCTGCATTAGTAAAACGCCAATCTAGGATCCAGGTTTCTGAATCAGCTTGTTGGTACATTCTTGCAGTAATACTGCGCTCTGCACTATAACGACTCGATGCACGCTCTACTGGCTCAGAGAAATTACCCCACACTTCTGGGATACCAACAATAGCGCGGTCTTGTAAATCAAGTAATGGCACAACCACAGGTAAACCACGACGACCTGCTTTGTCGTATATAAGCTGCTCAAGCTGCGGATAAGACTCTTGGGTAACCAGTTCACGGCGCCAGTTATCTTCAATGCCTAACCAGATAGCCACTAAAGGACGACGCGTGCCCCACAATGGCAAGCCTAGATCTTTGATTAATGCATTAATCTTATTGGCTTCAAATTTAACAACCAGATTTAAACTGCCATCAGCTTTTTCGTCATATTCGAATTTGAGCATGTAATCTGAAATGTCGCGCGTGCGCTGTTTAACAACAGGGTTTTGATCTGCGCTTGTATCACCACTCACTTTCACCAGCACATTTAGCAGTGCTTCACGGCTTGCTGCCAAACGAGCATCACGTGATTTGTCTGCAACTTTAAGAGTATCTTGATATAAATTAGTCACCTCAACAGCGAAAGTTGAAGCACTCGAAAATAATAATAATAAACAAATAAGTAATCTAGACACAGGCCATTAGTTCTTGCTTTTAAACTGATTTGATCCTAAATCAAAGCCATAAACAAAGCAAAGTTAATTTAATGAACGGTAGCTGAGCGAGTTCGTGAGTTACGAGAGTAAAGTTAGCGAGTTTGAAAGGGGAAAGTTAGCGAGGGGAAAGTTTGAGGGTCTGGCGTAGGTTGGGTAGAGCGTTGCGAAACCCAACACATCACAGAGCTATCAGCTTTCAGCCGTCAGCGATCAGCCGCGCAGTGTGGGTTTTTGGGTAATAGTCTCCCTCTGCCGAAGCTTCTAGGCTCTAGGCTCTAGGCTCTAGGCAAAGTGTACTTGTAGGAATGACTTTAGCCGTGAATGTGTTTGTTATGGTCTAGATTCGGCACTGAAGTGCCTCCTACGGCGCTTTGTTGCTGAGGGTGACTCTGTACTAAACAACCCCGCAGTTCAAATTTACCCTTGCTAACTAGCAACTCGCTAACTCGTGTTGGGTTTCGCTGCGCTCTACCCAACCTACCTAGAGAATGAACAGGATGAGCTTAGAATGACTCTGTACTAAACAACCCCACAGTTCAACTTTACCCTTGCTAACTAGCAACTCGCTAACTCATGTTGGGTTTCGCTCCGCTCTACCCAACCTACCTGAAGAATAAATAGGGCACGTTGTGTGGATAGCTCAAAACGCAAAAAAGCCCGACTCTTTCGAATCGGGCTTTCTCTTATTTGGAGCCTGGCGATGACCTACTTTCACATAGCAGCTGCTACACTATCATCGGCGCTGTTTCGTTTCACTACTGAGTTCGGCATGGGGTCAGGTGGGTCCAAAACGCTATTGTCACCAAGCAAATTTGGTTTAATTCGCTCATCTGAGCAAATTAATAAATCTGGAAATCTGATATTTTCTTACAGCTTAAAGCTTATGGCTTACAGCTTCGTAAAATCTACTTTAGTGTCTTAACTTCTGTCTGTTACGCTGTCATAAAACGCGTTTGGCGTTGTATGGTTAAGCCTCACGGGTAATTAGTACAGGTTAGCTTAATGGCT
>NZ_JABVXE010000019.1:0-62117 GCF_013350085.1 Pseudoalteromonas sp. 0802 | reverse complement strand
GCTCGACTTGCATGTGTTAGGCCTGCCGCCAGCGTTCAATCTGAGCCATGATCAAACTCTTCAATTAAAAGTTTTTTGAAACCGAAGTTTCGTGCTCAATGAATTCTGTATAAATTGACTATATAGTCACTCATAAGAAATTGAGACTCTAAATTTGTTTGCGTTACTTAGTAAACTAAGCTTCGCTGTTAGAACTCAATCTGTACGAGTGCCCACACAGATGATTGCTTTATATTGTTAAAGAACGTTGCGACGTTGTCGCTAGGGATGCGTATAATACATCCTTAATTTTTCGAGTCAACACTTAATTTCAAACTTTCTTTCGATTATTTGAAACCGAAGTTTCACTTAACTCTCTGCTACGTTGTTCAGCGCCTTTCGTTGCTGCCCGCCGTGTCAGTGGGGTCGCATTATAGGGAGATGGATTTTTTACGCAAGCACTTTTTTCAATAAAATTTAAAAAAACGTACTGTTCGCTCAGCTTTTGAACTAAACACCCTAAAACTGGGTATTTTGCAGTCAATTCAGGCCTGTTTTGGTGTATTTATTTGCTTCGCTGTTACACTAGACTGAGCGCATTTTAAAATTAAAAGGTGAATTTATGACTATCCGTTCTTATAAAGGGATCACTCCGACATACGATAATAGTGTTTATATTGATGAGTCATCGGTTTTAGTAGGTGATATTACGCTTGGTAAAGATTCAAGTGTATGGCCTCTTGTTGCTGCGCGAGGTGATGTTAACTATATACGTATTGGTGAACGTACGAACATTCAAGATGGCAGTGTTTTACATTTAACTCGTGCCTCTAAGTCAAACCCCGATGGCTACCCTCTTATTATTGGTGATGATGTCACTGTTGGTCATAAAGTTATGCTACATGGCTGCCAACTTGGTAATCGTATACTTGTTGGTATGGGCGCAATTGTGATGGACAACGCAATTGTTGAAGATAATGTGATCATTGGTGGTGGTTCACTGGTACCACCTAACAAGCGTTTAGAGTCTGGTTACCTCTATGTAGGTAGCCCTGTTAAACAGGCTCGCCCTTTAACAGAGCAAGAGCGCGCCTTTTTAAAAATCTCTGCTGATAATTATGTTCAGCTTAAAGATGAATACTTAGCTGAGGGCTAAAACACTTCGGTTAATTCAATTTGTCCTGCCGAGTTATACTGCTCATCTTCGATCAGTTGCTCGGCGAGCTCTTCGTAATCGAAACGATAAGATTCAAAGTAATTAACCGCACTGCTTTGATCTGCAAAATCATACTTGCTGGTATCAATAACACACTCCACCATCAAGCCACTTACTTGTGCGAAGAATACCAACTGCTTTTCTTCTGGCTTCAATTCGAGTCTGTCTATAAATTGGATAGCTTGATTCACGCAATTTCTCCTGCTTTAAGCGCGGTAACAACGGGAATAATTTCTGGCATTTTATTGCGCCATACAAAATAAGCTTGTGCTGCTTGGCCAACTAGCATGCCACAACCATCGAGTGTTAAACATGTTGGGTTAATCGACTTAACCCAACTGATAAATGCGGTATCGTCATTGGCGTAAAACATATCGTAAGCGCACTGACACGTAGCAACATGGTCTTCAGCTATACCCGGCAGGTCTCCAGTTACACTACTTGAGGTTGAATTAATCACCACATCATAGTTGTTTGCTTGGATATCATTTAAAGCAAAGCCCTGTACATCTATTTCACCATTAAAATGACTCGCTAGTGCCTTTGCTTTTTCGGCGGTACGGTTGGCTATTGTTAAGCTTTCGATATGCTCATTCAATAATGGCTGAATGACACCTCGCGCTGCACCACCGGCGCCAATAAGAAGAACTCGCTGCCCTTTTAAGGTGACATTATTAGCTAAAAGATCTTTAACAAGTCCTACACCATCGGTGTTATCACCCAGTAGGCTGCCATCTTCAAGCTGTTTAATAGTATTTACGGCTCCGGCAATTTTCGCTTGCTCTGTTAGTTCATCGACCATGGCAAACGCTTGCTCTTTAAACGGCAAAGTGACATTAGCCCCTTTACCACCAGCAGCGAAAAACTCAGCGACAGTTTTTTCAAATGCATCTGTTGGTGCTAAAATGGCGCTGTATTGTATTTGCTCGTTTAATGATGCAGCAAATTGTGCGTGTATTGCGGGTGATTTCGAATGTTTTATTGGATTTCCAAAAACCGCGTATTTGTCCATAGTGAAGCAACCTCTTCGCCCTGTAGAGCTTTATTAATATTATGATTAAACGACTTTTTTCTAAATCGAAACCAACGCCTGAAACACCTACCCCAGAAAAAACACCTTACGAAATTATTGGCGGTGAAGCAGGAGCTCGAGCAATTGCAAATCGATTTTACGACATAATGGCCACAGATGAATACGCCAAACCATTATATGATATGCATCCTCAGCCTTTAGATAGAATTCGCCAAGTCTTCTTTGAGTTTTTATCTGGCTGGCTGGGCGGTCCTGACCTATTCGTTGAAAAATATGGTCACCCAATGCTAAGAAAGCGTCACATGCCTTTCCCTATTGATCAAGACTTACGTGACCAATGGATGCATTGTATGAATAAAACGCTTGATATCGAGGTTGATAACCCACTACTTCGCGAAGGGTTGAGACAGTCGTTATCGCAACTCGCCAGCCATATGATCAATCAAAACTAACTAAGCTTTGCGCTATATCAATGTACGCTTTTTCTAAATAAAGATAATAAATTTTCCTTAATTTAGAAAAAGCGTCGTCGAATGAAGTCTATCCAATTTAAAATTTATGCCTTGTTAGCACTAACAGGCGTATTGGTATTATTTGCCAGTATATTTAGTAGTGCCCAGCAACAACATGAATTAGCAAGAGATACCGTTGAAAGTAACATAAAACTGCTGGCCGATAATTACTTTGATTCTATTAATACCATGATGCTGACAGGCACTATGGCTAATCGTGAAATTCTAAGTACTAAATTAAGAAGCCACCCTAATATTGAAGACGCTCATATCATACGTAGTCCAATCGTTAATAAAATTTATGGGCCTGGAAATGCCAACCAAGTTGCGACTAACGATGCTGAGCGAAAAGCACTAACAGGCACTGAAGCACTATTTATTGATAATCAAAATAGTACGATGACTTATCTAAAACCTATGTTTGCTCGCAGTGACTATAAAGGAACAAACTGTTTAGGCTGCCATCAAGCACAAGAAGGCGATGTGTTAGGTGTAGTAAAAATTAGTTATTCGTTGGCTGATATTGAGCAAGAAGTATCGCAAAACACCTTAATGAATACGCTACTATTAGCGGCCATTTTCATTTCGGCTTTCTCACTACTAGCAGTGATGTTTAGAAAAATTTTCATCAAACGCTTAAAAGTCATTAGCCATACTATGCACTTGGCAACCACCAATAAAGATTTAAGCCTCACGGTAGATGACAGTAATAATGACGAGCTTAGCTCTCTTGCCACCAGCTTTAATCACATGATTGGTGCGTTTAAAGATAATATTGCTCAAGTTTCTCATTCTTCTAAGGTATTGATCCACTCTGCCGAAAGCATTTATGCCTCAGCGGATGCAACCGAGCAAGCGATCTTAAAGCAAAAGCAAGGGACAGATTCGGTCGCTGCCGCCATCAATGAACTAGAAAG
Source organism: Pseudoalteromonas sp. 0802 (assembly GCF_013350085.1). NCBI lineage: Bacteria > Pseudomonadati > Pseudomonadota > Gammaproteobacteria > Alteromonadales > Pseudoalteromonadaceae > Pseudoalteromonas > Pseudoalteromonas sp. 0802. The sequence continues at coordinate 58,460 of NZ_JABVXE010000019.1, read as the reverse complement.
CTCATCAAGCGAAGTTAAAAACACCACCCATTTTGCATCTGAAAAGTCAGAGCACAGTAATCAACTTGCACAACAAAGCTTACATGTTGCTGAGCACACTGAGCAAAGTATTAATCAACTTGCGGCAGATGTTAGAGCAGCTGCCGAGCAAGTAAGTCAACTGCAAACCCAAACGTTAGACGTTGGTAAAGTACTCGAGGTGATCAGTAGCATTGCCGAACAAACAAACTTACTTGCACTTAATGCAGCCATTGAGGCGGCTCGTGCTGGTGAAGCTGGCCGAGGCTTTGCTGTGGTAGCCGATGAAGTACGTACTTTAGCGACCCGCACCCATGACTCAACCGACGAAATTCGCCGCACTATCGACAAGCTACAAAGTGAAGCGGCACAAACAGTTAATACCATGAATAACTCTTGCGAAGAAGCAGACGAAAGAGCTGTGCAAGTTAAGCAAGTAGCTAAAGCATTACGTGATATTTCTTCACAAATGAGTGAGATAAACCAACTTAACGTGCAAATTGCTGATGCTACTGAACAGCAAAACCTCGCGGCTGAAGAAATTAACCAAAGTGTTATCGCAATTAGTGACAATGCCGAGCACTCATTAGTCGATGCCCATGAAAACCAAAAAGTCAGTGAAGAGCTGTTGTCGTTAGCTCGTTCACTGGATGAGCAAGTAAGACGCTTTAAATTAAGCTAAATTGCGCGCTTTTCGTGCAACTGCTAGAGTTGTTATATGCATTTCATAGTAAATAAGGATGTTTAAATGAAATTTATAACAACTCTTTTAGTCTGTATTGGAATTATTGCGGCGCTATTATTTACCTATCAGCACAGCGTTAACAATACGGCTGATCAACTAAGCACTGTTAATGAATATATTTTTCATGATGATATTCAACAGATTGCTCAATCTCTTCTCAGCCAAGATAAAACATCACAAAGCGATAAGTATGAACAAAGTATTGTTGGTGGTTTTGATAAGCTTATTCAGCACCCTGAATATTTTGAGGTGAAACTTGATTTCTATGCCTGTGATATCAGTCAATGCTTAACACAGGTTAGCGCCCCCATTGATACAACACCTGATAAGCTAAAGATATTAAAAGCAGAAGTGCTATTTAGTGTCTTGGCAGAGCTGCCAAGCAGTGACAGTGTTGCCACCCTCGTAGAGGGTGACAACACAATGTTGGTTCGAGTGGTTTCAATACTCGATTAAAGCTGCCACTGGCGTGCAACTAAATCAGACTCTTTGCTATTTAACCAATCTTGTGGGCGTAAATAGTACTGATACAGCTTAGCTTCTGGGCTATCTGCAGCAGGTACATAGTTATACTCCCAACGTGCTAATGGTGGCATCGACATTAAAATCGACTCAGTACGTCCGCCGGTTTGTAAGCCAAATAATGTGCCGCGGTCCCAAACAAGATTAAACTCAACATAACGACCACGACGATACAATTGGAAATCGCGTTGCTGTTCGGTTGTTGGCGTGTCTTTACGGCGCTCAATAATAGGAAGGTAAGCATCTAAATAGCCATTTCCTACCGCCTGCATAAAGGCAAAGCTTTGTTCAAAGCCAAGCTCATTTAAATCATCGAAGAATAAGCCACCAACACCACGTGTTTCACTGCGGTGTTTTAGATAAAAGTAATCATCACACCAGTTTTTATATTTATCGTAAACCTCAGCACCGAATGGCTGACATAAATCGCTAGCCACCTGATGCCAATGTTGTACATCTTCAAAAACAGGGTAATAAGGGGTTAAATCAAAACCACCACCAAACCACCAAATTGGCTCTTCGCCTTCTTTTTCGGCAATAAAGAAACGGACATTGGCATGGCTAGTTGGAATATGTGGATTATTAGGGTGGATCACTAATGACACACCACATGCATGAAAGCTACGACCAGCGAGCTCTGGACGATGTGCTGTTGCTGATGCTGGCATCGAAGCACCAAACACATGCGAGTAGTTTACCCCACCCTGTTCGATGACATTACCACCTTGGATAACACGAGTACGGCCACCGCCGCCTTCTGCACGTTGCCAATTGTCTTCAACAAATTTTGCTTTGCCGTCAGCATTTTCAAGGCCCTGACAAATTGTATCTTGTAAGGCCATTAAGTAGGTTTTAACTTGTTCGAGTAGCTCGCTTTGCATGTTTATCCTCTAAATACTTTACCGGTGCCTGCGTCTTTGATCACACTTGGTTGGCTGTTGCCACCTAACGGCTCATCAACATAAAAATCTACTGTGTCTGCAAATTCGCTTTTCGCTTGTACGATAGTCATTACCGTTTCTTGACCGGTTAAGTTTGCACTTGTTGAAACCAACGGCTTACCAAATTGCTGACACAGGGCTTTTACCGTTGGATGATCAGTAACACGTACCGCAATAGTATCAAACTGGCCTGTTAGCCACTTTGGCGTTTCTTTTGCTGCTGGCATCACCCAAGTGATAGCACCTGGCCATTGTGAAAAGATATCAGCACGTTTATCCATCGGGATTTTGGCATCATCTACATACTTTAATAACTGGCCATAATTGTCAGCAATTAAAATTAAGCCTTTTTCTACAGGGCGTTGTTTGATGGCTAAAAGCTTTTCAACCGCAGCTTGGTTATCAGGATCGCAACCAAGACCAAAAACAGCTTCGGTTGGGTAAACAATTACACCGCCTTGCTGCAAAGCGTCAATTGCATTGGCTGGTTGCGCAACAGGATCAGACAAAGAAACTCTCCTAAATAAACAAATTACAAGTGCATTAAGATTCGACTAACTTATGCATACACGACTTCTGCGGGCATTGTAACACAACACCTGAAGCTGTTTTCTTTTCGGTCATAATTGGCCACTGGCAGGCCGGGCACTCAGTCGCCACAGGTTTGTGATTAAGGGTATATTTACAACGCGGATAGCCATCACAAGAATAAAAGGTTTTGCCAAACTTATTATTACGCGCAACCAGCTGGCCTTTTTTGCATTTAGGGCAAGCAGGTAATTGAGGGGCATCGTCAGGCTCTTCATCATGAGCAATGTAATGGCACTCAGGATAGCCGGTACACCCAATAAACATACCGTAGCGGCCATTTTTAATTACTAATGGCTTACCACACTCTGGGCAGGCACTGTCTTCGAGTACTTTTATTTGTTGGCTATCGTGATGAGCTAATGGGCGGATAAAGTCACACTTTGGGTAACTGGCACAGCCTAAGAACGGCCCTGACTTTGAGTTGCGCATAACCAATTCAGAACCGCATTTAGGGCAAACCTCATACTCTTTTTCGAGTGCATGTTTATCTGCAGAAAAAAGAGAATGGTCGATTTTACTCATAAGATTCCTGTGGGGTTGGCTAATTTTCGCCTAATATACCCAAACTCAACAAAGATACAAGCAAAGTCGAATTAATGTAATACATCGGCTGGCTCGTCAAATATTAAGTCTTCCATTTGTGCGTAAGCTTGCTCTGACCCTGGTACATTAAATAACACCATAAGCACTACCCACTTTAGATCTTCCAAAGAAATAAATGGTTTATCCAGAGCACAAAGCCTATCTATCACCATTTCGCGAGTTACGGTGTTAATTACACCTATTTGCTCGATAAACATTAAAAAGCCGCGACACTCAACACTTAACATTTGGCATTCACTATCAGTGTAAATACGCATAGCATGTTGTGGTTGGGCATTAAGGTACGGGTAGATATCGCTTTGTTGTAAGTCAGCAAGTTGCTCTAGCCAATCAAGGGCTTTGTAGATTTCAGGTTTATTGAAGCCAGCACGAACCAACTCATCGGTAAGTTCGTTCTCTTCAGTAAAGATTTCAGCTTCACTATGGATATAGTTTTCAAAAAGATACATGAGGATGTCAAACATGTTTATGTCCTCCTAGTCTTATATAACCATCTAGTACTCGTTCGATTTTATCTGCGAGCTCTAGGTCGAGTAACCGAGCTTGTACTTCGTCTACAGGTAATTGGCTGCGCTGTGTTATTTGATCAACACTTGTTACCTCATACCCTATACTTTTGAACACTGGGCAGTCGGGTTCATCTGCAATAGGCTGTTCTATACTATATAGACTGTTTTCACAGAAAAAGCTCACTTCATCAAGAATATCAGTAATATTTTCTGTCAATTTAGCGCCTTGCTTAATTAAAAAATGGCTTGCCTCTGATAGTGGGCTTTTTATCGAACCCGGCACGGCAAACACCTCTTTATTTTGCTCAAGCGCATAGCGCACTGTCACCAATGAGCCACTTTTAATTTGCGCTTCGACAATCAATACACCTAATGACAACCCAGAGATAATGCGGTTTCGGCGCGGAAAATTAGCGGCATTAGCAGCCGTTCCCGGTAAGAACTCAGAAACCAACAAGCCCCGCTCAGCAACCTGTTTAATGAGTAAGCGATGGCGTTTTGGATAAGCAATATCGATACCCGTACCAAGTACGGCAATCGTATTGCCTGACCCTGCTAATGCGCCTTTATGGGCTGCACCATCAATTCCCATAGCCATACCTGATGTCACCGTCATGCCAACAGCAGAAAGTTGATGGGCAAACTCAGCAGCGACTTCAAGCCCTGTCGGTGTGGCATTACGACTACCGACAATTGCTATTTGCGGTGACAGTAGTAGATCCGTATTACCTAAACAAAATAATAAGATAGGTGCACTGGCTATTTGCTTGAGTAAGGGCGGATAGCTGCTATCAAAATAGCTTATGACTTTGATTTTAAGTCTTGCTATTAACTCTTGGTAGTGGGCTACTAACTGCCAGTCAGTATTAACTAAGTTATCGGCTTGGCTTTGTGATAAACCCAGCTGCTGAAGCTCTAAACTAGATAGCTTAAATAGCTCATCCAGTGGCTGTCTTTGACTTAATGCAATAAGGCTTTTTATTCCAAGCCCTTTACATAAATAAAAGGCAAGCCAATGGGATAGCTTGCCTGAAACCTGTGCCATGCTCCCTCCTTAGAGCGCCCAAATTGTGAGTTAGTTTATAACTGCATAATCTCCAACTCGGATCGGGTGCTGATTCTTCACAATCAATGCGTAGCTAACGTTGTCATATACCTTAAACACCATTAACTCACCGACTTTTTCCTTTGGCATGTGCCATACATTACTGTCTTCGTCGCTTTCAATTCCTAACACATCATTTGCATCAGTCATGAATTTCTCAAGACTGTTTGAATCTTCGCGGTAACGCGGACCATTGCGGCCGTCATACACTTCAGGTGATTGACGCTGAATATCAAGTACAAAACCTGGTTTCACTTGGTCTGAACCTAAGTTTAGTACAACAATGTCCATGGTACTAAATTCACGCATTTCATTAGCTGCGGCGATAATAGTGCCATCTAAAGTAGCTTCAGGGCGTTTCATAGTGAAATAGGCTGGCAACATTTGCCCTTCCATCGCCGGCATTAAAAAGTCATGCGGCTTAATTTCTTGTTTTACCAGTTCAACTTTAACTGAGGCAGGTACGCCGTTTTCTACGTCACCGCTTCTAAATGCGCGAACAATCGCCACTAATTCCGCTTTATTCGCTAGTACTTCATTGGTATTTGGATCAACAAGATCATTGCCTTTACGGTATACGCCATAAGCTTCGTTAAGTGTTAAGTCACCTTTAACGTAAAGCGTATGGCCCATAGTATTCATTTTGGTATTAACACTGGCACCCAAAATATATGGTTTTTGTGCAATAACATCGGCGCTAATCGCTTGCTCATAACTCAAATATGGGCGCAGCAACTCCAAAGGCAACGTCGGCACTGCTTGCTTGCCTTTTGGTGTAATTCGCCCTTCTGGAGAGAGTTTTTTATAACGCGCATTTTTAACTAAACGAGGATTTCCGTCTTTATCGTAAATTAAAGTGAGCGCATCACCCGGGTATATTAAATGCGGATTCGCAATTTGCGGGTTCATTTGCCATAAATCAGGCCATTGCCAAGGTTCATCAAGATACACGCCCGAGATATCCCAAAGCGTATCGCCTTTTTTGACAACATATTGTTTTGGTGCATCTTTTTTAATTGTTAAAACATCAGCAGCTACCGGAAAAGCACAGCTAATGGCTAACAAAGCCGCAACTAGTGGGTATCTCATTTGGCTTCCTTGAGTTGTTTTTAGATTATTATCGACCAAAACCTGTTAAAGGTGAACACGAATGGCTAAAATAAGAGCATACAATACCCTAAATGAATCACAAGTGTAAAAGGTAACTATGGCTAGGTTAGAAGTTTTGAGATTTCCGGATGAGCGTTTACGTACAATCGCGAAAGAAGTACCAGAAGTAAACGATGAAGTTCGTCAAATCGTCAAAGACATGCTTGAAACTATGTATGACGAAAACGGTATCGGCTTAGCAGCGACGCAAGTAGATATCCACCAGCGAATTGTGGTGATCGACGTATCTGAAGAGCGCGACCAACCGTTAGTGTTAATCAACCCAGAAATCACCAAAAAAGATGGTTCAACTGTGAGTGAAGAAGGCTGTTTATCTGTTCCTTACTCATACGCAAAAGTTGACCGCGCAGAAACAGTTACTGTTAAAGCGCTTAATGAAAACGGTGAAGAGTTTAGCCTTGACGCTGACGAGCTATTAGCGATCTGTATTCAGCATGAGCTTGATCACCTTAAAGGCACCCTATTTATTGATTATCTATCGCCTTTAAAGCGCCAACGTATCCGTAAAAAGCTTGAAAAAGAAGCTAAGCTGGCTGCTAAATCATAAGTTAATCAATAGGAATATCTGTGACACAACCATTACGCATTATTTTTGCTGGTACGCCGGATTTCGCTGCGCGCCATTTACAAGCACTGATTGACTCAGAGCACGAAGTTGTTGGTGTATATAGCCAACCTGATCGACCAGCGGGCCGAGGTAAAAAGCTAAAAGCCAGTGAAGTTAAAGAACTGGCACTTGCTCATGATTTACCTGTATTTCAACCGCAATCACTAAAATCAGATGAAGCACTTGCAGAGCTTACCAGCCTGAACGCCGATATTATGATTGTGGTGGCGTACGGCTTACTGTTACCAAAAGCGATTTTAGATGCACCGCGCTTAGGCTGCTTAAACGTGCATGGCTCTATTTTACCGCGCTGGCGTGGTGCTGCACCGATCCAACGTGCTATTTGGGCTGGTGACAATGAAACCGGTGTAACAATAATGCAAATGGATGAAGGCTTAGATACCGGCGATATGCTGCATATCAGCCGTTGCCCGATTGATAGCACAGAAACCAGTAGCTCTTTATACGATAAATTAGCTGCACTGGGTCCTGATGCACTGATCAGTACAATCAATCGTCTTGCTGCAGGTGAAATCAACCCAGAAAAGCAAGATGACGCACAAGCAAATTACGCCAAGAAGCTATCAAAAGACGAAGCCAATATTGATTGGTCAATGGATGCTGCGCAAATTGAGCGTAATATCCGTGCCTTTAATCCATGGCCTGTTTGCTTTACTGAAATGGCAGGACAAACGGTAAAAATTTGGCAAGCCGAAGTTGTATCGCAAACTGCACAAGCCGGTAAAATCATTGCTGCTGATAAGCAAGGTATTACCGTTGGCTGTGGGCAAGATGCACTTAAAATCACTCTTCTTCAACCACAAGGTAAAAAACCAATGGCTGTTACTGACTTTTTAAATGGTCGCAGTGATTGGGTTGAACCAGGCTCAGTATTAGGTCAAAGCAATGAGTAATGTAAGAGCACTTGCTGCTGAAACCCTCTATAACGTGGTCGATAAAGGTGCATCGCTAAATCAAGAACTACCTTTTGCAAGCCAAGGATTATCGCCGAAAGATAAAGCCCTACTACAACAAATTTGCTACGGTGTGCTGCGCTATTTACCTAGCCTAGAAAATTATTGTCAGCAACTTTTAGATCAACCACTAAAAGGTAAGCGCCGTATTTTCCAGTTCTTGTTGTATGTGGGTATTTACCAACTTCAACACATGCGTGTACCGCCTCATGCAGCAATCAGCGAAACGGTTAATGCGCTTCAGCAAATGCGCGCACTGGGTTTAAAAGGTCTGATTAACGCTATTTTACGTAGTTTCCAACGTGAACAAGTTGAGCTTGAAGAAAAAGCAAAGCAAATTCCTGTTTGCAAATTTAACCACCCAGGTTGGTTTATCAAACAAGTAACCGCTGCTTACCCTGATAACTGGCAAGAAATCCTTGAAGCGAATCAGCTGCAAGCACCTATGTGGTTACGTGTAAACCAAGCGCAATATAGCACCCAAGAATACAGCGAGATGCTTAAAGCAAATGATATTGAGCATACCCTTAATGCTGATTTTCCTGATGGTATTAAACTAGCTAAACCGTGTGATGTATACGCACTGCCAGAATTTGATACCGGTGCCTGCTCAGTTCAAGATGCTGCGGCACAATTAGCAGCACGCTTTTTAGAACCACAAAATGATGATGTCATTTTAGATGCGTGTGCAGCGCCAGGTGGTAAAACGTGCCATATCCTAGAGCTTGCTGATGCCGACGTATTAGCACTTGATAGCGACAGCGAGCGCCTAGAACGCGTTAAACAAAACTTAGTGCGTATTGGTTTAGCTGCCGATTTACAATGTGCCGATGCTTCACAACCTCACATCTGGTGGGATGAGCAGCAATTTGACCGTATTTTGCTTGATGTGCCTTGTTCAGCTACTGGCGTGATCCGTCGTCACCCTGATATTAAATGGTTACGTCGTGCATCTGATATTGAAGATCTGGCTAATTTACAAGGCGATATCTTAAATAGCATCTGGCCTCTACTTAAGCCAGGTGGTACGTTAGTTTACGCGACCTGCTCAGTATTACCGCAAGAGAACCAACAACAAGTTGCTAAGTTCCTTGCCAATAATCCAAGTGCTGAACACATACCTTTGCATGAAAACGACACGCCTACTTTACCTGGTCTGCAATTATTGCCTGGTGAAAGTGACGGTTTCTATTATGCAAAGCTAGTTAAAAAACACTAATAAGAACACGCTATGAAAATAATCATACTCGGTGCCGGACAAGTTGGTGGCACACTGGCAGAAAACCTCGTAGGTGAGCAAAATGAGATCACCGTTGTCGATATCGACGGCAACCGTTTGCGAGAGCTACAAGATAAGTACGACTTACAAGGTGTTAATGGCCACAGTGCGCATCCCGATGTATTGCGTCGCGCAGGCGCAGAAGACGCCGATATGATTATTGCCGTAACCAGTTCAGATGAAGTGAACATGGTTGCTTGCCAAGTTGCTTATAGTATTTTTAACACACCAACCAAAATTGCCCGTATTCGCTCAGAGCAATACTTAAAGTACCGTGAAAAGCTATTTCATAATGACGACTTACCTGTTGATCACTACATTGCTCCTGAAGCGCTGGTAACTAAGTATATTCGTCGCTTAATCGACTATCCGGGTGCTTTACAGGTATTACAATTTGCCGATGGCATGTTATCGCTGGTTGCGGTGAAAGCCTATTACGGTGGTTTGCTGGTGGGTTATGCACTTTCAGCCTTGAAAGAGCACATCCCGAATGTCGAAACCCGGGTAGCGGCTATTTATCGTCAAGGTAAAGCGATTAAACCACTTGGCACAACCGTTATCGAAGCGGACGATGAAGTGTTCTTTATCGCTGCAACAAAGCATATTCGAGCAGTCATGAATGAGCTGCAAAAACTCGAACGTTCATACAAAAAGATCATGATTGCTGGTGGTGGTAATATTGGTGCGGGCCTTGCGCGTTCACTTGAGAAAAACCACAGTGTGAAACTGCTTGAGCGCAATAAAGAGCGCGCAGCACAGCTCTCTGAAATGCTTGATAACACCGTAGTGTTCTGTGGCGATGCCTCTGATCAAGAGCTGTTATCTGAAGAACATATTGAACAAGTGGATGTGTTCATCGCAGTAACTAACGACGATGAAGCAAACATTATGTCTGCGATGCTGGCAAAGCGTATGGGCGCACAAAAAACCATGGTGCTTATTCAGCGTGGCGCTTATGTAGACCTAGTTCAAGGTGGTGAGATTGATATTGCTATTTCACCTCAGCAAGCCACTATCTCGGCGCTGTTAACACACGTTCGCCGTGGTGACATTGTTAATGTTTATTCGTTACGTAAGGGCGCAGCAGAAGCCATTGAGGCTGTCGCTCATGGTGATGAGCATACCTCTAAAGTTGTTGGCCGAGCAATTGCTGATATCAAACTACCAGCTGGAACAACCATTGGTGCAATTGTGCGTAACGATGATGTACTGATTGCCCATGACGATACGGTTATTCAGTCGGGTGACCATGTAATCATGTTCTTGATTGATAAAAAGCACATTACAGTTGTTGAAAAGCTGTTCCAAGTAAGTGCTATCTTCTTGTAAAAAAGCTTATAAACGAAAAAAGCAGCCATGACAGCTGCTTTACGACTCTTGAAGTGAAAGTACCTAACTTTTCTAAAAGATTCTATTGAATTTGAGCGAACTCTTCTTTTGAAAGTTCGCCATTACCATCACTATCTAGCTCTGGAAATAACTTTTCAAGCTGCATATTTGCAGACGCTTCTTCTTTGCTGATCACACCATCACCGTCAGTATCGAATGTTGCAAAGTTTACGCCTTGTGCAAAGGCTGCAGATGACGTTGCTAGTGCTAAAATTGCGATTGTTGTGCTTAACTGTTTCATAATAACTACCTTAAATTTGAAAAGAGTGAAATCCGTTTCTGAGATCCCTGTTTAGTGGAAATTGGTATAACTACTTATTAATTCAGTTATTCGGCTTCAGAGAACTCAGCTTCTGTAAGAACGCCGTCGCCATTCACGTCTAATGTTTTAAACTGCGACATAATTTTTGCGTCAACGGCTGCTTCACTTTTGCTAACCACGCCGTTACCGTCTACGTCTAAGGTGTCAAAATCAGTTGCTGCAAAAGCTGCTGAAGAAGATGCAAGTGCGATTAAAGCTAATGTTTTGCTTACTGTTTTCATAATCATATTCCTTCAATTTTAAGAGTGTTAGCTGATCACACTTCCAGTGTTGTCCTTTGTCATGGATTCCCTTATCCATTTAGGCTGTCTTTGGCAGCTCAGAACTAATCAGCTAAATAAACTGGTTTTGCTTAATCACATTAAGCTTTTGAAAATTCTTGTTTCGATAACTCACCGTTACCGTCAGTGTCTAATTCACTGAATTTGCTCATTAGCTCTGCATCTACCGATGCTTCGCTTTGGCTGATAACACCATTGCCATCAACATCTAGAGTATCGAAATCACTCATCGCAAATGCTGCTGATGAAGATACAAGTGCCATAAGTGCTAGTGTTTTATTTACTGTGTTCATAATGCCATTCCTTCAAAATGTGTTGTCTTGAGTTAGAAGTCCTTTTCAGTGTGTCCTTACAATGAAATTAAGCTTTTGAGTACTCTTGTTTAGACAGCTCACCGTTGCCGTCTGTATCAAGCTCTTTAAATTGGCTCATTAACGTTTCGCTTACTGATGCTTCGCTTTTGCTGATAGCGCCATCGCCATTAACATCCAGTGTGTCAAAGTCAGCGGCAAACGCTGCTGATGAAGTTGCAAGAGCTACAAGTGCTAAAGTTTTGTGTAACGTTTTCATAATCACTATTCCTTCAATGTTGTCTCAACTGTGATAAAGGATATGTTCCTGAATCAGTTTTTCTCTGTGTTCGCTAAGACTATTTCAACTTCGATGCCAAAGTTAAAAAGAACAATAAAATCAGTGCATTAAATTAAAATAGCGAGAATTAGGGGTAAATAACGCGATTTATTTGTTGCTGTTTTGCAACAAGCTCGGTGGTTGGTTTTACGCTTCTTTTAAAATCAATAACTTACAAAGATTAAAATGGAGACAATAGCGATTAACTCGGATTAGAAAACAGAAAAATTAGAAATTTGAAAATAAACTCTATCTGAACAACAAAACTTGAAGAAAAAAATCGAAATTAATTTAATTAATAACACATTGATTTAATTGGTTATTTAAATTTATTTATAAGTTAATTTTAATATTTATAGGGTTAAACCGGAGGAAATAGCCATTTTGTTGCAAAATGGCGAATTGGTATTAGTTATCCAACACAGAAAGGTCAATTAAGTGCTCTTTCATAAACGCTTTCATTTCATCTTCACTCGTATCAAGCTGTACACCGAACATAAAACCGCCTGCTCTTTTGCGCACGCTACATACTGTGCCATTAAGCTCACGTTTACTAAGTGTGATTTGGCAGCTTTGCCCTTTAAAAGCGCTTAAGTCATCCTTGCTATTAAGATCAAACTGCACGCCTGTGAGTGAAATATCTTTAATAAGCCCTGCCAGTTTTTGCTCTGCAATGACTAAGTTTGCAGGGAATAACGTAGGAATACGTGCTTCACTACGCAAACTATAAAGCTGCACTTGCTGAGGAAACTCGAGAAAAATTAAACGGTGAGGATGGGATGCCAAGGCGCTTATTTGCTGACGAAAAGCAATTACTTGCCCACCACCCGCTTCAAGTACCGCGCGTATAACGACCATCACCCCATCTTTGATGAAATCACTTCCATTTGCTAAACGCTTTGCTGATGGGTAATTGATAATGATGTACTGATCATTCATCAAACCAATAAACTCTGTTTTTACGCGTTTACTGTCGGTTGGTGTAGTAATTTCAACATCCACCAAGCTACCCGCTGGGATACAGGTTAGCTTTTCAAGATTACGTTGTTTTTGAGTTTTTGGCACAGTAATGCCTCCACTTCTAGATAATCACCTTACTATGGTTAGCCCCGCCAGAAGGTTGGCGTAAACAACACTAACAGGGTGAATATTTCTAAACGACCAAATACCATCGCAATAGTAAGTAGCCATTTTGCCGTATCAGAAATCGCTCCGTAATGAGCAGCGACTTCACCTAAACCTGGGCCTAAGTTATTTAAGCAAGCAGCTGTTGCTGAGAATGCACTGATGTTATCCATGCCGGTGCCCATCAGCGCCAACATGATAATGACAAACACCAAAGCATACGCAGAGAAGAAGCCCCAAACAGCTTCTACAACTTTATCTGGAAGTGCTTTTCGGCCTAATTTAATTGAATAAATAGCCCTTGGATGCACAAGACGATTGAGCTCACGAATACCTTGTAAGTAAAGTAAGAACACCCGCACGACCTTCATACCACCACCGGTAGAGCCGGCACAGCCGCCAATAAAACTTGAGAAAATAAGTAAAATAGGTAAGAACAGTGGCCATGCTGAGAAGTTGTCTGTCGCAAAGCCCGCGGTAGTACTCATTGATACCGCTTGGAACATAGCTTGATCGAGAGTCTCATCACCATCAGCATAAATATTATTTGATGACAGCACAGTAAAGCAGACAATGACCAATGCTAATTGAATCAATAAGAACACTTTGAATTCAGGGTCACGTAAATAAACACGAATGTTGCGCGAAGCTACCGCCGCATAGTGCAGCGAGAAGTTAATGGCTGCGATCAGCAAAAACACGACACAAATAAAGTTAATTAATGGGCTGTCAAACTGCCCCATTGATGCGTCGTAAGTAGAGAAGCCACCAATCGCAATCGTAGAGAACGCATGACAGATTGCATCAAACCAATCCATTCCTGCAGCCCAATACGCAAGCGTACAGGCTATCGTCAGCGATACATAGATATACCAAAGATGCTTTGCGGTATCGGCAATACGCGGTGTCATTTTTGAGTCTTTAACCGGACCAGGTGTTTCTGCACGGTATAGCTGCATACCACCGACCCCTAGCATAGGCAGTACCGCGACTGCGAGTACGATGATCCCCATACCACCTAGCCATTGCAGTTGCTGGCGATAAAAGAGGACTGATTTAGGTAGGTATTCTATGCCCGTAAGTACGGTAGCCCCTGTTGTTGTCAGCCCAGAAAAGGCCTCAAATACGGAGTCAGCTAAGGAAAGATTAGGCTCTTGTAAGAACACTAAAGGCACCGCAGCGAAGGTACCTAGTACCAACCAGAACAAGACTACAATCAAGAAGCCTTCACGGGCTTTAAGATCACCATGCTCATGACGGTTTGGATAATAAGCCGCTAAACCAATCACAACACTAAAGATAAAAGCGAGAACGAATGGCACACCACCACCGTCTTTGTAGATCAAAGACACCAGTGCCGGTGGCACCATAGTGATACTAAATAACGCCACCAGCTGGCCGAGAATTTTTATTATGGTACGAAATTGCATCTAGGCGTATCGCTTTCTTATTAAATGTTTAGCTAATACAGTTTATTGTCTTACAGCCTTAATTGTAAGTAAACGGAATGTATTATTTTTACATTTCAAACTTTTCTGACTTTTAGGCTAACTTCGCCATGAGTCAATTCATGGATATCATCAATCGCTTGCTCTGCCTGACGGCTATCGATTTCAATTTGCCATGTGATGTTCTCTGCAAATTGTTTTTCGATATTAAGCACCTGATACTGATTTTTTAATAACTGCTCAATTGCACCTTGTACGCTGTAATCGCTTTGACCAACTAGTTCAACACTCGGTACCTTGGTAATGGTTTTAAGCTCTCGCATGGCATTATTTAAACTACCGCCGTAAGCGCGAACTAGCCCACCTGTACCAAGCTTGATGCCCCCGAAATAACGGGTTACCACCGCTGTAATTTCACCAATACCAGAGCCTGTTAATACATTAAGCATTGGCTTACCTGCTGTGCCATTAGGCTCACCATCATCAGAAAAGCCATACACATGACTACCACCGGGGTTACCCGCAACATGTGCCCAGCAATTATGACGAGCATCGCTGTATTTATCTTGAATTTCTTTGATAAAGGCTTTTGCTGACGCAAGATCTGGGGTGTGGGCAATATGCACAATAAAGGTGCTTTTTTTGATTTCTTCTTGGTAAAAAACCGGCTCAGCCGGATATTGGTATTCAGACATAATTGCTTATCTAAAAAAATGGGGCCTATTGGCCCCGACATTCACTAACCTTTATCGTTAATCTAAGTGTAGATCACGAGTCATGTTTTCTAGGCTATCTTCATGAACGATAATATTATCTTCAATACGGATACCGCCAAACGGCTTAAGCTCTTCAACTTTTTCCCAGTTAATAAACTGTTTGTTGTCAGTTTGCGCAAGGTCACCTAATAACGAGTCGATAAAGTATAAACCAGGTTCAATAGTAAATACTTGGTTCTTTTCGATTAAACGAGTGCAACGTAGGAACGGATGACCTTCAGGTGGTGCTTGGTGCGCACCTGTATCATCAGCCATAAAGCCACCCATATCGTGAACTTGTAAACCAAGATGATGACCAAGACCATGCGGGAAGAACGTCGACGTAATACCACGCTCAACAATTTCAGCGGCTGGTAACTTCACAATATTAAAGTCGCTTAGTACTTGCGCTACACGCTGGTGACAATCTAAATGCAATTCACCGTATAACAAGCCAGGCTTTAATGCTTTACCTAAAGCGATTTGATGCTCAGTCATTACTTTAATTAAGTCGCTAAACTCACCTGACTTTTTAAAGTCATAAGTACGTGTGATATCAGCAGCATAACCATTAAAGTTTGCACCTGCGTCAATAAGGAAAGAGTGATGCGTTTGCGGCGCTTTAGGTTCAAAATGCGTGTAATGCAAAATTGCACAGTTCTCATTTAGTGCAACGATATTACCGTAAGGCATCTCGTTTTCACTCTGGCGGGTAGCCATAAGGTAAGCTTGCTGAATATCAAACTCTGAACCACCAGCAAAAAACGTATCACGTGCTGCTTTGTGCCCATCTACCGCGATACGGTTAGCTTGGCGTAAACACTCAAGCTCATACTGCGTTTTATAAGCACGATGAAAATGAAGGTAGTTCATAACTGGCTCTGGATTCATAATGCTAAAGCCCAGCGCTTGCGCTACTTCTAGGTATTCACCGATATAAGCATATTTAGCTTTATCATAAGGAAGCAGCTTTTCTACCTGATCTGGCTGTACTAATAATTCAATATCAAAATACTCAGCCCAAAAATCACGTGGTTCGTCAGGTACTTTATGCCAAAAGTCCACTGGACGATAAAAAATCAGTTTCGGCTTAGATGCACCATCAACCACAATCCAACAATGTGGGTTGTCGATCACTGGTAACCAAGCTTTAAATTGCGGATTCACCTTAAACGGATAATACATGTCATCTAAAAATTGACGTTTAGCCTGACCTGAGTGAATTACTAACCCTTCTAAACCTTCACGCTCTGTAATTGTTCGAGTGCGTTGTTGCAAGGTTGCAATATGTTCGGCGTATAACACCGCTAATTTATCCATAGTAAACCCATCTTTAGTAAATTTAACTTGTTAGCAGTCTATCATAGCCAGCACTATCCCCCAACTGAGGGAGGATAGTGTGACAAATCGAGTTTAACCACCCATCGACATATCAAGAATTGGCGCTAGAACATTGCCATCGCGTCCTAATCGAGTGTGATAAACCTGTCTGTAAGCAAATACATTCTTAACGTAGTTTCGTGTTTCTGTATAAGGAATTAACTCAATCCACAGCTCAGCTGGCATAGCTTGCTCTGGGATCCAGCGTTTAATACGATGATAGCCTGCATTATACGAGGCCGTTGCCAGGATTTCGTTGCCATGATTTTTCTTTTTCAAATACTGCAAATACTCACTACCAAGACGAATATTAGTACGAGGCTGGTATAACTGCTTACGCGACACTGAACTCTTATTCATATATTTAGCAGTACTTGGCAACAACTGCATTAAACCATGGGCATTGGCATGAGAACGCGCATCGGGCGCAAAAGAACTTTCACGGCGTGAAATTGCAATGCTCCAAGCAACATCAATATGGCTGCGACTGCTATATGTTGCAAATACATCTTTGAACGCAAATGGGAAGCGTAAGTCGACATAGTCCCACTCTTTTAACTGCGCTAAGGTATAGATAGTACTGTCGTACCAATCAAGTTCAGCTGCAAGTAATGACGCAGCAAGCTTTTCTTCTTTGGTTGATGTATCCGTTAAATAATTCCACTCACGACGCGCAGATGTAAAGCGCTCAAGCTCATATAAAGCACGAGCTCGCTTAAAGCCTGGAGCATTCGCCACTTCAAGCTTTAGCTTATTACTAATATTTATCTCTTTGTTATTTAAGCTAACCGGAATACCTAAGCGTGCAGATGCTAAAAAGCCGTAATAATCACGCTCTTTAGCCACTGTTTGCCAGATTTCACGAGCACGTTCGACTTCACCACGTTGGTTTAAGCTATATGCTAACCAATATTGTTGACCTAGGCTCAGGTTTTCTTTGCCTGTAAAAAACGCCACAATGCCAGACCAATCTTGTCTCTCTAACATATTGCCAAGTTGCCATTGCATTAACTTTCTAGTTTGACGGTCTTTAGGCACTTTATTTAACCAAAAGCGCGCTTGCTGGTGGCCACTTGAAGCAAGCGACAAGGCAAAACTGTAGTAAACATCCGCTTTTTGCTCGTCTGTGTAATCGAACATGGTTTCGAGCTTTTCCCAGGCACGCAGTGCAAGGTCTTTATCTCGCCATACTAGGCGCTTAACTCCATAAATCGCAATCTGCCCTTCTTTAGCAGATTTTTTCTTGTAGCGATAAAGGCCCGCTGAAGCACTCGGATCTTTGCGTACCTTTAAATATAAATCAGCTAAATATTGGTCAGCACGAGGCAGTAATGTTTTTAAGTATGGAATTAAACTTGATGAGCCCCCTTCGGCAGCCAAGCTAATGCGCTGCCAAACCCGCTCTTCGGTCTGGTAACCTTTTTTCTTCCAAAGAGAGAACAACTTATCGCACTCTTTTGGTTGTGATTTTCCTACCACCCATAAATCAGTCACTTGATTCATGATGGCTTTTTCAGGCGCACCTAAGTCCAATTGAAAACTTAAATAAGGACAGGTCAATTCGTTATTGCTTGTTTCGCGATAGTTACGAATATAAGCCGCTTTTTTGTTGTACTTTTTTAAGTAATTAAGCCATGCCTTACGTACAGGCCACTCTAGTGGCGTGTTTTGGTAAACATTGAGGTAGTTTTCGATTTCTGTCTGGTGTTTAAGGCTCGGATTACGTTGCCAATAAGCCTTTTCGACATAAGGTTTCAAAGGGTGATCAAGCCCACTTGCCGCCTCTTTCATGTCTTGATAATCACCGTAACGCGCCTTTTTTTCTGCTTTTAAAAAAGCGTCATGTTTATCGTTGGCTTCAGCTACAAAAAAAGGAAAAAGTAATGCGGCAGCTGTCCAACCAAGGAGTTGTTTTTTCATGATGACCTTTAACAAAAATTAAAGAATTAATAACAAAAAACTTCTCCTACACCTTAGCACCAAACCAGCTATATTTTAACCAATCGCGATAAAGCGCAGTAAATTTTTCGTTGCATTTTCATTTTAAAGCAAGCACACTGATTGAAATGCAAACTCATCGTACCAGTCTTAGTTAATAAACTAGGGAGAATAATAATGTTATATAAAAGCGATTCATTTGAAGTTGCTTTCATCAAGGACAACATCGCCGAGTTTAAGTTCTGTGCAGACGGCTCAGTAAATAAACTTTCGCAGCAAACCTTGCAAGATTGCGCTTTAGCATTAAAAGAATTGGCAACAAACTCAGATATCAAAGGCATGGTGTTCACCAGCGATAAAGATCATTTCATTATCGGTGCCGACATTTTCGAATTTTTACCTACCTTCACTAAACCTCAAGAAGAACTTGTTGCATGGATCAAAAATGCAACTGACGTTTTTGATGCAATTGAAGATTTACCTTTCCCAACGCTAAGTGCTGTAAACGGCATGGCGCTTGGCGGTGGATGTGAGTGGGCACTCGCTACCGATTACCGCGTTGCTAGCTCTAACGCTAAAATTGGCCTACCTGAAGTTAAACTAGGCATCATGCCTGGTTTTGGTGGTACAGTTCGCCTTCCACGCCTTATTGGCGCTGATAATGCGATGACATGGATCACTACAGGTAAAGAAAACCGCGCTGCTGATGCCTTAAAAGTAGGTGCTTTTGACGCAGTAGTTAGTGCTGACAAACTTTTAGAGTCAAGTATTGCAACACTTGAGCAAGCAATTGCTGGCAAGCTAGATTGGCAAGCAAAACGACAAGTAAAATTACAGCCACTGAAAATGAACCGTGTTGAGCAAGGTATGAGTTTTGCGATGGCTGAAGGCATGGTAATGGGTCAGACAAAAGGTCACTACCCAGCACCTGTTATGGCTGTAAAAACAATCAAAGCTGCAGCAAACTGTGAACGCGCTGAAGCAATGGCGATTGAAAACGCTAACTTTGCTAAATTAGCAGCAACAAGCGAAGCTGCTGCACAAACAGGTATTTTCTTAGCTGACCAATACATTAAAGGTAAAGCGAAGAAGCAAGCTAAACACAGTGAACTTGAGATCAAACAAGCAGCTGTATTAGGCGCAGGTATTATGGGCGGCGGTATTGCATATCAGTCTGCTTATAAAGGCACACCTATTATCATGAAAGACATCAACCAAGATGCTCTTGGTTTAGGTATGGGTGAAGCATCTAAGCTACTTGGCAAAAAAGTACAACGTGGCCATATGGCGATGGATAAGATGGTTGCTACCTTAGGCAAGATCAAACCAACACTAAACGATGCGGACCTACAAAGCGCAGACATCGTTGTTGAAGCTGTGGTTGAAAACCCTAAAGTGAAGCAAGCTGTTCTTGCGGGCCTTGAAAAAGACTTACCAGCGGGCACTATCCTAACTTCAAATACCTCAACAATTCGTATTGACGAGTTAGCATCGGCACTTGAAAAACCAGAAAACTTCTGTGGTATGCACTTCTTTAACCCAGTGCCAAAAATGCCATTAGTAGAAATCATTCGTGGTGAAAAAACATCAGAAGCTACTATTAATGCGGTTGTTGATTACGCATTAAAACTTGGTAAATCACCAATCGTTGTAAACGACTGTCCTGGTTTCTTTGTAAACCGCGTACTATTCCCTTACTTTGCAGGTTTCAGCAAACTTGTTGTTGAAGGTGCTGACTTCACTAAAGTTGATAAAGTGATGGAAAATGTATTTGGTTGGCCTATGGGGCCTGCATATCTTCTTGATGTTGTAGGTATCGATACAGCTTACCACTGTACTGGTGTAATGGCTGACGGTTTCCCTGAGCGTATGGCTCGCCAAGATAAAGACCCAGTTACTGTATTTGCAAACGAAAAACGCTTTGGTCAGAAAAATGGTGCAGGTTTCTACCAATACGCGCCAGACCGTCGTGGTCGCCTGAAAAAAGCAAAAGATGCAACAGCAACAGAGTTACTAAGTGCTATCACTGATGCACCTAAAGATTTCGACAAGCAAGAAATCATTGACCGTTGTATGATCCCGATGATCAACGAAGTACTACTTTGTTTACAAGAAGGTATCGTAGCGTCACCACAAGAAGCTGACATGGCGCTAATTTACGGCATTGGTTTCCCTCCATTTAGAGGCGGTGCATTCCGTTACTTAGATCAAACTGGTTTAGCGAACTTTGTTGCGACAGCAGACAAATACGCTCACTTAGGTGCGATTTACCAAGTATCAGATGAAACTCGCAAGTGGGCCGAAGAAGGCCGTGTATTCTATAAGGTGGAAGGATAAGAAACATGAATAATCCAGTAATCGTAGATTGTATCCGCACACCAATGGGTCGTTCAAAGAACGGCGTATTCAAAAACAAGCGTGCGGAAGATTTAAGTGCTCACTTAATGAAAGGTTTGTTAGACCGTAACCCAGCCGTTGATCCAGCATCAATTGATGATATTTACTGGGGCTGTGTACAACAAACTTTAGAGCAAGGTTTTAACATTGCTCGTAACGCATCACTACTAGCCGGTATCCCTCACTCAGTACCAGCTGTTACTGTTAACCGTTTATGTGGTTCATCAATGCAAGCATTACACGATGCAGCACGCGCTATTATGACTGGCGCTGGTGATACCTACATCATTGGTGGTGTTGAACACATGGGTCACGTACCTATGACTCACGGTAATGATTTTCACCCTGGTTTATCAACGTCTGTAGCACAAGCTGCTGGCGTAATGGGTTTAACTGCAGAATACCTTGCTACGCTGCACGGCATTAGCCGCGAGCAACAAGACGAATTTGCTTACCGTTCACACCAACGTGCACACGCAGCAACTGTTGAAGGTCGCTTCCGTCGTGAAATCCTGCCAATGGAAGGTCACGATGCAGATGGTTCTTTAATCTTAGTTGAAGACGATGAAGTAATCCGCCCAGAGACAACTGTTGAAGGCTTATCGCAACTACGCCCTGTATTCAATCCAGCATCAGGTAGCGTAACGGCAGGTACTTCTTCTGCACTGTCTGACGGCGCGTCAGCAATGCTTGTAATGAGCGAAGAGAAAGCAAAAGAACTTGGTTTACCAATTCGTGCGCGTATTAAATCAATGGCTGTTGCAGGTTGCGATCCATCAATCATGGGTTACGGCCCAGTTCCAGCTTCGCAAAAAGCACTTCAACAAGCAGGTATCACTATTGACGATATCGATGTTGCAGAGCTTAACGAAGCATTCGCAGCACAATCTCTACCAGTGTTAAAAGACCTAGGTCTGATGGATGTGGTAGATGAGAAAGTTAACCTAAATGGTGGTGCAATTGCACTTGGTCACCCACTTGGTTGTTCTGGTTCACGTATTAGCACAACGCTTGTTCACCTAATGGAAGACAAGAACGCTAAATACGGTCTAGCAACTATGTGTATTGGTTTAGGCCAAGGTATTGCAACTGTATTTGAGCGCGTAGAATAACGAGCTCACACCAAACATCTTGGTGATAAAAAGGCGCACTGATTTGCTCAGTGCGCCTTTTTTATTTGCTTTGCTTTCGCTTATTGAAACTGGCGGCAATAGAAAGTTAAAATAGCCGCTTAATAATCGTCTCTTTCACCTAAAAGGTCAGCCATGAGTTTTGATAATCCCGATCACCAATTAGATGCACTTGGCCTTCGTTGTCCAGAACCTGTTATGATGGTACGTGGCGCAGTACGTAAAATGAAAGATGGCGAAACCTTACTTATTATCGCCGACGACCCATCAACCACCCGCGATATCCCAAGTTTTTGTACTTTTATGGATCACACTCTCGTGGCTAAAGATGTAGAACAAGCACCGTATCGATACTTGGTGAAGAAAGGGTTATAACGAGCTTGTAGGTTGGGTAGAGCGAAGCGAAACCCAACGTAACTGCAAGTTGATGGCAACAAATTAAAGTTCGTGAAATTCAACTTTTAATCGAAATTAAGCTATTCTTATCATTTAACATTCAAGGATGAATGTATGCGATACAGAAGAATATTAATCCCCGGGGGCACCTATTTCTTTACTCTAGCGATTGCGCAAAGAAACTCAGCACTTTTAACTTCAAACATCACTCAGCTACGCTCAGCTTATAAAAGTGTGTTTAAGTCACACCCTTTTACAACGCTTGCCATTGTCATTCTTCCAGATCACTTACACGCTATTTGGCAACTACCCGCTGGGGATTGTGATTATGCAAAACGGTGGCGGTTAATTAAGTCTAATTTTTCTAGACAGCTAAATAATTGCGAGCATAAATCGCCTAGCCGTATTCAGAAATGTGAACGAGGTATTTGGCAGAGACGGTATTGGGAGCATTATATAAAGGACGAGCAAGACCTAATGAACCATATTAATTATATTTACTTCAACCCTGTGAAACATAAATATGTGAATCAAATTGAAGACTGGCCATTTTCGTCTTATAGGAAGTTGAGTGAGTCACCTGCTTTTAATTTGTCAGGTGATGAGTTTGATATCGCACTTAATCTTTATGAAGATTGATGAGAAGGCTGGCGCTTTGTTCTAACGCTAGCCTAACCAGTGTGTTGGGTTGAGAGCAACGAAACCCAACATGTTGTAGATACTTTTCTTCTGCGATATATCGAACATTCCCGATAGCTAATCCGCTGCAGAGTTAGATACCGCAGCTAATCTTCAAGGTGAGTGTATGCGTTGGGTTTCGCTCCGCTCTACCCAACCTACCAGCGCAGAGCTTTACTTTCGAGTTACTGTCACTTTTGGTTGAT
This sequence comes from Pseudoalteromonas sp. 0802, assembly GCF_013350085.1. NCBI lineage: Bacteria > Pseudomonadati > Pseudomonadota > Gammaproteobacteria > Alteromonadales > Pseudoalteromonadaceae > Pseudoalteromonas > Pseudoalteromonas sp. 0802. Next base: position 35,321 of record NZ_JABVXE010000019.1, on the reverse strand, counting down.
TACTATTGCGGTAATTAAAGCTCACTACATACACACCTTTTGCAGCGGGTTTAAAGCTGAAATAATTGTAGATGGTATTACAGTCTGCATTGGCGGCTTGGCCTAGCACTAATGATTGCCCTGCTGGGTACATATCACTGTAACCACAGTTATAGCCTTCGCTAAAATCAGCATCCGCTACTTTGAATTCATAAACCTTACCTGGTGTTGAAAACTTAACGTCGGTTTGAAATATGCCCGGGGCAACTTGCTCTAATTGATACTGCGGCTCGGCATCCCACAAGGTAAAATCACCACGTAAATACATAGTACGGTCAAGCTCTTTGCTTGGCAGAATATCGTCGATGCTTGGCATTTGCATTTGGCTAGAACAGGCTGTTAATAAGCCTGCTAATGCTAAAGTAATTACACGTTTCATTACTGTTCCTTTTGCTACAAAAAAGCCAGCACTGAGCTGGCTTTTATTAATTGGCTACTGCTTACTTCTGAAGTACAGAAATATCAGCAATATCTAAAAACAGACGGCTTAGTTGGCTTAACAATGCTAAACGATTTTGTTTAACCGCTTCGTCATCGGCCATTACCATGACGTTATCGAAGAAGTTATCAACACTCTCACGGATACCCGCAAGTTGTGATAATGCCTCTTGGTAATCGCCATTTGCATATAAAGGTGCAAGCTCAGTTGCAAACTTAGCAACGTGTGACGCTAATACTTTTTCTGCGTCATCGCTTAATAGGCTCTCATTCACATCACCTTGTGTTGTGATGTCATTCTTAGCCAAGATATTGCTTACACGTTTATTTGCTGCTGCAAGCGCTTCTGCTGCGTCTAATGTACGGAAGTGACTTACTGCTTTAACACGGCGGTCGAAATCAACTGGTTTAGTTGGGCGACGTGCTAGTACGGCTTGAATGACATCAACTTCAATACCTTCATCTTGATACCATGCGCGGAAACGACCTAGCATAAACTCAAATACATCTATTGATACGTTCAGGTTTGTTAGCTTTTCACCGAATAGCGTTTGTGATTTAGCAACAAGGTCTAAGATATCTAGCGGTAATGATTTTTCAACCATGATGCGTAATGCACCAATTGCTGCACGGCGAAGTGCAAATGGGTCTTTGTCGCCTTTTGGCGCTTGACCAATACCAAAAATACCCACCAGCGTATCAAACTTATCAGCAATAGCTACCGCACAGCTGATCACATTTGTTGGTAAGTTATCACCCGCGAAGCGAGGCATATATTGTTCGTTTTGCGCGAGTGCAACTTCTTCAGCTTCACCGTCGTGACGAGCGTAATGCATACCCATTACACCTTGTACGTCGGTAAACTCCATGACCATTTCGGTCATTAAGTCTGTTTTACTTAATAAACCTGCTCGCTTAGCAAGCTCTGCATCAGCACCTAATTGCTCAGCAATGTAACCTGCAAGTTCACTAATACGCTCAGATTTGTCTTTCAACGTACCAAGTTGCTTTTGGAATAAAACAGTATCTAGAGACTCTAAGCGACTCTCTAGCGTTTTCTTCTTATCTGTTTCGTAGAAGAACTGTGCATCCGCTAAACGAGGACGAACAACTTTTTCGTTACCAGCAATTACCACGCTTGGATCTTTACTTTCGATATTAGAAACAAATAGGAACTTGTTAAGTAAGTTGCCATCTTGGTCTAATAGCGGGAAGTACTTTTGGTCGTCCTTCATGGTATAGATAAGCGCTTCTGAAGGAACATCTAAGAATGCTTCTTCGAATGTTGCTGTCAGCGTTACTGGCCATTCAACCAAGGATGTTACTTCTTCAAGTAAGTCTTCATCCATTGCTACTTTAGCATTTACAGCGCTAGCTGCTGCTTCAATCTGTTCGCGAATTTGTGCTTTACGCGCTTCGAAGTCAGCGACAACGTAAGCAGATTTAAGAACATCAAACACATCATCAGCGTGGTTGATTGTTACTTTTTCTGGATGATGGAAACGGTGACCTTGTAATTGGTTGCCAACTTGCTTACCAAGGATTTCGCCTTCGATCAACGTGCTACCAAATAAGATAGTCGCTGTGTGCACAGGGCGAATAAATTGTGTTTTATTTGCACCCCAGCGCATTGGTTTAGGGATAGGTAATTTAGCAAGTGCTTTGTTTACTGCATCACTCATAAGCGATGTAGTTGCTTGACCTTCAACCTGTGCTTTATGTAATAACCAAGCGCCTTTATCTGTCTCAAGTGTTTGTGCATCACTTACATCGATACCACAACCACGAGCCCAACCCATTGCTGCTTTTGTTGGATTACCATCGGCATCAAAAGCAGCTGCAACTGCAGGACCACGCTTTTCTACAACCTTGTCACTTTGCTTAGCCTCAAGTGCAGTAACACGCAAACCTAAACGACGTGGTGATGCGTACCAGTTAACGCCTTGGTGATTTAATTCTAAGCTTGCAAGCTCAGTTGCTAAGTTCTCAGCAAACGACTCAGCAAGTTTACGAAGTGCTTTCGGTGGCAACTCTTCTGTGCCAATTTCTACTAATAAATTTTCTGCTGACATGCTAATTCTTAATCCTTACAAAGCGGGAAACCAAGAGCTTCACGGGCATCATAGTAACTTTGCGCACATGCTTTAGATAAAGCACGAACACGTAAGATATAACGTTGACGTTCTGTTACTGAGATAGCGTGACGAGCGTCTAATAAGTTAAACGCATGTGATGCTTTCATTACTTGCTCATAAGCTGGTAATGGTAGGCCTGCTTCAATTAGCTTTTCGCTTTCTTTTTCACAGTGATCGAACTGTGCAAATAAGAACTCAACATCCGCTTGTTCGAAGTTATAAGCTGACTGCTCTACTTCGTTTTGATGGAATACATCACCGTATGTCACACGACCCATAGGGCCGTCTGCCCATACTAGGTCATAGATACTATCTACGCCCTGAATATACATTGCTAAACGCTCAAGACCATAAGTGATTTCACCGGTTACTGGTGAGCACTCTAAGCCACCTACTTGCTGGAAGTAAGTGAACTGAGTTACTTCCATGCCGTTTAACCAGATCTCCCAACCCAAACCCCATGCACCTAATGTAGGCGACTCCCAATTGTCTTCTACGAAGCGAACTTCATCAGTTAGTGTATCAATACCAACAGCAGCTAAAGAGCCTAAATAAAGCTCCTGGATGTTTTCTGGTGATGGCTTTAATACTACTTGGAATTGGTAGTAATGCTGTAAACGGTTCGGGTTTTCACCATAACGACCATCAGTTGGACGGCGGCATGGTTGAACATACGCGCTCGACATTGGCTCTGGGCCAATCGACTTTAAGAAAGTTAACGGATGAAATGTCCCTGCTCCCACTTCCATATCAAGTGGTTGAGCAATCACACAGCCTTGCTGTGCCCAATAGTCCTGTAAAGCCAGGATCAAACCTTGAAAGGTTTTAACGTCATATTTTTGCATATTTGGCTTATAGTATCTGGTGCGTTTAGTCTGAAAATTGCTCTCAGTATACCTTGTGTGCAGTAAGGTTTTAAGCAGTTTGTGCTTTTTCAGCAATAAAAAAAGGAGCCTGTAGGCTCCTTTTTAATTCTTAATTTAGCGTTATACGTCTAGGTTAACTACACGTAGCGCATTCGTTTCGATGAAGTCACGACGCGGCTCAACTTGGTCACCCATTAGAGTCGCAAACAATTGGTCTGCAGCTACTGCATCTTCAATTGTTACTTTCAACATACGACGAGCATCTGGGTCCATAGTGGTTTCCCAAAGCTGATCAGGGTTCATCTCACCAAGTCCTTTATAGCGTTGAATATAAAGGCCACGTTTCGATTCATTGATTAACCACTCTAATGCATCCACAAAGTTATCAACAGCAAGAGTTTTCTCACCGCGTTGAACATATGCCCCTTCTTCAAGTAAGTTAGCAATGTTTACGCCTGTCGCTGCAATGCGTTTGTAGTCACGCGATGTGATGAAGTCATGGTTTAGTACATGTGCTTTATCCACACCATGCTGACGAATATTCACAACAGGATAATACATGTTGCGCTCAGTATCGTGCTCAGTGCCCGCATGGAAGATAGTTGCATCTTCATCACGTGCAATTAAGTCGTCAACTAGCGTGTTAGTCCACTCTTTAACTTTTGCTTCATCTACTAAATCAGCTTCGGTAATTTCGCTTTGATAGATTAAACGTTCCATAACCGAGTTTGGATATTTACGTTTTAAGCGCTCAATCACTTTAACTGTATTTTGATAGTCGTGAACGATTCTTTCTAGCTCTTCACCTTCAAGTGCAGATGAACCTTCGCTTGTATAAAGTGCAGCATTATTTAATGCTAATGATGTTAAGTAATCAACAAGCGCTGGATCATCTTTAATGTAGCGTTCTTGCTTACCTTTTTTCACTTTATAAAGTGGTGGTTGCGCAATATAGATAAAGCCTTTTTCTACAATCTCTGGCATTTGACGGTAGAAGAAAGTCAGTAGTAAGGTACGAATGTGAGAACCATCCACGTCCGCATCGGTCATGATAATGATACGATGATAACGTAGCTTTTCTGGGTCATATTCATCACGACCAATACCACAGCCTAATGCAGTGATTAGAGTTGCTACTTCTTGAGAAGAAAGCATCTTATCAAAGCGTGCTTTTTCTACGTTAAGAATCTTACCTTTAAGTGGCAAAATTGCTTGGTTTTTACGGTTACGACCCTGCTTAGCTGAACCACCTGCAGAGTCACCCTCCACTATGTATAGTTCAGAAAGTGCCGGATCTTTTTCTTGGCAGTCTGCCAATTTACCTGGTAAGCCAGCTAAATCCATTGCACCTTTACGGCGTGTCATTTCACGTGCTTTACGTGCTGCTTCACGAGCTCGTGCTGCATCAATAATTTTGCCAACAACTGTTTTAGCATCAACAGGGTTTTCTAATAAGAACTCTGTTAATTTTTCTGCCATTGCTTGTTCTACAGCAGACTTAACTTCACTTGATACTAGTTTGTCTTTAGTTTGTGATGAGAACTTAGGATCAGGTACTTTAACACTTACAACCGCAGTTAAGCCTTCACGAGCATCATCACCCGTCGCATTGCTTGTTGTTTTCGCTTTTTTGTTAAAGCCTTCTTTTTCCATGTAGTTATTTAGCGTACGCGTTAATGCAGCTCTAAAGCCAGCTAAGTGCGTACCACCATCACGTTGTGGAATGTTGTTTGTGAAACAGTAAATGCTTTCTTGGAAACCATCGTTCCACTGCATTGAAACTTCTACACTAATACCGTCTTCTTCACGCTCATGGGTAAAGTGGAAAACACTTTTATGTACAGGTGTTTTGTTACGGTTTAGATATTCTACGAATGCTTGGATACCACCGTCATATTTGAAGTGGTCATTCTTAGATTCTTCACGCTCATCAGTAAGAATGATACTTACACCAGAGTTTAAGAACGAAAGCTCACGCAAACGTTTTGCTAAGATATCGTAGTGGAAGTTAAGGTCACTGAATGTTTCACCACTTGGCCAGAAACGTAATTCAGTACCTGTGTCTGTTGCGTCACCAATTATAGCTAATGGCGCATCTGGTACACCCATAGTATATGTTTGTTGGTGAATTTTGCCTTCACGACGAATGGTCAGTTGCAGCTTTTCAGATAGTGCATTTACTACCGAAACACCTACACCGTGTAAGCCACCAGATACTTTATATGAGTTATCATCGAACTTACCACCAGCATGAAGTACCGTCATGATAACTTCAGCCGCAGAAACACCTTCTTCTTCGTGAATAGATGTAGGAATACCACGACCGTTATCTCTTACAGAGACTGAACCGTCTAAGTGAATCGTTACAAAAATATCATCACAATGACCAGCTAAGGCTTCATCGATAGAGTTATCAACAACCTCAAACACCATATGGTGAAGGCCTGTACCGTCATCGGTGTCCCCTATATACATTCCTGGACGCTTTCTTACTGCGTCTAATCCTTTAAGTACTTTAATACTCGACGAATCGTAATTCTCAGACATGGTTAATCCCACTTATCTTGTTATTAGGTTGCCATGTTTCACGTGGAACATTTTTAGTTCTCGTTGCATGGGTTCCACCACAGCAGAAATACTTTCAGATAAAATTGATGAGATAAAAAGTTGCGAATCGCAATGAGTCAAAAGTTGACCCACTTTTTCTTTTGTATCTTCACCTAGTTCTGAAGGTAAGTCATCTATTAGCAATATAGATTGCTTATCTGTTTCTGACTCAATTAAGCTATTTTGCGTTACTTTTAACGCATAAAGCAAGAGCTTCAATTGACCGCGTGAAAAGGTATTTTCTACACTGTTACCAGAAACACTAAAACTAAAATCAGCTTTATGCGGACCTTTACTTGTGAAACCTTGTTTGGCATCACGTTCAAAGCTTTGCTCAAGCGCCTCTGAGAGCGTTTCACTCTCTTTCCAGCCCGCATGAAAGTTAATTTCTAAATCGCTTACAAGCGTTAATTCTGCACACATTTTATCAAAAAACTGCTGCTTAAACCTACTTATATACGCGATTCTTAGATTATTTATTTGTTCAGCTAGTCTAACAAATTCTTTATCCCAAAACTTGATCTGCTCGAAATAATCTCTAGGTTTACTTTTTAATAAAGCATTACGTTGTTTCAGTACTTTATTAAAAGACTGCCACAGATAAAAAAAGTCATGTTCCACGTGGAACAATCCTAAATCGAGAAATTTTCTACGCTCTTTTGGGCCACCAAAAAACAATGAATAGCTTTCTGGAGTAATCACTTGCACCGGCACTAGCTGAGCTAATTCAGAGATTTTACGGCTCGTTTTTCCCTGAATCTTTAAAGACGTTTCACCCGCTTGGTTTTTGCTTATACCAATCGGAATAGACAAATCATGCAGCGCTTTGCGACCATGAATCACAAACTTGTCTTGTTGATGCTGAATGATATTTTTATGTTTGGCGGTACGAAATGATTTACCGTGAGAAAGGAAATATATCGCCTCAAGGAGACTGGTTTTTCCGCTGCCATTTTCGCCATAGATAATGTTTATGCCATTAACCGGCTCAAGTGTCAGCGCCTCAATATTCCGAAAATTATTGAGGCTTAAATGACTTAAACTCATATAAGCTTATAGGCGCATCGGCATTACAACGTACATAGCTTCTTCGTCACCTGCACCTTCAATTAGCGCACTGCTATTAGAGTCTGCAAGCGTAAAGGTTACATCTTCTGTTTTTAATGTATTAAGTACATCAAGTACATAAGAAACGTTAAAGCCAATTTCAAGTTCGCCGCCTTGGTACATTACTTCAACCACCTCTTCAGCTTGTTCTTGCTCAGGGTTGTTTGCTGTAATTTTTAATAAACCTTCAGACAAGTTTAAACGTACACCACGGAATTTTTCATTCGATAAAATAGACACACGTTGGAAAGCACTGCGCAACCATTCACGGTTAGCAGTAATCACTTTATCACCACCACGTGGCAATACTCGACGATAATCAGGGAAACGACCATCAACTAGTTTACTAGTAAATGTAAACTCAGTATCAATAATACGAATATGGTTAGCACCAAATTGAATGGTTACTAGCTCATCATCAGCCACCATTAGGCGCATAATTTCTTGCACACCTTTACGTGGAATAATTAACTGACGCTGTGTATTTAAAGACTGTGGTAATTGCTTTTGTGCAATTGCCAAACGGTGGCCATCTGTAGCCACTGTTTTAATATCTGCGTTATCAACTTCAAATGACATACCGTTTAAGTAATAACGTACATCTTGATTCGCCATAGAAAAGTGCGTGCTTTCTAAAAGTTTACGCAATTCTAAACGCGTTAGTTGAAATTCAACTTCACCATCCCACTGCTCAAGATTCGGAAAATCTTCAGCGGCCAGCGTAGTTAAAGAAAAACGGCTTTTACCACTTGTTAGTAGTAACTGATGATCTTGGCTACTTAACGTAAGGTCTGAGCCATCAGGTAAACTTTTACAAATATCGAGTAACTTTTTAGCTGGTAAAGTGAGTTGCGTATCTGTGGTATCTTCACCGACAAACACACTCGCCACTAACTCAATTTCAAGATCAGTACCCGTCATCGAAAGTTGCCCGTTTTCAACAACTAACAGTACGTTCGATAAAATCGGTAAGGTGTGCTTACGCTCAATCGCACCAGACACTTGAACCAAAGGTTTTAAAAATTGCTCTCTTGATATTGTTATTTGCATAATAAAGTCGGCCTTAAGATGACAAGGTTCTTATTAAGTTTTGATAATCTTCTTTCACTTCGTGGCTTTCGTCACGTAGTGATTTAACTTTACGACAAGCGTGTAATACAGTTGTGTGATCACGACCACCAAAGGCGTCACCAATCTCAGGTAAACTGTGATTTGTAAGTTCTTTTGATAATGCCATGGCCACTTGACGTGGTCTTGCTACTGAACGGCTACGGCGTTTAGAGAGTAAATCTGATACACGAATACGGTAATACTCAGCAACAGTGCGTTGAATATTATCTATCGTTACCAATTTATCTTGCAGCGCAAGTAAGTCACGTAGCGCTTCTTTTACAAAGTCGATTGAAATCGGACGACCAGTAAAGTTTGCATTAGCAATAACGCGGTTTAACGCCCCTTCTAATTCCCGCACATTTGAACGCAACTTTTTAGCGATAAAAAAGGCAACTTCGTGAGGTAAATTGATTTTACTTTGCTGCGCTTTTTTCATCAAAATAGCAACGCGCGTTTCAAGTTCTGGTGGCTCAATAGCAATTGTTAAGCCCCAACCAAAACGTGATTTAAGGCGATCTTCAACCCCTTCTATCTCTTTAGGATAGCGGTCTGAAGTTAAGATAATTTGTTGATTTCCTTCAAGTAAAGCATTGAAGGTATGAAAGAACTCTTCTTGTGAGCGTTCTTTATTAGCGAAAAATTGAATGTCATCGATCATCAATGCATCAACACTTCGGTAATAACGTTTAAATTCTTCTATGGCATTATTTTGTAGCGCTTTAACCATGTCTTGCACAAATCTCTCTGAGTGCATATAAACAATTTTCGCGTCTGGCTTATTAGCCATAATACCGTTACCAACAGCGTGTAATAAGTGAGTTTTACCTAAGCCAGTACCACCGTATATAAATACAGGGTTAAATGCTGAACCTGGGTTATCTGCAACTTGAGTCGCTGCAGCTTTTGCTAATTGGTTTGATTTACCTTCAACAAAGCTATCAAAGGTGTAATTTTCTTTAATGTTTGATTTATAGCCTGATTTTGGTGCAGGTTCGACCGCTGCTTTTTCAGGTTTTGGCTGTTGTTTTTCGGCAGTCTGTTGGGTAACAGGCGCGCTTGTTTCTGCTGCAGCCGGTGCTGATGCCACTTGGGCATTTAAAATAGGTTTACTACCAACATCAAAACGTAATTCAGGTGCTTCATCACCACAAATTTCAACGAGTAGTTCATTAATACGGTTTAAATACTTTTCTCTCACCCAATCCAAAACAAAACGGTTAGGTGCATATATAGTCAACGTATCTTCGGTACTTTCTGCTTGAAGTGGTCTTACCCACATACTGAATTGCTGTGAAGGCAATTCATCTTGCAATACATATAAACAACTTTGCCAAACCGACAGATACACAGTTAAACTCCCAGAGATTTAATTTTTATTCCCGTTCATCTTTAATGATGGAAAATCAAACATTTATTGCTAATCTTTGACCAACTTTCTTGGCCCAGACCGACTATTATGAAGGTACTTTATCCACAAGTACAAGATTGATTTTTATGAAAAATATGATCTCAGCAACATAAAAGAATAAAACACTGATTTTTAAGAAAATTATTTTTTAAGCTCGAACAGTGATCATAACAAATTTGCAGCCAGATCGCGATCAAATTCTACGATCGAATTGGCTTTTCCCAAGCTTTTATTCACTTTTTATACAGAGGCTGTGGAAAACTTCTTATTTATGATGATCCTATATGATCAGTTAAAAGGATCCTTTATAATTACGGCCTCTGCAGCGTTTTAATGATTGACTTTTGTTGTCTTCATCTATAATATCTCGCGCTCGCAATGGCACCTGTGCCAGGATCGCGACCTGCATAGGATGTTTTAACCTTAACCGATCGGATGGAATTGTTATGAAAAGAACTTTTCAACCTAGCGTTTTAAAACGCAAACGTACACACGGTTTCCGTGCTCGTATGGCAACAGCAAATGGCCGTAAAGTATTAGCTCGTCGTCGTGCTAAAGGCCGTAAAGTTCTTTCTGCTTAATATATAAGTGGAAGACTTTAGCTTCAGCAGGGAGTTACGTCTGTTAACTCCCTCGCATTACTCTCGAATCTTTAATGAACCAGCACGCGCTGCGACTCCTTTCTTTACCCTATTAGCTAAACGCAATGACCAAACTAATCCTCGATTAGGTCTTACGGTCGCAAAAAAACGCGTTAAAAAAGCCTGTCAACGTAATCGAATTAAACGACTTGCTCGCGAAAGTTTCCGTTTAAATCAGCACAAACTCGATAACATTGATATTGTGCTTATGGTTAAAAGTGGTATCGATGAACAGTCAAACGAAGAGCTAACAAAGCAACTAAATAAATTGTGGCGAAAAATTAACGAACGCTGCAAGCCTGGTGCACCTAAACCACCACCATTTAAAAAACGCCCGAATAAATCAGCTAAATCTAATAAACAAGCCTGATAGCAATAGAATTACAGGCTTAATTAAGGTATCTTTAGCTCACCTTTTAATCATGCATTTAAAATTCTACGATGGGAATTTAAATTCATGGTATCCATTGACTAAATTAACGCAGGGGCAGACACATCATGAGGTTACTTAAACCACTTGTTGCTATTCCAAAGCGCTGTTTAGTCATGCTAATACGCGGCTATCAAAAATGGATAAGTCCACTATTAGGCCCGCATTGTCGTTTTAATCCAACCTGCTCTAGTTACGCTATTCAAGCAATTAATTTGCATGGAAGTGTAAAAGGCAGTTGGTTAGCTGTTAAACGCATATTAAAATGCCACCCTTTACATGCTGGTGGGGATGATCCCGTACCGGCAAAAAATCATATTAACCACCAACACGAGAAATAAGAGCTGTTATGGAATCGCAACGCACGTTTTTATTAATCGGCTTGATGCTTGTGTCGTTTTTATTATTTCAAGAATGGAATAACGACTACAACGCACCAAAGGCTGATCCAAGTGCCACAACACAAACACTAGGCGCAACAACACCAGAATCTGATGACTTTATTCCTGCATCATCTGACGGTGAAGTTCCAGCTGTAACGACAGCAAAGCGCTCAGTTATCGATGTAACAACTGATGTATTCACTGTTAAAATTGACACCCGTGGTGGTGACATCATTGAAACAGACTTACTTCAGTACGAAGAAGAAAAAGGCAGTAACACACCTTACATGCTATTAGGTGAGTTCGATGGTAAGCAATACTTCTCGCAAAGTGGCTTAATTGGTTTAAATGGTCCTGACGCAACTGTTGCTGGTCGCCCTGTTTATAAAACCACACAAAAAGCATTCACTTTAACGGGTGATGAGCTACGTGTACCACTTGAGTTTACTGACAGTAAAGGTGTGACGTTTACTAAAACTTATATCTTCAAAAAAGGCGACTACGCTGTAGATTTAGAGTACACAGTAAACAACGTAACTGCTGATCCAATTCAAGTTCAGTTATACACGCAAGTAAAACGCACAGTACAAGAAAAAGGTAGCTTAGTAGATCAAAACTACTTAGGCGCAGCATTTGGTACTGAAGAAGAGCCATACGAAAAGTACAGCTTCTCAGACATGGCTGATAAAAACCTTAACATCACTACAGCTGGCGGCTACATTGCATTTATCCAACACTACTTTGTAAGTGCGTGGGTACCAAAGCAAGACCAACAAAATACCCTTTACAGCAAATTAGTTGCCGGTAATGCGGCAATTATTGGTACTAAAGGTGAAGCAGTTAACGTACAAGCTGGTACGCAAGCAACACTTAGCTCAACTTACTATATGGGCCCGAAAGAGTCTGACGTACTAGAAGCAATTCACCCAGACTTAGACCTAACTGTAGACTACGGTTGGTTATGGTTTATCTCACAACCATTATTCGTACTACTTAAGTGGTTACACAGCATCCTAGGTAACTGGGGTCTAGCTATCATTGCAATCACGGTTATCGTTAAAACGGCAATGTACCCGCTTACTAAAGCACAATACACGTCAATGGCGAAGATGCGTGCCTTACAGCCTAAAATGGCTGCACTAAAAGAAAAGTATGGTGATGACCGTCAAAAATTCGGTCAAGCTATGATGGAAATGTACCGCAAAGAAAAAGTGAACCCTATGGGTGGCTGTTTCCCACTGTTACTACAAATGCCAATCTTCTTAGCATTATTCTACGTATTCTTAGAATCAACTGAGCTACGTCATGCTGAATTCGTTTTATGGTTAAATGACTTATCAGCAATGGACCCATACTACGTATTACCGGTTTTATTTGGTTTAAGTATGTTCATCACTCAAAAGCTGCAACCTATGACGGTTACTGACCCTATGCAGCAAAAAATGATGACCTTTATGCCAGTTATATTCTCTATTTTCTTCTTATGGTTCCCATCTGGCCTAGTACTTTACTGGTTAGTATCGAACCTTATCTCAATCGCACAGATGCTAATCATCTACCGCGGTATGGAGAAAAAAGGTATTAAGGTAAGAGGCTAACTCTTAACCCAATAAAAAAGGCGCTAACTGCGCCTTTTTTATTGCCTGAAAAAAGCTAACCGAGAATAGGAGAATAAACTTGATTGGGCACACTGCGTTCAGTAAAGCTCAAACTCGTTGTTAGTAACGAAGCAACTACCAAACCGATTGCAACCACCCCAGATAAACCAAGCCACTTTACAGCCGTTGTTTTACGCTTAACCCTAAGCCAACTCATATAGATGCCAGCAGCGCTTACAAAGCTCATCAATACACCAAATAACCCCCAAATAAGCTTGGTACCAATGCCTGCAAAGTTACCAAAGTGCAGCGGATCAGCGGTGTCTTTAATTCGTGGAAGCAGGTTTAGTTCTTCCCCTTTTTGTATGCCTAGAACTTCACCGGAACTTGGTTTTAAATAAACCCGGTTAGCACGCAGGCGCAATAAAATATCATCGTTATAACCACGCACTTCAATTGGCTGTTCTGCTTTATTAGGATAACGAATATAGCGAATATCAAGGCTAGGAAATGCCTGTTGAGCAGCTTCATAAGCTGTAGCTAAACTAATTGGTGTTAGACCTTTGCTAGGGCTTTGCTTTTTAAACTCACTCAAGGCTGGTGGACTAGAGACATAGTGAGGTACCTTCGCAGTTTGCAGCCCATGTTCTACCAGATACCAAACCCCTGTAATGGCCATCACAGCAATAAACCATAAACTCCAAAGCCCTAACAGCTTATGCCAATCAGACCAACTACTACGTTTATCTAGGCTTAGCGCAGCAGGCTTTTTCATAAAGCCTTGCCACCAGCGCCGATACACATAAAAACTCGAGACCAATAAAATAACGAGTAAAATACTCAAACTGGTGACGATTAGTTTACCCATCCAGCCCATCGACAAGTTCATATGCCAGTTACGTAAAAACCGTGATATCCGCGCCCATTCTCCTTCACCGAGTAAGCGACCCGTTGCAGCATCTAAATAAACAAAGCGAAATGAATCACCGACTTTAAGAGCCGCTTCAGTGGCAAGGTAATCTTGTTTATGACGTTGGATATAAAGTAACTGAGCTTGCGGATAATGCTTATTAAGGGTGTTTTCGAGAGCTGGGTAGTTAGTAGAGGCTGAAGAAGTTAAAGCACGGTACTTAGCGTCTGTTAAGTACTCGAGTTCATGACTTAACGTAGCGAGTGTCCCCGATACGCAGGTAACAAAAAACAGGACTCCAACGAAGAGTCCTGCCCAAGAATGTAAGTTAAACCAACTTTTAGCGTTCACACGCCACCATTAAAAACTGTATTTAGCACTTAAATAGACACGGCGTGGCTCACCAGGAAAGTGCCCTGTTCGCTCGATAAAGCCACTGCTTGCGTATTCTTTATCAAATAGGTTCTTAACTGATAGCTGCCATTGCCAGTTATCAACGGTTGTTTGCCACGCCATGTTGTAAACAGTGTAAGGTTTAACACGTTGACCGCCTAAACTAAGCTGTTCATCAACATAATCTAAGCCAGCAGAAATAGATGACGATAAGCTAGGTAGCTCATAGCGTGTCCATATACCTAGAGTATTTTGCGGCGCGTTAGCAAATTTATCGCTATCTGGAATTTGGTTACGAATGCTGTCGTTGGCTTTAGTTATACGGGTATCATTATAAGCGTAGCTTGCAGTAACTACCCAGCGCTCAGTGATGTCACCAACCACTTCGAGTTCAAAACCCTTACTTTGTACTTCACCAACGGCAACTAGGTCATCAACGCCGTCACCTGCAACATCACCTAATAAGCTAGGCTGCAGGATGTTTTCGCGGACAATATCGTACACAGCCATATTAACAGCAAGTGTGTCTGCTAATAGCTTGGTTCTTAAACCTAACTCGTTAATGCGGCTAGTTTCCGGCGAGAACGGACCGCCCTTTGCTGTTTCTTGATTACTCGCACTTTGCGGCACAAAGCCAGTGCCATGTAGCGCATAAGGGAAGAACATATTATTAATGTTATAGCTGGTACCAATACGGTAGGTTAAGTCGCTATCAGAAAACTCGGTTTGATTTAACAGATCTTTATCTTCAAAACGATCATACCTTAAGCCAGCTGTCACACTCCAATTAGCGGTGATATCTAGTTGATCTTGCAAGTAGGCACCAAAGCGGGTGCTATTCGTTTTGCCAAGCCTAGGTGTAATACTATCAAGGTGATAATCATCAGCAGAGGTTAAACCATACTCAGGGTTGTTAAGATCAAGTCCTGGTACTGGGCCACCTTTACTTTGTTGCGTAGCTGTACGGTAAACGCTTTCAAAATCATGTTCATACCAATCACTACCAAACAGCACTTGATGCTGCATATTAGCAAATGCAAACTCTGCAATCGCATTAGCTGTTAAGCTAAAGCCTTCGTTCTCACGTACTTGATCACGAAACTCACGATGGCTCCAATCAACAATACCGTCGTCATCTGT
The DNA here is from genome assembly GCF_013350085.1 of Pseudoalteromonas sp. 0802. Taxonomy (NCBI): domain Bacteria; kingdom Pseudomonadati; phylum Pseudomonadota; class Gammaproteobacteria; order Alteromonadales; family Pseudoalteromonadaceae; genus Pseudoalteromonas; species Pseudoalteromonas sp. 0802. The sequence goes on along the minus strand of NZ_JABVXE010000019.1, from coordinate 20,113 downwards.
ATCTACGAGGCCTCTTGGTTCATGGTAGTTTTGCACTTCTTTGTTATCAAAATAACGTGCTGTGACATCGGTGCGCCAAACATCATTAAATTCATGTTTTAAAGTTGCCTGATAGACATGGGCTTCAACATTTTGAAAGTCTGTCGCCTCGTTATGATTCCAGCTAATATCAGTTAGAAAATTGCCATTATCATCAGCAGGTACACCACGTAAACGTGCCCCACCCAACTCTTGCTCTATATAGGTATACTGAGTGGTCAATTCGGTTGCACTGTTTATAAGCCACGTATAACCAAGATCAACAATGGTATTATCGCTGCTAGTATTAACACGGAATGGCTTTTCAGTATCACGGTAAAGACCAACACGGTAAGCATGATTATCAAGTGATTCACTCAATGTTCCAGTGCTTTCTAATGCACCACTGAAGAAGTCATCATTACCTACTTCAACTTCAATACTGTGTTCACTGGTGAATTTAGGCTTCTTAGTTACATAGTTAATAATACCACCCGGATTACCACTACCGTATATAGCGCCAGCAGGCCCTTTTAAAACCGCAACTTGTTCAATATTAAATAATTGCGGTACAGCAAAGCCATTGAAAGGGTCGCCCTTTACACCATCATATAAAATCTCATCTTGGCGGAAACCACGGAATGTCACGCCTGAATAACTAAAGGCATTAACACCAGCAATATTGCTATAAAGATCGGTAATTTGGCGAGCAGCCTGATCACTGATCAGCTCCTGCGGCAAAATTTGAATTGACTGAGGAATTTTCTCTAAAGGTGTATTGGTACGAGTAGCAAAGCTAGACTCGGTTGGGCGATATAAAGAGAACGCACGGCCAACAACTTCTATTTTTTCGAGTTCTTTAGAATCACTTTGATCAGAAGTAGTCACTTCAGTTTGAGCATGTGCAACGCCCGAAAAACCAGCAGCAAGTGCAATAAAAACAGCAGAAAGACGCATAATAAAAAACGATAAGATTTAGAATGCGCAATATGGTAATGAATATAATTATCATTTGCAATGGCCGTTTATTATTAATTAAAGCTAAATAAAGTATTACTTACATCAGACTTTTGCTACTTCATTACTCAAACAGCTATTCGCATGAAATTAAGCCATAGGTTACAATAGAGCCAGCATTCATTCTTTTATTGGCATTATTTCATCGCATGATTAATCAAGACACAATTGCAGCACAAGCGACCGCACCAGGACGTGGTGGGGTTGGTATTATTCGCGTCTCTGGCAGCTTAGCTAAAACAGTGGCAGAACAGATTATTGGCCGTTGTCCTAAAACACGTTACGCAGACTATGTACCATTTAAAAGCTTGAACGGTGAACAGCTTGACCAAGGTATTGCTATTTACTTCCAAGGGCCAAATTCATTTACCGGCGAAGACGTACTAGAACTACAAGGTCACGGCGGCCCTGTCGTATTAGATATGCTATTAAAAGAAATTAGCCAAATTGACGGTGTACGTTTAGCAAAACCAGGTGAGTTCTCTGAACGCGCATTCATGAATGATAAGCTTGATTTAACTCAAGCAGAGGCAATTGCCGATTTAATTAATGCAACCAGTGAACAAGCAGCAAAAAGCGCCCTCCAATCACTGCAAGGTGAATTCTCTAAACATATTGAAACGCTGGTGGAGAAAGTCATTCACCTACGTATGTATGTTGAAGCCGCAATTGATTTTCCAGATGAAGAAATCGACTTTTTATCAGACGGTAAAGTATCCGCAGATCTCAATGCCATTATTGATCAATTAGAGAATGTAACTCAGCAAGCTAAACAAGGTAGCATCATGCGTGAAGGTATGCGTGTTGTTATTGCGGGTCGCCCTAACGCTGGTAAATCAAGCCTACTTAATGCGTTAGCTGGCCGTGATGCTGCTATCGTTACCGAAATAGCAGGTACAACACGTGACGTATTACGCGAACATATCCACATTGATGGTATGCCACTACATATTATTGATACCGCAGGCCTGCGTGAAAGCCCAGATAAAGTAGAGCAAATTGGTATTGAACGCGCATGGGATGAAATTAACCAAGCCGATCGCGTACTATTTATGTTAGACGGCACAGACACATCAGCCACTGATCCTCATGATATTTGGCCAGAGTTTATGGCCAAGTTGCCAGAGGGTATGGGTGTTACTGTGATCCGAAATAAAGCCGATATTTCCGGTGAAAATGTCGGTATGGATGAACATGATCAATATCCGGTGATCCGTTTAAGCGCTAAAAATGCAGAGGGTATAGAGTTAGTTCGTACTCACTTAAAGGCATGTATAGGTTTCCAAGGCGCCACAGAAGGTGGATTTATGGCACGCCGTCGTCACTTAGATGCTCTTGATCATGCAGCCTATCATTTAAACACAGGCAAAGAGCAATTAGAGATGCATATTGCTGGTGAGATCTTGGCTGAAGAGTTACGCCTAACTCAACAGTTCTTAAATGAGATAACGGGTGAATTTACCTCTGATGACTTGCTAGGGAAAATCTTTAGTTCGTTCTGTATCGGTAAATAAATTCCGGTCATCAATATTATAAAAAAGAGTCGCAAGACTCTTTTTTGTTTTTAGTCTAGTAATCAATTATCGGTTCAGGGCCGAAACCAGCCAGTAATTAACCTCATATCAATTAGTCTAGCGATGTCATTAAACGGAGGACATCATGGACAAATATCAACTCTTTCACCAATTACACCACCAGCAAAGCGGCTTTATGCTTGCTAATGCGTGGGATCTTAGTTCAGCACAATTCATCCAAGCTGCGGGAGCTAAAGCAGTAGCAACAACCAGCTGGGGAATTGCTGCCAGTTTAGGGTTAGCTGATGGTGAAAACATCTCTTTTAAAACTCAATTAGCACTAGCTAAAAGCTTAACCGAACACCTTCATATTCCACTCTCTGTGGATATAGAGTCAGGCTACAGTAACGATCCGCTGCAAATTAGCGAAAACGTTTTAGCGTTAGCAAGATTAGGAGTTGTAGGCATCAATATAGAGGACTCAGATAAAGACACTAACGCACTGAGATCTATCGAACAGCAATGCACTATTATTAGTGAGATAAAGAAAGTACTTAGCGAAAATGGCTTCGGTGGTTTATTTATAAACGCCAGAACCGATACCTACTTTGTTAGTGACTCCCCTTTTAAAGAAACACTAGAACGTGCGAAAGCGTATCAAGATGCAGGTGCTGACGGTCTGTTTGTGCCCGGCTTAACTAACATAGAGCACATAACCAGCTTAGCTAACACAATAGATATGCCACTAAATGTGATGGCAATGAATAATTTTAACTCAGCAAAAGCGGCTTTTGCTGGTGGTGCTAAACGTTTTTCATTAGGTAATTCGCTCTATGATCTAGTCGGTAATACGATAAAAACCAGTTTAACTCAGATCGAAAATTAACTTAGCGAGCTAAAAAATCAGATCAAAACAGCTTTTAAGATCGAATTTAGCTAAAAATGTTATCCACATTTGGGGATTTTTTAGATCTAAAGGCTGATTTGATCATAAAAAAACGCGGAAATTTGAATTTATTTTCATACAACAGCCCTTTTTGATAACTAATTTTCTTAAAAACAGCCTTTATTAGCGCTTATTTAAGTTTTTTCCGATCTATTTTATTGATCGCAAATTGCAAACCGATCGTTATCAACAAGCGTTCTATCCACAAAACGATCATACTCACTATTTTTATCAGATCTGAAAAATTAAGCGCTTACACATAATTAAAGATCAACAACTTAGCAAAGTTATACAGTTTCCAATATTTAGCTTGATCAGAACTTTCCCCAAATTTATTAACAGCTTGATCAAAGGGTTTAATTTATGAATAAATATAAAAAACTATTAAAAACAGTAGATTATAAAAAGTATTAAATTAAAGCTGTCATTTTAAGCAGAAAAACTTATTCAGATCGTAATTCAACGCTTTACTCACACCCTAACTTAGTTATCATGTGGCCACTTATTTCTATACATGATCAATCACATGCAATCAGTAAATATCATCGTTGGTAGCCAAATGGGATCTGCAGAATACGTAGCAGAGCAACTAGCAGAAGCCCTTGAACAACAAGGGATCCAAGTGCAGCTTCATGAACAGCCTGTATTTGATGATATTGATCAGCAAGATACTATTTGGTTGTTATGTACTTCTACATACGGCGCGGGAGACTACCCAGAGAACCTTCTGCCATTTGTTGAATCTATTAACCAACAGACTGATCTTAAAGGATTAAACTACAGTGTGATCGGATTAGGTGACACTAGTTACGACACCTATAACTATGCTGGCCGTAATCTAGATGAGTTATTAGCTAATAAAGGCGCAAACCGCGTGGCAGAACGCTTAGAGCTAAATATTCTTGATGAAGCATTGCCAGAAGACACGGCATTAGCCTGGTTACCAAGCTGGATCGAATCAGCAGGGCTCAATTAATCCGATCGGTGTTGATCGTTGTTATAAAAGTTACCCACAATTTACTGATAATTTAGATCGGATTGTGGATAAACACTGATCTAACTGCGATTTTAACCTAGTTTATCCCTTGGATAAGATCCAATCGATATTGCCCTGTGTATAAACAGCCCTTTTGATCAAAGCTTTTACGCGGGAAGATCCGATCATATTAACACCTTTAGATCTGCGTTAAGATCATGTTTTAAATAGTAAAGCGAACATTATCAACAGATCTAGCCGTTACTAGTAGTAAGAGTAATAAAAGATCTCTTTAAAAGATCCTTTATATTATTAGAGATCACCCACTTAGATCTTGAGCACTGTTTAATCATTTATCTTCTCTAAATTTCTAGGTAGAATACGCTCCCTTTACAAAGTTTTGCTGGTCGATTAAGTAGGATCCCATAAATGATTTTTCACGAACGTTTTGATGTTATTGTTGTAGGTGGTGGACATGCAGGTACTGAAGCTGCATTAGCATCTGCTCGCATGGGCATGAATACCCTATTGCTAACTCATAATATGGATACCCTTGGTCAAATGTCTTGTAACCCGGCAATTGGCGGTATTGGTAAAGGCCATTTAGTTAAAGAGATCGATGCACTTGGTGGTGCAATGGCTCAGGCTATTGATAAAGGCGGTATTCAATTTCGTACTTTAAACTCATCTAAAGGCCCTGCAGTTCGTGCTACACGTGCACAAGCTGACCGTGCTTTGTATAAAGCAGCTATTCAACATACTTTACAACATCAAGAAAACTTAAAGATCTTCCAACAATCATGTGACGATCTAATCGTTGAAGGTGATCGAGTAATCGGTGTTGTAACGCAAATGGGTCTTCGTTTTAGCGCACCTTCTGTGGTTCTTACCGTAGGTACTTTCTTAGGTGGTCAGATCCATATTGGTTTAGAGAACTTCAAAGGTGGTCGTGCCGGTGATCCACCTTCAATTGCACTTGCAGAGCGATTACGTGAATTACCTTTCCGTGTTGATCGCTTAAAAACAGGCACGCCTCCTCGTATTGATGCGCGAACTGTTGATTTTAGCAAGATGCAAGAACAGCCTGGTGATACCCCTACGCCTGTATTCTCATTTATGGGTAAACAATCGGATCACCCACAGCAGATCCCGTGTTACATCACTTATACAAATGAAAAAACACATGATGTGATCCGCAATAACTTACATCGCTCACCTATGTATTCAGGTGTAATTGAAGGTATTGGTCCACGTTACTGCCCTTCAATCGAAGATAAGATCGTACGTTTTGCTGATAAAGACAAACATCAAATCTTTGTTGAGCCTGAAGGTTTAACATCATACGAATTATATCCAAATGGTATTTCAACGAGCTTACCGTTTGATGTACAGCTCGAAATTGTGCAATCAATCACTGGTTTTGAAAATGCACATATTTGTCGCCCTGGTTATGCGATTGAGTATGACTTCTTTGATCCGCGCGACTTAAAGCAATCATTAGAAACTAAGTTTATTAATGGTTTATTCTTCGCAGGCCAAATCAATGGTACAACCGGTTACGAAGAAGCAGGCGCACAAGGTTTAATTGCGGGTATGAACGCCGCATTACAAGTACAAGGCAAAGAGTCTTGGACACCTCGTCGTGATGAAGCATACACAGGTGTACTAATTGACGACCTAGCAACATTAGGTACTAAAGAACCGTACCGTATGTTTACTAGCCGTGCTGAATACCGTTTATTACTTCGTGAAGATAATGCCGACATTCGTTTAACTGAGAAAGGCCGTGAACTTGGCTTAGTTGACGATGCTCGTTGGGCTGCATTTAACGAAAAAATGGAAATCATCGAAAAAGAAACGCAACGTTTAAAAGAAACATGGATCCACAAAGATCACGTTGCTGTTGATCAAGTAAATGCATTATTAAAAACACCACTGACTCGTGAAGCGAGCCTTGAAGATCTGATCCGCCGTCCTGAAATTCGTTATAACGACTTAATGGCAATTGATGGTTTGGGTTCTGAGTTTGATAACCAAGCTGCACTTGAGCAAGTTGAGATCCATACTAAGTACGCAGGCTATATTGCTCGTCAGCAAGATGAGATCAATAAGCAGCTACGTCATGAACAAACTGTATTACCAAAAGACTTTGATTATTCAACTGTTTCTGGCTTATCAAATGAGGTTATCGCAAAGCTTACTGATAGTCGTCCAGATACAATTGGCCAAGCGTCACGTATTTCAGGTATCACCCCTGCTGCTATTTCGCTATTATTAGTCTATCTGAAAAAGCAAGGCTTACTGCGCAAGACTGCGTAGTTGGTGAGGAATACAGTGTTACAACAACAATTAACTTCGCTGTTAGCGCAAACTGATATTGCGCTAACAGAAAAACAGCAACAACAACTTGTGCAATATGTTGAATTATTAGACAAGTGGAACAAAGCGTATAACTTAACCTCTGTTCGTTTACCTGAAGAAATGATGGTTAAACATATTATGGATAGCTTAGTTGTTGCACCACACCTTAAAGGCAAACATTACATTGATGTAGGTACGGGTCCTGGTTTACCGGGTATCGTATTAGCCATCGCTTTACCTGATACACAATTTGTATTGTTAGATAGTTTAGGTAAACGCGTGCGCTTTTTGATGCAGGTAAAACATGCACTTGGCCTTGAAAATGTAACCCCAGTGCAGTCTAGAGTTGAAGAATATCAACCAAGTGTTAAATTAGATGGTGTATTAAGTCGTGCATTCGCCTCTTTACAAGATATGGTTGACTGGTGTGCGCACTTGATTGATCATTCAGGTAAATTTATCGCCTTAAAAGGCGTATTTCCGAGCGAAGAACTAGACTCATTACCTAAAGGTATTAAGTTTGATGAAAAAATCAGCTTGGAAGTACCTGAGTTAGATGCGCAAAGACATCTAATCATTCTATCTAAAGACTAGGGATCAGAGCACTGTGGCAAAAGTCATCGCATTAGCAAACCAAAAAGGTGGTGTTGGTAAAACGACCACCGCTGTGAACCTCGCGGCATCGATGGCCGCGACGAAGCGTAAAGTGTTATTAATCGATCTTGATCCGCAAGGAAACGCTACTATGGGTAGTGGTGTCGATAAATACGGTGATGTTGCGACTATTTACGATTTATTGATTGAAGAAACACCAATCGATGAAGTGATCAATAAAGAAACCTCAGGTGAGTATCACTTAATTGCTGCTAATGGCGATGTGACTGCCGCTGAAGTTAAACTAATGGAATTGTTTGCTCGTGAAGTGCGTTTACGTAATGCGCTTGAACAAATTCAAGACCAATACGATTTCATTTTTATCGACTGCCCGCCTTCACTTAACATGCTTACTGTTAATGCAATGGCTGCCGCAGATTCGATTTTAGTTCCGATGCAATGTGAGTATTATGCCCTTGAAGGTTTAACGGCATTAATGGATACCATTACTCAGCTATCTAAGCTAGTAAATCCAGCGTTAACAATTGAAGGGATTTTGCGCACCATGTATGATCCGCGCAATCGCCTTGCAAATGATGTATCAGAACAACTAAAACAACATTTTGGCGATAAAGTATATCGTACCGTTATCCCACGTAATGTCCGTTTAGCAGAAGCGCCGAGTTTTGGTGCCCCTGCCATGTATTATGACCGTGCATCAAGTGGTGCTAAAGCTTACTTAGCCCTAGCCGGCGAAATGTTACGTAGAAAAGAGAAAACATCTTCAGCAGTAGCCTAACTTCGAGGTAAAAAAATAACATGTCTGCTAAAAAACGCGGTTTAGGCCGAGGACTCGACGCTTTATTAAGTTCATCAAAACCTGCCCCAAGTGCAAATAATCAGCAACAAGCGACAGCAACACCAGAGCAAGTCTCTGAAGTTGTTGCAGAGCAAAGCAAAGGTGAGCTGCAAAAATTAGCGATTGAGTTTTTACAATCGGGTAAATATCAACCGCGTAAAGACATGTCTGAAGAAGCGCTAGAAGAGTTAGCCAGTTCAATTCGTGCTCAAGGCATCATTCAGCCAATTGTTGTGCGCCAAATTGGTGCAGACAAATATGAAATTATTGCTGGTGAACGTCGTTGGCGTGCTGCTCAACTTGCAAAATTAGATGCTGTTCCATGTATCATCAAAGATGTACCAGATGAAGCAGCCGTTGCAATCGCATTGATTGAAAATATCCAACGTGAAGACCTAAACGCGATGGAAGAAGCGATAGCATTAAATCGTTTACTTAACGAATTTGAACTCACTCATCAACAAGTCGCCGAAGCTGTTGGTAAATCGCGTACGACTGTGACTAATTTACTACGTCTAAATAATCTTAACGAAGATGTTAAAATCTTGTTAGAGCATGGCGACATCGAAATGGGTCATGCACGTTGTTTATTGGCACTTGAAGGCGAAGCGCAGTCAGATGCTGCTAGATTAGCGGTTGCTAAAGCGTTGACTGTTCGTGAAACTGAGAAATTAGTTCGCTCTATCTTAGAACCTGCCCCGAAAAAAGAAGTGCAAGAAAAAGATCCGGATGTCAAACAGTTAGAACAAAAACTTGCTGAAAATTTAGGCGCTAAAGTAGAAATAAACTACAATAAAAAAGGCAAAGGCAAACTGGTTATCTCTTATACAACTCTTGATGAGTTGGATGGCATTTTAAGCCGTATAAATTAAGACTATTCCCGTCATTAATTAATAACATGTCCAAAAAGAGACATTTGTGGTGTTTTTGCACTACAAAGGGTCGACTCAAGTTGCAAAACTGGTAGGAATCAGTATAATTTCGCCAGTTTTCATACCCTGACAATTTAACGTTCTAAAGGTTAACAAAACGTGACTAATAGGTTAGCAAGGCCGTATAGGCTTGCCGCATTTAAATTAATTTGTCTTCAGGGTATCGTAGCATTAATCGCTGCAGTAATTGTTTTTATAGGTTGGGGAGTCAATGCCGGCCAGTCAGCGCTTGCTGGCGGAGCTGTTGCACTACTCCCTAATTTTGTATTTGCTGTCTATGCATTCCGTTATATGGGTGCAAGTCGAGTAAATCAAGTGTATGCCTCGCTAAAGCGCGGCAACGGATTAAAATTTATGCTAACAATCGTTTTGTTTGCACTGATACTGAAGTCTTACACGGTCGTTTTATTACCGTTTTTCTGTGTTTATGTATTGGTGTTATTTAGCGGATTGTTTGCGCCCGTTTTTTTTAATCATTAACTTTTGGGATATAACATGGCTGCAGAAGAAGTAACTCTATCAAGCCATATTCAGCACCACTTAACTAACGCTAAGATGTGCTCGACCGACGCTGGTCTTGCCTTCAACAAAGCGTGTGCAGACAGTGGTTTCTGGACATGGAATATAGATACCCTCGCATGGTCAATCGGTCTAGGTCTTGTATTTTTATGGATCTTCCGTAGTGCCGCTAAGAAAGCAAATACCGGTGTACCTGGTAAATTTCAGTGTTTCATTGAAATGATCGTTGAGTTCGTTGGCGACAACGTACGTGACACATACCACGGTAAAAGCGCATTAATCGCTCCATTAGCTCTAACGATTTTCGTTTGGGTGTTCTTAATGAACTTAATGGACTTGATTCCGGTTGATTTCCTACCTGCATTCGCTGGCTTCGTTGGCGAGCAAGCATTTGGTATGGATTCTCACGACGTTTACATGAAGATTGTACCTACAACAGACATCAACATGACTGCTGCACTTGCTATTGGTGTATTCATTCTGATGATCGGTTACGCAATCAAAATTAAAGGGATTGGCGGATTCTTAGCTGAATTAACGCTTCACCCGTTTAGCTCTAATAACAAGCTAGCGATGGTGTTCTTAATCCCATGTAACTTATTACTAGAAACAATCGCTTTAGTTGCTAAGCCGTTCTCGTTAGCACTGCGTTTATTCGGTAACTTATATGCTGGTGAGTTGATTTTCATCTTGATCGGCGCAGTTGGTTTAATGCAACTACCGTTGCACTTTATTTGGGCTGTATTCCACATCTTAGTAATCGTACTGCAAGCATTCGTATTCATGATGCTTACAATCGTATACCTAAGCATGGCAAGCTCAGATAATCACTAATTTTTTACACTTTTAAATTTTAACTTTAATTTACAATTGAAACTTTGGAGAAAAAAATGGAACTAATGATTGGTCTTAAGTACATCGCTGTTGCTCTACTTATCGGCTTCGGTGCAATCGGTACTGCTATCGGCTTCGGTAACATGGGTGGTAAATTCCTAGAAGCTTGTGCACGTCAACCTGAACTTGCACCTTCATTACAAGTTAAGATGTTCATCCTTGCTGGTCTAATCGATGCCGTAGCTATGATCGGTGTTGGTATCGCAATGGTATTGTTGTTCGTACTTTAATATTATTTTTTGAACAGCTTACTATTTTAAGGAGGAGCGGTCGTGAACTTAACAGCCACTCTTATCGGTGAATTAATTGCATTTACGGTTTTCGTACTTTTCTGTATGAAATACGTATGGCCACCACTAAATGGTGCAATTGAAGCTCGCCAGAAGAAAATCGAAGATGGTTTAGCTGCCTCTGATAGAGCCGAAAAAGACTTAGAACTTGCGCAAAAGAAAGCTGCTGAGCAGCTTAAAGAGGCAAAAGCTCAAGCGGCTGATATCATTGAACAAGCTAAAAAGCGTGCCACGCTAATCGTTGACGAAGAAACTGTTCGTGGTCAACAAGAGCGTGAAAAAATTATTGCTCAAGGGCACTCTGAAATCGAAGCAGAGCGTAACCGTGTAACAGAAGAACTACGTAAACAAGTAGCGACGCTGGCAGTGGTTGGTGCTGAGAAGATTTTAGAGCGCGAAATCAATCAAGCCGCACACAGTGACATCGTTGAAAAACTTGTCGCTGAGCTGTAATTAGGAGGGTATGAGCATGTCTGAATTGGCTACTATCGCTCGCCCATACGCTAAAGCGGCTTTTGAACTTGCCGTTGAAAAAGGCACTGTTGAAAGTTGGAACGACATGCTGTTCTTTGCTGGCCATGTTGCCAGCAACGAGCAAGCCGCTGCCGCGCTAGCTGGATTGCCTACTGCTACTGAACAAGCAGATCTGTTTATCAAGATCTGTGCAGAGCAGCTCAACGAACAAGGTCAGAACCTAATCAAGGTGATGGCTGAAAATGGACGTTTAGTTGCACTGCCTGCTGTTGCTGAGTTATTCGCTGAATTTAAAGCGGACTACGACAAAGAAATCGACGTTGACGTGATTTCTGCAACACCGCTTGCTGCTGAGCAGCAAGCAACATTGGTAGCGGCACTTGAAAAACGTTTCGCACGCAAAGTTAAGCTGAATTGTAGTGAAGATACTACAGTTGTTGGCGGTCTTATCATTAAGGCGGGTGACACTGTAATCGACGGCTCAGTACGTGGCAAATTAGCCCGCTTAGCTACATCACTACAATCGTAATTGGGAAAAAGAGCATGCAACTTAATTCCACTGAAATTTCAGATCTGATCAAACAACGTATTGAGCAGTTCGAAGTTGTAAGTGAAGCTCGTAACGAAGGTACTATCGTATCTGTTACTGACGGTATCATCCGCATCCACGGTCTTGCTGACTGTATGCAAGGTGAGATGATCGAGCTTCCTGGCAACCGTTATGCTATCGCACTAAACCTTGAGCGTGACTCAGTAGGTGCTGTAGTAATGGGTCCTTACGCTGACCTTAAAGAAGGCGTAAAAGTTAAATCAACTGGTCGTATCCTAGAGGTTCCTGTTGGTCGTGGTCTACTTGGTCGTGTTGTTAACACACTAGGTGCACCTATCGACGGTAAAGGCGCTTTAGATAACGACGGTTTTGAACCTGTTGAGAAAATCGCACCAGGCGTTATCGAACGTCAATCAGTAGATGAGCCAGTACAAACTGGTTATAAATCTATCGATGCGATGATCCCAGTAGGTCGTGGTCAACGTGAGCTTGTGATCGGTGACCGCCAAACTGGTAAAACTGCATTAGCAATCGATGCTATCATCAACCAAAAAGGTACAGGCGTTAAGTGTGTGTACGTTGCAGTTGGTCAAAAAGCATCTACTATCGCTAACGTAGTACGTAAATTAGAAGAGCACGGTGCATTAGAAAACACAATCGTTGTTGTTGCATCTGCTTCTGAATCTGCGGCACTTCAGTACCTAGCACCATTCTCTGGTTGTACTATGGGTGAATACTTCCGTGACCGTGGTGAAGACGCGCTAATCGTATATGATGATTTATCTAAGCAAGCTGTTGCTTACCGTCAAATCTCATTACTACTTAAGCGTCCACCAGGCCGTGAAGCATACCCAGGTGACGTATTCTACCTTCACTCACGTCTTCTAGAGCGTGCATCACGTGTAAACGCTGATTACGTTGAGAAGTTCACTAATGGTGAAGTGAAAGGTAAAACAGGTTCATTGACGGCATTGCCAATCATTGAAACTCAAGGCGGCGACGTTTCTGCGTTCGTACCGACAAACGTTATCTCTATCACCGATGGTCAGATCTTCTTAGAAACTGACTTATTCAACTCAGGTATCCGTCCAGCTGTTAACGCTGGTATCTCGGTATCTCGTGTTGGTGGTGCAGCGCAAACTAAAATCGTTAAGAAACTAGGTGGTGGTATCCGTCTAGCGTTAGCTCAGTACCGTGAATTAGCTGCGTTCTCGCAGTTCGCGTCTGACCTTGACGATGCAACACGTGCTCAATTAGAGCATGGTGAGCGCGTAACAGAGCTAATGAAGCAGAAACAGTACGCACCAATGTCTGTTGCTGAAATGTCTCTGTCGCTATTTGCTGCTGAAAAAGGCTACCTAAAAGACATCGAAATCGCGAAAATCATGGATTTCGAAGCTGGCCTAATTTCTTATGCAAACAGCACATACGCAGAGCTAATGGCTCAAATCAATGAAACTGGTAACTACAACGCTGAGATTGAAGCTCAACTTAAAGAACTTCTAGAGAAGTTCAAGTCGACGCAAACTTGGTAATTTAGTTATGAATGGTGAGCTTTAGGCAACTAAAGCCCACCTGATTCGGAGAGAGAGTCATGGCCAGCGGAAAAGAGATTAAAAGCAAGATCGGGAGTATCAAGAATACTCAAAAGATCACCAGCGCAATGGAAATGGTTGCTGCGTCTAAAATGAAAAAAGCGCAGGAACGTGTGGCGTCAAGCCGTCCATACGCTGAAAACTTACGCCAAGTGATTGGTCGTGTTGCTCAAGCAAATCTTGATTTTACTCACCCTTTCTTAGAAGAGCGTGAAGTAAAACGAGTTGGTTATATTGTTATCTCTACTGACCGTGGTCTATGTGGTGGCTTGAACTCAAACGAGTTCAAAAAAGTTGCCCTAGATGTTAAAGCGTGGAAAGAAAAAGGCGTTGAAGCTGAATTTACTACTTTAGGTAGCAAAGCAGCTGGCTTTTTCCAACGTTTTGGCGGTAAGTTAGTCGCTAAAAAAGCGAACTTAGGAGATACACCTTCACTACAAGACGTTATTGGTCCTGTAAAGACAATGCTAGATGCATACTCTGAAGGTAAAATTGACCGCTTATACGTAGTATTTAACAAGTTCGTTAATACTATGAAGCAAGAGCCAACAATCGATCAGTTACTCCCTTTGCCAAAAGCTGAAGAAGAAGTATCTCAACATTCTTGGGATTACTTATATGAGCCAAACCCAGAAGCAATTTTAGAAGCTCTGTTAGTACGCTTTATTGAGTCTCAAGTATACCAAGGTGTAGTTGAGAACGCTGCCTCTGAACAGGCTGCCCGTATGGTTGCAATGAAAGCTGCAACTGATAACGCAGGCGACCTTATGGATGAGTTACAGCTTGTTTATAACAAGGCTCGTCAAGCTGCAATCACACAAGAAATTAGTGAGATTGTTGGCGGTTCGGCAGCAGTTTAACGCTTCGGCAAAGTTTAATGAGAGGAATAGACATGAGTTTAGGTAAGGTCGTCCAAATTATCGGCGCCGTTGTGGATATCGAATTTCCACAAGACAACGTGCCAGCCGTATATGACGCACTAAAAGTAACAGATGGCGACTTAGCTGGTTTAACTTTAGAAGTTCAACAACAGCTAGGTGGCGGTGTGGTACGTGGTATCGCACTTGGTACTACTGACGGTTTACGTCGTGGTACTGCAGTAGAAGGTACAGGTCAGCCAATCCACGTTCCAGTAGGTACGAAGACACTAGGTCGTATCATGGACGTTTTAGGTAACCCTATTGATGAAGCTGGTCCAATTGGTGAAGAAGAGCGTATGTCTATTCACCGTGCAGCACCTTCTTATGAAGAACAATCAAGTTCAGTAGAACTTTTAGAGACTGGTATCAAGGTAATCGACCTTGTATGTCCATTCGCTAAAGGTGGTAAAGTTGGTCTATTCGGTGGTGCCGGTGTTGGTAAAACCGTAAACATGATGGAACTTATCCGTAACATCGCAATCGAGCACAGCGGTTACTCAGTATTCGCAGGTGTTGGTGAGCGTACTCGTGAGGGTAATGACTTCTACCATGAGATGAACGACTCAAACGTACTAGACAAAGTATCTCTAGTATACGGTCAAATGAATGAGCCACCGGGTAACCGTTTACGCGTAGCGTTAACTGGTCTTACTATGGCTGAGAAGTTCCGTGACGAAGGTCGTGACGTACTTTTCTTCGTTGATAACATCTACCGTTATACTCTAGCGGGTACAGAGGTATCAGCACTTCTAGGTCGTATGCCTTCAGCAGTAGGTTACCAACCAACTCTTGCTGAAGAAATGGGTGTACTTCAAGAGCGTATCGCATCTACTAAGACGGGTTCAATCACTTCAATCCAAGCGGTATACGTACCTGCGGATGACTTAACTGACCCATCTCCAGCAACAACGTTTGCTCACTTAGATGCAACAGTAGTACTTTCTCGTGATATCGCTTCACTTGGTATCTACCCTGCGGTAGACCCACTTGATTCATCTTCACGTCAACTTGACCCACTAGTAATCGGTCAAGAGCACTACGATACAGCGCGTGGCGTTCAAACAGTTCTTCAACGTTATAAAGAACTTAAAGACATCATCGCAATCCTAGGTATGGACGAGCTTTCTGACGAAGATAAGCAAGTTGTATCTCGTGCACGTAAAATCCAGCGTTTCCTATCTCAGCCGTTCTTCGTTGCTGAGGTATTCACAGGCGCGCCTGGTAAATACGTGTCACTTAAAGACACAATTGCTGGCTTCAAAGGTATCTTAAACGGTGAGTTTGATGATATGCCAGAGCAAGCGTTCTACATGGTTGGCTCTATTGAAGAAGCTCAAGAAAAAGCCAAAAGCATGTAATTAGGAGGGTAGTATGGCGGCTATGACTGTACATCTTGACGTAGTAAGCGCAGAAGAGAGCTTGTTCTCTGGTCTGGTTGAATCGATTCAAGTGAGTGGTAGTGAAGGTGACCTTGGTGTTAACTATGGTCACGCTCCATTATTAACTGCCCTAAAACCTGGTATGGTACGTTTAGTTAAGCAATTTGGTCACGAAGACGTGATGTATATTGCTGGCGGCACGCTAGAAGTTCAACCGGATCGCATCACGATTCTTGCAGATACTGCAGTACGTGGTGAAGACCTAGACGAGCAAGCGGCTGAAAAAGCTAAACGTGATGCTGAAGAGCAAATGGCGAATACGTCAACTGCTGAGTTAGATTATCAACAAGCTGCAGTGCAACTTGCTGAAGCAATCGCTCAACTTCGCGTAATTCAACAATTACGTAAAAAGTAAGCCTACTCGGTTTTCGAAAAGCCCACTTAATGTGGGCTTTTTTGTGCCTAAAATTCACCGCTAAGCACCCTACTTTATATTTATACTTATATCCTTCATCAAAGCTCGCTACAATAGTGTAAATTAATAGTGAATAGCTGTTTCATTCAAGGTTCAGTCCAACACATTAGGATTGAGTATTTACACATGATGTGACTTACACAACTTTGTATGTTTCCCAGAACTCACAAAATATTGCACACCTAAAACAAAGAAAGAAGGATATTGTTTTAATGTCTCTGACTACCGTTATTCTTGCTGCGGGTAAAGGCACCCGTATGCGCTCTGCTCTACCTAAGGTATTACACAAAGTTGCTGGCAAACCTATGGTGCAGCACGTTATTGATAATGCCACTGCCCTTGGCGCTCGTGAAACAAATCTTGTTTACGGTCATGGCCGTGAGCAGCTTCAAGAAGCCCTATCGCACAACCAAGTAAACTGGGTATTACAAGAAGAACAACTCGGTACGGGTCATGCTGTCGCTGTTGCTAAAGAACATATTGCCGATGATGACACCGTATTAATTCTCTATGGTGATGTGCCATTAACAAAACGCGCGACCTTAGAAAAGCTACTTGCTGCGACTCCAGAAAAAGGCTTAGCAGTATTAACGGTTACCTTAGATGATCCATCAGGTTATGGTCGAATGATCCGTGAAAATGGCAAGCTAGTCGGTATTGTTGAACAAAAAGACGCTTCACCTGAGCAACTTGCGATTAAAGAAATCAATACCGGTATTATGGCTGCTAATGGTGCGCTACTTAAACGTTGGTTAGGTAACCTATCTAACAATAACGCCCAAGGTGAATACTACCTAACAGACATTGTTGCGATGGCACACAGTGAAGGTGTTGAAATTACCTCTGCACAGCCTGAGCATCCGATGGAAGTTGAAGGTGCTAATAATCGCGTACAACTTTCAGCGCTTGAACGTGCATACCAAGCATGGCAAGCAGAAGAGCTAATGCTAAACGGCGCAACACTTGCTGATCCTGCTCGTATTGATGTACGTGGTGAAGTAACGACTGGCGAAGATGTTCTCATCGACGTTAATGTTATTTTCGAAGGTAAAGTAACTCTGGGTAATAACGTACAAATTGGCCCAAATTGCGTACTTAAAGATTGTACTATCGGCGATAACGTTGTTATTAAAGCTAACTCACTTGTTGAAGAAGCCAGCGTTGCTGCTAAATGTACTTTAGGCCCATATGCCCGCCTTCGCCCTGGTGCGATTATGGAAGAAGACTCGCACATTGGTAACTTCGTTGAGATGAAAAAGACTCGCTTAGGCAAAGGCTCAAAAGCAAATCACCTAACCTACTTAGGCGACACTGAAGTTGGCGAAAAAGTTAATATTGGCGCAGGTACTATTACTTGTAACTATGATGGTGTAAATAAATCAAAAACCATTATTGGTGATAACGCCTTTATCGGTTCTAACTCATCACTGGTGGCCCCAGTGAATATTGGCTCAATGGCAACGATTGGCGCAGGCTCTGTTATCACTAATACTGTTGAAGATGATCAGCTTGCAGTCGCTCGTGGTAAACAACGTAACCTTACTGGTTGGAAGCGCCCAACTAAAAAGTAATGAGCTACCCTACTAATTTATAAATAAAAAGCGAGTTTATACTCGCTTTTTTTATGACAAAATTTTGTTCTCATAAAAGTGCCATATAGTTGTAATGCCTGCGTGTTGTAATTGCCTCAATACAACTCCAAGGAAAAATAATAATGTTAAAAAGATCAATTATTGCGCTATCACTTTTAACCATTCTTTCTGGCTGCTCATTAGACGGTGACGACGGCAAAGACGGCCTACAAGGTGAACAAGGTCCTGCAGGTCAAAATGGTACTAATGGAACTGATGGGGTAAATGGCACCGATGGTGCAAACGGAACTGACGGAGCAAATGGTACAGATGCAAACGCTGCTTTAACTATAAATCTTATCGGCCGTGCAGTGCTGAATGCAGAAAGCCCTGAAGGTGCTGCGGAAATTGTTGCTTATCAAGCATCTAAACAACGAATTTTTGCTATCAATAGTTCCGGTGATTCTGCGGTCGTTAATATCATGAAAGCCGATAGCTTTGACCGCGCAGCTTTAGTTAAAGATAACGAAGGGGTTATAAACGGCACTAATTTAAGCTCAGAGATTACCCTTGCACTTAATGAGCACAGTGTGGGTGATGCAAACAGTATCGCTATTGATGCTAATAATGAACTTTTAGCAGTCGCTATGGCTGCAAGTAATACCGGTGATGCCGGTTTAATCGCATTTTATGATATTAGTGGCGACCAGCCTCAGTTTATTAAAAATGTCACTGTTGGCGCCCTACCCGACATGGTTACTTTTAGCCATGATGGCAATAAAGTATTGGTTGCAAATGAAGGCGAACCTAATGGTGATTACAGTATTGACCCAGAAGGCTCTATCAGCATTATTAATATTAATGATGGTGTAATTGCAGATACTGCTATTAGCATTACTTTTTCGGCTTATAACGACAAACAAGCAGAACTTGAAGAACTTGGGATTGTATTTGCTAACCCGACAGGTCGAACAATCAACGGTAACTTGATTAATACAACCGTAGCAATGGATTTAGAACCTGAATACATCAGCGTTTCGAAAGACAATAAGTTTGCCTACGTGTCATTACAAGAAAATAACGCCCTTGCTATCGTCAATCTTGAAGATAATAGCTTAGAGCTTAAAGGCTTAGGATTTAAAGATTGGTCTAATTTACTTTTTGATGCATCAGATAAAGACGGTGGTGTTAACTTTAAATCGTACCCTGGTCTCTATGGCATGTATCAACCTGATACGATTTCAAGCTTTACTTGGAAAGGTGCTAACTTTATTGTCACAGCGAACGAAGGTGATGCACGAGAATACTTCTTTGATACAACCGACGAAGCTGATTGTTTAGCAAAGGGTGGTCTAGATTATGATGAAGATGATGGTTGTTTATCATATATAGATGAAACCAGAGCTAAAGACTTAACACTGGCAAGCAATTTTGATTACCTGAACAATGACAACAGTGATATTGGCCGTTTAAAAGTGACCACTGTTAAAGGTGATGAAGATAATAATGGCGAATATGAATCACTCTATGCATATGGTGCCCGCTCTTTTACCATTTGGGATAGTAACGGCATGGTGGTTTTTGACTCGGGCGATCAAATCTCACGTATTACTGCATCAGTTCACGGAGCAGCATTCAATAATAACGAAGATGAAAATGACGGTGATAGTCGCTCTGATGACAAAGGTGCAGAACCAGAAGCGTTAGCACTGGGTACGATTGGCGAACGTACATTTGCATTTATTGGTTTAGAGCGTATGGGTGGCATTATGGTGTTTGATATTACTAATCCATACAATGTGACATTCCAAGATTACTTTTTTAATCGTGGCCTAGAAGCTGATGCAGATATAACAGGTGATCTTGCTCCTGAAGGTATGGCATTTATACCTGCAGAACAAAGTGCAACGAATGAAGCATTGCTAGTTGTTGGTAATGAAATTTCGGGGTCAATCGCTGTTTGGGAAATTTCTACTAACTAATCCGCCTTATAAAAATAAAAAGCGACATACCTAATTTAAAGTATGTCGCTTTTTCTATGCCATTTTATCCTCACAAAAATGACTGCTTTTTGAGCTAAAACCCCTCTGCAGCCCTTTATTTGTATGGTTATTGTACTAATTTGAAAATAATCAAAAAAACCTTCAAAAAGTGCTTGCGTTAATTCTTCGCATCCCTATAATGCGCATCCACTGACACGGCGGGCAGCAATGAAAAGCGCTGAACAAA
>NZ_JABVXE010000018.1:21068-63329 GCF_013350085.1 Pseudoalteromonas sp. 0802 | reverse complement strand
GCCGGTTAAATGGTCAACAAAATTGATCCACCCGAGAAAACCAATTACCGTTAATGTGTGCTATTAGTTACGCTTACCTTTGTTAATTGTTCTCATACTGTTTTTGTTACACCAAGTAAAACCAACTCGTTTAACTGGGCCATCAGCAACTTTGATCAGCCTGTATATTTGTAAGGTAATAGCGTTAGGGCAAATTGACTGTATTAGCTCTCGCTTTTGACCTTGATTGAGTTTGCTGCTGTTGATGAGCTCTTTTATTATCACTTTTTGTAAATTACATGCCTCCACCAGCTGTGAAGCTGATTGATAATGAATTGGCGCCAATTGGATAAAGCCAGGTAGTCTAAAAGGGTATTTAGGTGAGTGGTTATAATCTGGCGTAAACCGGGCAAAAGAACCTGTGGCCATACTTAATGCAGTAAAGCCGGTATGCTTTTCAGGGGTTACTAATTCCCAACCACTAGTATCGGACATGTCACCAGCTGAAGCTGGTAACTTATAGCATTCAGCATGAACCACCTCACATTCATGAAGGAATTGGTTAAGTGCTTCAGTCGCACTAACTAATTGGTTAAATGCAAACTCAACATCATTATACAAAGACATAGGTAATTCACTTAAGCGGTTACTTTCTATACCATCATACCATTTATTGTATATAAAGCACACACCTCAGCATCTGCGTTTTTGTCCTTTGTTTGTTTAATTTTTCTTTTATTTATTTTTATCTTCTTGAAAGGGCGCAACCCAATCGGGGCTATTCAATGGCACTAAGGGTGGGTGAGTATTGATTATAGATATTAGTATGATGGTATAGATTTAATGTTAAGGTAGCCGGAATTCAGAAACAAGGTATCCATATGAAAATAACATTGGGTATTTTATATCCTACAAAATGCTTGATAAACTGTTAGCATTTGCAATCTCATATCAAAAAATTATGCGAAAAAAAATTCCTGCTCCAGTTATTGCTGTTTTATCAGATAATCTGCATGAGATAGAGTCACACGTTGGATTAGATAACCTATTTACGTATGCTGACGCACCAGGAGAACCGCCTGTAGGGTCTAAACAAGTAAAAATACAAGCTTGGTTACGACGAATTAATAAGGAATCTGATTTTCCACTTAAAATTTTAGGGAAAATCATTGAAGAATACATGGAGTTATCTGATGAATTAGCTCAAGATAGCTATCAATGGGGAGTAAATATTACAGCGCAAAAGCAAGAGCTAAAGACTAAATTAATAAAAGTCTTTGAGCGTTGTAATTTAACATACATCAATGGGGGGACAGTTTCAGACGGTAATTCAGCTCCCAGCAAATCATTATTGGAGGTAATTAAAGGCCGTGATATCCCCTCAATAGAAGCTGAGTTTAACCGCGCATTAAATAATGTAAATTCAGCCCCACGAGACGCTGTTTCCGCTGCATGTAACATATTAGAGTCAATCTTTAAGGTATACATTGAAGATGAAAAATTACCGTTCCCCCAAAAGCAAGATCTCCAAGGTGTTTGGAAAGTAGTAAGAGATGATTTAGGTTTTGACACTAAACTAGTTCAAGATGATGATCTAAAGAGGATTATTTCTGGGATGTTGTCAATTGTGGGAGGCATTGGTGCATTTAGAACGCATGCTAGCTCAGCGCATGGGGAAGGACGCAAGGTTTATAATTTGAAACCACGCCACGCTAGGCTTGCTATTCACTCTGCGCATACTTTAGCATTATTTGTCCTCGAAACTTGGGATGAAAAAAAGTCAAAAAAGCCTAAGAGTGTTTAAGCTTTGAATTAGCCGTTTAATGCTTGCGTCCTCAATGGCCAAGATTTGAGCCGCTGGAGTAGAAAATGTATTTGGCATGGGAAGATCTATTTCTTACTTCGTTTTTAGGCCGATTTCGAATTGGGCGCGAAGCCCATAAATGAGTAAATCGAATTCTTAATGGCTACACTGAGGCAAGGGCAGCTTGATACTATTAAATTTGGGTAGGGTATTATTAGAAATCGTTAAAGAAAGAGTTTTATCTGAGCCAATAATTTTTATAAAGCCAGACTCTTTATCTAATGTTTTTAGGCCCGTAAAAAATACCTCAGCAAACCAAAGAGCTTTGTCTTTATCCAATGTAAATCTTTTAGCTACATCTCCTCCAGCACCTCCAGCGCCACTATAACCAATTTCTACAACGTAATATTCTTTCATGTTTAACCTCTTATTTTAAATTAATTACTTTTTTACTATTGAACCACAAAGTTGGCCATCACGCTCAGAGTAAGAAAATTTAAAATTTTGAAACTCAGTAGATACCACTTTTATATTCTCAAGTTCAGCTGAGTATGTGTCATTCAATAGTTTTTCCTCTCCACTTACAGTGTTAAAGGCCGCATAAGTAAGAAGATCCACTTTTATTTGCTTTTTGATTGCAGCTCTATCATATGATAATGGATAACATGCAGTATTATCCCCAGGGATAATTGCTGCAGCTTCGCTAGATAAGCACGCTAAGATTATTGATATTAGTGCTGTACTATTTTTCATTGTAAGTCTTCCACATAGAGCATTTAAATCTAAGCTATCACACTCTTAAAATCGCGCTATTTTCCAGAATTAAACAATTTAACAGGGCCAAAAAGCACAGTTCCTTGCTTTGAGTTCAATAGAGGCAATATCAAAGTAATGATTAGGGGTGTGTAAAATTCGAGTGGCAAAGTCATGCCGTATCGAAAATATGAATTCAAGCTGCAACTTACAATAGATAATGAAATGCAAAGTGAAATGTAAAATAACCCGCGTACTGGGCTTTGTTTCTTTTTAATGAGTAACATCTGAACCTCCAATTAACATCACTCAATGATAAATTTCAATGGAACATATTAAGTTTGTTTTTAATTAAAATTTCGCTTTTTTTAGACCAAACATATTGTCTTAAGTGGTATTGTAAAAAAACATAAGGATTTCATATGATTAATATCTTGCCCCCGGATATATTGAGAGCTTGTATGCTTGCTGAGAACACAAGTAGACATAATCTAAAGGTGGAAATGGAAGTGCTTACTCCGTCGTCCTTTAGATCTGTTAGGCGTATCTTTATTTACTTCATATTAGATGGGGAGAAGATTGGCACAAGCCTTGCTTTTTATAACTTGAATGAAGCTGATGACTTTTTAACGTCACTTCATGAACAATTTAAACAAATAAATGCACCGCTCAGGGTAGAAATTCCTTTGTGCGGCTAACGCAAGGAGTTCCATATGTATGCTATTTTCGCCACCTTTATGGCATTTTCTCAGCCTCAATCAACTGAAATTGAAGTGGTGAACATTAAAGAATTACCAGCTGTTAACCTTGAACGTGGCGCTGGAATTCTTCCGCCTAAGAAAAAAGATGAAAGATAACAAATAGTCACATAAAAGCAATAATAAAGCACTATTGCTGGTGTACTCTCAGTACATTATTATTACGCCCGATGTAGTAGTTAAAGATGGATGTTAATGTGGGAGTTTCACCTGTTGCCTTAATGGGCTTGTTATTCTGCTTCGTTTTTTGGGTTATTTCTTTAGCTGCATTCTTAAAGCGCGAATCGATCCGCTCCCTTGCAATAGCTCAGCGTGTCAGAAAATTGGTTCAAGAATCAATTCAATTGGAAGTTTACATGAAAGGCTTACCAGTTAATGATGAGCGAGCTGCGGTCTTTCAGAGAATTCAAGAAATTAAAGCTGAGCTTGCTGATATCGAGGGTTTCCCTCAGAAAAATAGCTTTATCCCTGCATATACACCAAATATAGAGTCTGAAAATGTAGTTAGTTTAACTAGTTACAAACGCAGAGCTTAATATGGATTACATTAAAGCATTTATAGTCTACTACAATGAATTATTTACTGTAGGGGCTAGTGATTTCTTTTTAAAGTACCTGATGAGTTTTTCAGGTTTACTGTTCTTGGTTTTTTGCATAACTATCATTAAAGCCTACTTCAAAAAAACATCATTCTCACACTTGTGTTTAGTAGCATTCGTTACATTGTCCTATTTATCAACCGACTACTTAATGACTATTGAATACTTAAGTGAAACTGGTGGTTTTATTGATGGTATAATCAATATGTACTTGATGTTCTCGCTTTTTGATAGCATCACAGCGCTTCTCATTGCTTTATTGTTCCCATTTATACGAAAAGGGAAAAGGTACTCAGACGCTTCCATAACTACAATGTATGTCTTACTGGTAAATTCTGTCTTGCACCTAATTCTAATGTCTAATTATATTACTCAAAATTCCCTTAACCCATATTTAGGCTTTTTTTATTCCATTACTGTAAATATAAACGACTTGATATTACTTAGTGCATTTCTGGCCCCAACATTTATCACTAAAGTAAAAAGCCTTTTCTCGGAAGAATTGTTTTTACGCCAGTCGGATTAAAAATGGCCAGAGTCTTTCTGGCCATTTTCTTGCTAATTTGATTTATCTTAGGCTGATTTGGACGGTTTTGCTTTAATCGTTAAAGCATCTTCTAATGAAGTTTTAATCTTTTTAGTAATTGTTGGAACAAAAGTAGGGTCAATAATTCCGTAATCAGCACTTTCTTCTAACGAACTTGCAACTACTTTATTTACAGTTTCAAGAAGTTCTTCAGGTCTAACATCTTCTAAATTTGTGTTTTCATTTATGTTCAGAAGAAGGTAGTCTAGACTTACATTTCTTCTAATCGCTGTAGTTAAAATAAAATCCCATGGCATAGAAGGGCGGCTAAACCACATTTTCATAGTGCTCGCATTATGTCCTAAAGCTCTTCGTCCACTTTCATCTTCAATTTCATATAATTCATCAACCCCCCACACTTGCTTGCAGCGCTCTAAAACTTGTGAGACGTATTTTTTCTTTGAGTCATCATCTAGATTTTTAAAATATGTATCAGCCATGTTTAGTTGTTCTTGTAAGTTCACTACTCTATATTCTAACAAAAAAAGATAAATTTAAAATGAACAAAAATTTATGTTGATTTCAGTCACTTTTTGTAAATCGATAAAACCTTAAAAATCAATGTTTTTTGATATAAACGGCAGTAGAAACAAAATTTTAGATCTCAAAACAAATTATTCAACACATCCTCAAATGCCTTTGAATCTTCATCTACAATATACATTGCAGTTGTAACTTCTTTAGAATGACCAAGCAGTTTACTAATTCTGCTTATCTTTACGCCTTTTTCATCCAGCCAGGTCGCGTATGATCGTCTTAGAGAATGGGGAGCAACTGTGTTATATATTTTACAAAGCTCATAAATAGCGCTGCCAGATAAAGGCTTACTATTTTCAACATCAATATTTCCACTATGTGATACTTTGACAAATAACGGGCCAGGCATTATGCCTCGAACATTCAACCAGTCTTCCAAAGCAAGTTTTGTAATAGGGTGGATCGCAACATATCTTTCCTTATTACCTTTACCAATAATCTTCAAATACTGAGTGTTTATTGTGACTCTATCTTCGCTACTAAGCTCTAAGACTAATGATGAAATCTCTATTGTGGCCAACTCACTTCTTCTTAACCCGGTACCAATTAAAATATGAAAAAGCGCCAAATCTCTAAGCATTTTATTTCTATTAGTTGGGTTTGAGCTTGCTATTCTCTCCAAAAGCACTTGGAAACTAGAACGAGAAATTACCTGATGTTTTTTAATTCTAGAGCCGGTTTCTCCTTTCACTTTTAGAATACCATCTAGCTGCAATCTAGAAATCTGTCCTAACAAATAGGCATGCTCACATACACCCTTTACAACGGAAACATATAATGAAATCGTTTTTGGAGATAGCTCCTTGGCTTTTAGGTTATGGATAAGGCTATTCAAATCAGTTGAAGTAATTTCTGCCCAATTAATTTCATAAAAATCTGGGTAGCCGGTATGTTTTGCAATTGCTTGCAAACATCGAGTGACGGTCTCTTTGGATGTATCCGCCGCCAAAGAGTTAACATAATTGAATATCGGACATTTAGGGTTTACATAAATCTCATTTAATTTTTGTTTAATCTTGGTAGCCGGTAATTGAGGCTGTTTTAAATCGATAATCTTTTCCAATCTGCTGTTCATAATTTAAATTCATACGAAACCATAAGCACTGTACATTTATACATCCAAAATAAACTTGTGTAAATGCCCATTTATGCAATTAAAATATTATGTTAAATTAACTATAAAATAGAATCTTGGGAAATTAGACTCTATTAATTAAAAAGATTTTTCTAGGTAGAAGGGGATGTTTTACTTCCGAAATTTAGCAAGTAAAAGATAAAATTAAACACTGCATTTTACTTTTTAGCTTCATCTAATGGTTTGACGGCAAAATGGCGCGGGCAATCCCTATATTGATTTCCGCCACAATGCTCTTTGCCACTACAACGAAATACACTCACCTCAAAATTTATTACCGTGGCTGCGTTAGAACACAAAGGGTTGCTGCACTTGATACTTTGTACTCCTTGGCTATCGCTATTTCTAATTACAGTGTCCAATTTCTCAATGTGATTCATCTCAGTAATTTTAAATTCCATGAACTTCCTTTTATATGTCAGTTGATATCAGCTTACTCTGTAACCTTAATTTATACGTTGATCATACGCAACTTTATAAATGCCACTCCAATCATTTGGTAAGTTGCAAGAGTCGTCAATACGATTTGAAATTCCCTTATGTTGTTATCTGAAATACTTAGCCCAAGATTTAGATTGGCGTAAATTAATGCAAAAGGTATCGAAAATATTAAAATACCAGGCATTGAATTCTTAATATCTTGCCATGACGGAAGCATGCATTGAGCTATAGCTAAAACCACCAACCAGCGTAGAAAATACGAAACATAAGGGTTTGGTTGAGTTGGTTCTGGGCCTATAAAATAAATTGCAATTGCGCCTAAGTGGGGTTCTAGGGATTTTCCCCTCTAAAGTAACATAAATCGCCATACTCACCATATTTAAAGGCATACAAAGGTGGGTTACTTCTCCAAAGTATGGCAAATTATGAGGTTAACAACCCCTTAAACTTAATTTAATTCCTATGGCTATAAAAAACGAACTATCAATTCTTACCAAAGCTGAGCAGCTTGATCTATATTCTCCGCCGCTATTATCACTTGAACAACAACGATTGTATTTTACGCCAAACGAGATCGAGTTAACAGAGTTGAAAAGTATTCGCCTAAGGAACCACCGATGCTATTTCATTGCGTTATTAGGGTATTTTAAGTCTAAGCCTGTGATTCTTTCACCTAGCTTTAACCTCATCTTTGACGATATGCAGTTTATTTCAACGCAAGTTCAAGGAGGCAAAGGGATCAGGCCTTTCAGCATTAATAAGATGCAGCGTGACCGTATATATCAAAGAATACTGAGGTTATTAAACTATCAGAAATGGGACGAAAGTCTGCACTTTGCGCCGCTGTACGAACATCTTGTTATGGTCGGCAAAGCTTGGCTTGAGCCTCGTTATCTATTCGATGCAGCCGCTGAATATCTAGCAACGCATAGAATTGCCATCCCTAAATATACTGTCTTACAAAAGCTTATCAGTCGTGTTATCCAACAGGTCAAGAAGGCGTTAAATAATAAGCTTCGTATTCATGTTTCATCTGAACTACACGGATTTCTAAATACTATTATCGATGACAAAGATGGGCTCTCCTTAAGCCAGCTTCGAGCCGGTGCAAAAAGCGTTATGGTGACAGAGCTAAAAAAAGAACTGACGGTGTATCATCAGTTACAGCCTTATACAAGACAGATTGTTAACACCAAGCGGCTTTGTCGTATCTTAATTACCAAGCGATTCTGTCGTAATCGCTAATTACCAAGGAAATTTGTCGGTCACTTTTTTACGTGTCTGTTAGTGTTTTGTTTTTGGAATACTAGAAGGCATGTTGAGGATGATTGTGATGGATTCTAAAGCTCAACTCACCGTTGATATCATAGCTAAAGTGGTTGAAGGCAGGATAACAATTGCCAATGCTGCTAAGTTACTCAGTAAGTCTCGACGCACTATTGAACGCTACGTAAAGCAATATCAGCAAGTCGGTATTCAATTCGCTGTTCATGGTAACAGTGGCAAAGCCCCACCCAACAAAACGCCGGTATCAATAAAAAAAGCGGTTCAAAAATTGATTCAGGAAAAATATTACGATTTGAATCTCTTGCACTTGGCTGAACAATTAGCTACGAATGAGAACATTGTTATTAAGCGTGAAACCCTTCGCAGTTGGGCACATGATATTCATCACGTTAAACGAGCCAAACGAAGACGTAGCAATGTTCGAAAGCGCAGAGAGCGGATGGAAGCACCGGGTCTAATGATGCAAATGGATGGCAGTCCACATCGCTGGTTTGGGGATAAAAAGCACTGTTTAATTGCCATGATTGATGATGCGACCAGTGAAGTATATGCTGAGTTCTTCCCGTCAGAGACCACCGTTGGATGCCTGAAAGTCATGAGAGAATGTATCGAAACGAAAGGTGTGTTTAAAACGCTTTATGTGGACAGAGCCGGTATCTTCGGCGGCCCTAAACGCTGCAACTTCTCACAGATGCAGAGGGCTTGTGAGGAGCTGGGCATTGAAATCATCTTTGCCAATTCACCCCAAGGCAAAGGCCGTATTGAGCGAGCATTCGATACCTTCCAAGACCGTCTTGTTCCCGAGCTTAGGTTGAACAATATTAACGATATTGCCGCTGCCAATGCCTACCTTAAGCATGTCTTCATTCCGCAGTTCTGGCAGTCGAAAGTTCAAGTGAAATCAAAGCAAGTACCTGAATTTACGCCTCTGTCGAAACACATCAACCTTGATGATATCTGCGTCATTAAAGACCATCGTAAAATACGTAACGACCATACCTTCAGTTATGGCAACAAGTTCTACCTAATAGATTCACCGCTCAAGCACTCCATTGCCAATCAGAAAATCGAGATAAGGAACACGAGTAAAAAAGGGTTTACCGCTCACTTCGCTGGTCGCAAACTCAAGATCTCGGAAGTTAATGAACCAAGCAAACTGGCATCAGAAGACTTGGCAGTACAGAAGAAACTTGAAGTATTAGCGTTAATCGAAAAACTCGGAAGCGTCAGCGCTGCATCACGCCAAAGTGGCGTATCACGAGACACTATTCATCGGCACTTAAGACTGGTTAAGCAAGGTGGCCCTGAAGCATTAAAACGCCAAGAAACACCTAATCTACGGCACAAAAACTGTGTGGATAAGGCGATAGAAGACGCCGTTGTGCAATTCTCAATTGAACACCCTCACCTTGGTCAGCAGAAAGTCGCGATAAAGCTCAGTGAAGCCCTTGGTGTTGATATTAGCGCGGGCGGTGTGCGCAGCATGTGGCTAAGAAACAATATGAATACCACCGCATTGCGAGTCGAAAAATCTAATGCTCTGGCTGAATCGGCATAAAAGGTAGCCAGTTTAGCAACTGGCTGATATGCTATTTACGACAAAGTCGCTCGGTAATTAGACCGACATAATCCCTTGGTAATCACACTTATACAAGACAGATTGATAATGCTGTTAAGGGCTTAGCCTTATCGTCTAAAAACCAACAACACTTCGGTGAGATGGTGGATTATTATGGCAGTAAACTAAAACGCTTTAAGCGTCCACAGCAACACCTATGGTTGCTGTGTTTTCTGACTCAACGCATACGGCAAAGCCTAGAGCGATTGGCTGATGGGTTTATTCATCATATCCGTAAACAACAAGAAGCTGCGCATGCGTTTGCCCAACAGGCAGTGTTTGACTCATGGAGGTCAGCTGCAGACAATGTCACCAAAGCCGCAGAATTACTGCATCTGTTTGTTGATGACAGTATCGACGATAATCAACCATTTGCAACGGTTAGGCAACAAGCATTAAGTGTAATGAATAACCAAGATATAGAAACGCTATGCCTGTACTTAAAAAAGCAAAAACGCACGGTAGAAGAATATCAATGGCAATATTATGATGATCAAAACGGGTTAATTGAGCAGTTATTAAGGCCCGTGTTTCTATGTCTTGAATGCCAAGCAGGTAAAGGCTCAGAAGCATTAGTGACCCAGCTCAAAACCACAAAAACAGAACTATTAGCAGGTAATACATTGCAAACAATGGATAGTACACTTATCCAACAAAAACATCGTCCATGGTTAATTAACAAGGATGTTGTTCATCCACAGCGATACGAATGGTTGCTTTACCGTCAACTGGCTTCTCGGCTTAATGGTCGAATTTACTTATCAAACGTCACTAAATATCGTGCGCTAGAAGACGACTTAATTGCATCGTCAATACAGCCTGATCTATTGGCATCATCAACATTGGAAAAGCTAAAGCAGCCGATTCAGAAGCTACTGCAAGTAAAACAAATACGCTTAACAACATCCCTAGAAGATGTTGCTCGTCACATTGATAATGGTGATAACCGCAATGTGATCATGAAGAGCCGAAGTGGCACACGATGGCGACTGCCAGTTAAAGGCTCCCAATCACTTGTCAACAACCCTTTCTTTAAACAAATGATCCCCGTCAGTATTGCTGATGTGTTGCGTTATGTTGAACAAGAAACCAACTTTATGCAATGCTTCGCACACGTGCTGCCAATACAAAAACAAGTAGGCGCCAATCAGGATGATTTATTGGCTATTCTAATTGCGAATGCGACACATCGCGGCGTATATGGGATGGCACAAATATCTGATCGCAGTTATGAGCATCTAAGCACTATACAAGCTAATTATATTAGGCCTGAAACCTTGCAAGAGGCTAGTGATATCATCAATAACGCAGTAGCGGCACTCCCTATTTTCCGCCACTATCACATCCAAGAAGACGTCCTGCACGCCACTACCGATGGGCAAAAATTTGAAACTCACCTTGAGACTTTTGAAACTCGCTACTCCTCGAAATACTTCGGCACCAACAAAGGTATTACGGCCATGACGTTAGTTGCCAATCATAGTGCGTTAAATGCCCGTATCATAGGATCTAATGAGCATGAGTCCCATTATATTTACGACTTACTACAATCTAATACTAGTGATCTTAAGCCAGATGTCCTCTCAACCGACACCCATGGTGTTAATCATGTTAATTATGCCTTATTGGATTTATGCGGTTATAGTTTTGCGCCTAGGTATGCTCAGTTCACCAGTGTGATCAATGACCTATTTAACGTAACTGAAAGCGACGACGGAAACACGCATCTGGCGCTGAAAAAGCCGATAAAAATGAATGTGATTGAAGAAGGCTGGCAGGATATTCAGCGTATTGTGTTATCCCTTCAAGAAAAACGCACAACACAGGCATTGCTAGTACGCAAATTATCTGGTTATCCATCTAGACACCCTATATTACAAGCATTAACGGAATATAATAGGCTCATCAAAGCCCAATATTTACTTGATTATATTGATGATGCAAGTCTGCGCCAATATGTTCAACGAGCACTGAACCGAGGCGAAGCCTGGCATTTCCTCAGGCGAGCTATTGCATCGGTCAATCGTGACCAGTTCCGTGGAAAAAACGAATCAGAAATAGTCGTCTGGAACGAGTGTGCCCGTTTGACGGCAAATGCTATTATCTACTTTAACTCGATGATCCTAAGTCATCTATTACTGCACTTTGAAGAAGTTGGTGACGAGGAAAAAGCAGCAATAACTCGACAAGTATCACCCGTTGCATGGCAGAACATTAATCTGAGCGGCACTTATCAGTTCGCTAGTAACCGCAAACTACCTGATTTACAGGAAATAACTAGGCCTATTGTTGAAAATGAAGTCTAAAATGAAAGGTAACCCAGCTCCACAAGCCATTAACTGCGAGGGTTGTGGCGATTTATGTTACTTTAGAGGGGAAAATCCCTAGAACCCCTAAGTACAAAGGCGCCATGCCAATGAGTAAATCAATAATTTTAGAACCAATTGAAGAGCCGTTCTTATAAATAACATATGCAGGTGGGGACATATTAAAATTTGGTATGAACTTACAGTGTACAATTTTCCTTAGGGTTAATCGGGCTATAAAATAATGAGCAGCTTCATGCAGAGGTATCCCAATCAAAAACAATATTTTTGAAAATTTGGTGTTGCTTTGCTTTATGTATTCTCGCAATAAAATATTGAGAATAAGGAGAGTTATTAGTAAGAGCATATTAACTTTCGAATCGGGAGATTAGTCCGATACTAACCAGTATCGGACTTAAGTGGTTGATTTGTAAGGGTTACTTAAAACTAGCAACTTTACTTGATAAGAAAATAAAGGCAACAATAAATTCACCAGCCACTACAGCGAACAGCCATTTTATATTTTCTGTATCAAATTTCATGAAGTCCAAAATAAATATAATTACTCCAATTAAAAACCAAATTAAGAACTGAGTTTTCATAATTCCCTCTCTAATTCATGAGCATCTTTGGCTTGAGCGATCATTTCAAGAGCGTCATTAATTTCGGTTAAAGTTTCTTTATCTATTAACGTTATTCGATCTAAATCTATTTTTTCCGGGTTGGATATCCAAGAGACATCATACTTAGCAAGCAATAATGATTGAGCAGACTTTAAGTTTTTCTCTGCTTCAGCAAAGCCTTTTGACAAATTTAGTTCCATATTAAATCCTTAGCTGAGCATGTTTCTTAAACACATCACCTGTTTTGGGGTTTATAAATAGGCCGTTCATTTCAGCTAAAGATTCTAAAGTGAAATCAGGATTGTTTTTTAGAATTGTGTTTCTTACATCTTCATTTTTTAAAAATACATCTGCAGGAATTGTGAATTGGTTTAAATTCATGGGCTCTACGATTGGTGTTTTTCCTAATTCAGAAATGATATCCATTGCAGACTTCAGCTCCGAGAAAATAGCAAAACCAATATCATTCATTTCTTGTTTAGTGGTCCCAACCCCATTTTTAATTAGCTCTGGATAAGGCATTAAAAATACATTTAAAGCCTTTTGAATTTGATTTTTAATATCTTTCAATGACATATGTAAAATACCAAGGTCGAATAACTACTTATAATTTACAGCTTGTTTCTAATTAAAAGGCGGGAAAAAAGAGTAAATTTTAAATTTAATCTATTTTTTAAAATGTTTCTGGTTGAAGTGTTTTAAAACCAAGTCCAATTTTTAAAATTGGACTTGGCGAAAGGCGTTATGGTGCAACTGATTCGGTTTTGGTGCACTCCTCCCCTTCTAGGTTCCAACCTGTAGGGCAAGTATTGGTACTTGGAACTTCTTCAGTTTTACTACACTGATCCCCTGATAAAATATAATCTGTTGGGCAAGAGTAAGTTACAGCGGTAGATGTGGAGCTAACGCAGCTAGTGCCACTTAGTGAGCCACCAGCCGGACATGAATAAACTAAACTCGCATTCTCTCTCTTATTACATTTCGACCCTGACAAACTATATTGTGACGGGCAAGAGTAAGTCACAGCTGTAGATGTGGAGCTAACGCAGCTAGTGCCACTTAGTGAGCCACCAGCCGGACATGAGTAAACTAAACTCGCATTCTCTCTCTTATTACATTTCGACCCTGATAAACTGTATTGTGATGGACAAGAATAAGTCACAGCAGTAGATGTTGAGCTAACGCAGCTAGTGCCATTTAGTGAGCCACCAGCCGGACATGAATAAACCAAACTCGCACTCTCTCTCTTATTACATTTCGACCCTGACAAACTATATTGTGACGGACAAGAGTAAGTAATGCTCGTAGTTTGTATTTTTTCGCAGCTAGCACCGCCATTAGTATATCCACTTGGACAATATTTATCAGCTGCATAAGATGTATTTGACATACATCGCCATGCACCAGAACCTATGTCAACGGTTCCTGCTGGACATATAAATGATGCAGGAACTGTTTGCCCATTCTTTTTTTGACAAGTTGGATTGGCTGAAGGAATTAAGGTTTCACCAGAACCGCATACATACTTGCCCCCCTCATATTTGGTTAACGCACATTGTGAACCTGAGTTATTCGTGAGTGTACAATTCGTTGAATTTGGATCGTATGAACTTCCATTTGGGCAATAGAAAGTTGGGCCAGCCTCTTCATAACTAGGCTTGCATGACATGTAGATAAAATCCGTTTGCTCCACTTTCCTACACTGACTACCTGATACATTATATCCAGAAGGGCAGTTTTTGGATGCATCAATTTGTACATCTTTATAACAACTATTACCAGAACGAGTATATCCTGCAGGGCATGATGAACTTGCAGGCGAGCTCGATGAACCTAGACATAAACCATTTGAGTATGTGGTACCCGTTGGGCAATTCTTAGTAGCGTCAATTTGAGTATCTTTATAACAACTATTACCAGAACGCGTATATCCAGCAGGGCATGATGAACTTGCAGGCGAGCTCGATGAACCTAGACATAAACCATTTGAGTATGTGGTACCAACTGGGCAATTTTTAGTTGCATCAATTTGAGTGTCTTTATAACAACTACTTCCTGAGCGCGTATATCCAGCGGGGCAAGATGAACTTGCAGGCGAGCTCGATGAACCCATACATACACCATTTGAATACGTTGTACCTGCAGGGCAGTTCTTAGTGGCGTCTACTGTATATGTTTTAGAACAATCACCAGTATTTGTACTATATGCATAACCTGAAGGACACACTTTAATTGCTGGTTCAGTTGAAGTTTTATAACACATTTCCCCTGATAAAGTGTAGCCTTCAGGACATGTTGCCCCTTTGACACTGAGAGTGATGGTATAATTTGATGTTCCTGATGATCCAACTTCCCCTGGGTAAATTGGAATATCTAGACCGCCAGCTGAGTTAACAGCCTTGTCAAATTGAACAGTTTGCCCTTTTGTTACAGTAATTCCATTTACAACAACAGAGCTTGGTGCGTCACTATGTAACTTAAATGTGATCTGCTGTTCACCAAAAGCCTTATTTCCGTCCAAGGTGTACAATGTTGGTACCTTTATTATTGTAAACGGCTCATCCGTTTTACTACTTAGTAAGCTTTTAGAAGACAAGGTGTTTACAGGATCAACATTTACTGTGGTTTCAGCTTTAGTGCTGAAAGATATATATACCAAGGCTAGTAGTAATAGTTTACGAAATAGCATTTTAGAACCCAAAGTAAGTTGTTATTCTAAATAGAATTCCTTTTTTGAATTTGGTCCAAATTTGAAAATCTATTAAGTTGAGCTTATTAATTTACTTGAAATGGATTTTAGAAATGCCTGAAAAAAATCTATTTTTGACAGATAATTTAGGGAAAATAGAGTGAGTTTTTACAACTGAAGATTTGGTATTCCGATTCTAGAGCCTAAATAGTGGTTGTGCGACCGATTCTGCAAATGCTGATTTTTGGCAGAAAAAATCGACGTAGGAAAATAAAGTGTCATACTGAAACGAAAACAAGCTCCGAAATGGAGCCTATTTTGAGTAATAAAGTTACATACTGCATTCCAAAATAGTCAGAATGAGGGCAGCATTAAACTGATCTTGATTTGATTAGCTATTTCGAAAAAAGGCTTTCCCATTGTGCAATGGTTTCAAGTGGCCTCTTGATAGGAGAAAGTTCTGCTTGCGACAACGGGAAAAGTTCACGCCAGGAAAGCGCATGGACTTTTACACCGGCATTCTCAATCAGGCTACTCACTTCGATAACACTTTTTAAGCTCATATCATCGAACTGCATAGCAGCAAAATACCAACAGGATGTTGGCAGCAATTCACGAATATGGGTATACAGTGAGATAACTACCGATTCCTGCTTATCATTGACCAGGCTAATACCGTGACTATCAAACAATAACACCCTACCGCTGGTCAGCGTAAAACAAAAACCCATCACTGGGGATTTCAGCGCACCTTTTCGGTGAAAAAAACTCACCAGTTTAGTTGGGCTATCTCCAAGTAAAGCAAACTCACGAACAATATTGATGATCCTGTCTTTAGCGCCATGTGTCGTTCTTGGTAAAGCAAGTCGAAGTATCTCTGATTTATCAATTAGTGTAGGCTCTTTGTCATTAGAACGACTAGCAATTCCTAGCAAGGTATTGTAATTAGGACAATCAAACAGCTCAGCAAGTATGGTTTCAGCCTTTTCGTTTGATTTTCCGAGTCGGACACCGTATTTATCACAAATACTTTTAAGGCGATCACGATAACGATGCACATCCCGTTTAGAGGGTAATGTTAAGGTGTACATACTTCCCTCCTTAAAGTGCGTGATGGTCTGCTAATTTAAACCGAAGCTTTTGGTAAGAGTTTTGTTCAACATAAAGCAACTCAGTATATTTGTTATGCTTCTTTTCTAACCGTTCAACTTCTTCTGCCATGACTTTTCTGTCATATTCAAATAGCGAGTTTGCATAAATGTCGGGAGCATAACACTTTAAAATAACGAATCGCGTATTATCATCGGTGACGTTTTTAAGATCGCTAATGATTTCTTGCGCTTCCCCTAATATTTGAAAGCCAAGGAAGGTGTGCATCGAGCAGTTTATTAGTTTCTGCACTTGTTCGGTGGTGATCCCGATTACTTCACTACTCACCATATGAGGAAGTTCGTCAGCGAGTAAAATGGCACCATTAAGCATTACATCATCTAGTACAAATCCTTTGGTAAGTGATTGAAGAGGTATAGCAGTAAATAAACTGGGGTACTTCGATATTAAAGAATTGGTTGCTGCCCCACATTGATAGCCCTGAGAAACATCAGCCCCCAAGTACAGAACCGGAAAACCTTTTTGCAGCCATTGCGCGGCAAACTCAAGTAGCAACATTGTTTTACCACTACCAGATTGGCCTACGACGATATTAAGGGATTTATTTTCAGGAAAGTCTAACGTGACTTTATTAAGAAAGCTTTGTTTTAGCGTAGCCGACAAAGCGCTTTGTGTTTTTAACTGGTTCATGAGTGTAGGCCAGTCGGCTCTGCCATGCTTTAACGCAACCTCATTTTGAGCATGAGAAAGGTGAATTTCA
The DNA here is from genome assembly GCF_013350085.1 of Pseudoalteromonas sp. 0802. NCBI lineage: Bacteria > Pseudomonadati > Pseudomonadota > Gammaproteobacteria > Alteromonadales > Pseudoalteromonadaceae > Pseudoalteromonas > Pseudoalteromonas sp. 0802. The sequence continues at coordinate 46,344 of NZ_JABVXE010000018.1, read as the reverse complement.
GATTTATTGGCTAATCGTTTAGCGTCTTTTTTGGCTTGAGCGACAGCTACGCCAGTAGGAAGTCTATTAACAGACATACATATTCTCCAAACATGTTTATGACCACGCCTATTACCACAAACATGCGATGCATGAATGTTAGTTTAATTTCTATTACGTTTTATTCTTTTCACTTTGTCCTCAAACGGACTTCGCCAAAGTAGGCGTGATTACACGCGCAAGTGGAGCGCATATAAAAGCATATCAGGTTTGATCGGAATAACAATCAGGAATATTGGAAAACTGGACTAGCCTGCTAATTTCCAATGCCAAAAGCGAGTATTGGAATCGTGGAAACCGCTAGGTTCGGTATGAATCTTTATTACTCGCCCACACCAAGACGAGGCGTATCAGATGATATTGGTAAGGCAAGAGATACACATTTCAGTTAAAGGCACATACTAATCAAGTGCAGCTTATGAATAAGGGTATGAATACACTGCCTTTAAAATATAAACTGGTAGCGTAAGGATGAAATGTCATGCTACCAGCTTGTTTTCTATTTGCTTAATAATTCCTTTTTTCTTTTAAACTCTGTTAGGTATTTTTCCATATTGGCTTTTTCATCGGAGGAAAATACACCTGATTTTAAAAGTAGTGAAATTTGATTGATTTGCTTCTCACTGGCATCCACCATCACCTTTAGTTTTTTTAAGTTTGAAGAACAGTCCACTTCATCGCATTTGTCATCTTTGGCATTATTTAGAGTCTGTAGCTGTGAGTAAAAAGCTTCATAGTTAGGCTGCATAGCTTCATAAAACTTCTTGTAGGATTCAGAACTCATTTCTCCCAGGTTTAAATTAGTGTGTTCGAAAAGTTCAATATTCCCGTAGAACAAAGCAAGATCTCTCATTTCATTGTACTCACTAACACCCATATTCGATGCTTCTAGCATTTTGACTGAAATTTGCTCTGGACTAGAACCTATTGCGCGCTTCCATGCTCCAAGTTCAGGGTTAATAAATGCACCTCGATTCAAAAATTCATCGAGTTCCGCCACACTAAGCTCATGATTTGCAATTAAAGCAGTATAAAGAGGGGTATAGTGGTCAGATCTAGCAGTGTGAGAGCTACTATCTCGCATTGGCTGGTTAACCCCTATCATCCCACTATCTATTAAAGCTAATAAGACATCAACAGCTATATCCTTATCCTCTCTTAGTACTCGCATTAGCTTTTGCTGCATAGTCAAAGAGTTGTAAGCATCTATATTGACTTTGACAACTACATTTTCATCTTGTACTTCATTTAAGGAAAGTGAAGCGATTGTTTTAGCTGAATCAATACTGTCAGCGTGTGTAGAATGTTCCTTAATATTACCCGGAGAGATGCCTGAAAGAGTGCTTTTAGCAGGCTTGGATAAATAGCTTTTACTTGCGAATGCCAAGAGAATCACTAGTAATAACGAAATATAAAATACTGTTTTTTTCATATCTAGCATCGCGACGAATACACGTAAGAATAAGCTTCTACTGGGTTCATCTGTACCAAACTGCAAGCTTCATTGTGAAAAAACGAGCCTGCATAATTGTATTCAACTGCTCCTAGAATGGCCGATGCCCAGATACGAGAAATATTTTTAAAATCTCCAGCTACCCGAATGTACGATTCAAATAATTCAATATCAGTATACCAATCTAAAAGGGCTGGGGTGACAAGTTCACCTTGAGCAGCCAAATCACCTACAACTTTGTTAGGGTCAGCTTGAATTGGTGGGCATGAGCTTGCACTTGAGTCTTTAAAGCAATGAGCATAGTTCTCTGTTGAGTGGCTACTGAATGATAGAAAGGCAAGTGATAGGTAGAAACAAAAATAAAATAATGACTTGTACATGAAGGAATTCCTTTTTCTAATTAAATAGTAATGCAAATGATAATTACTTTGATTATTGTAATGTTACTGTCAGTTCGAGTCAATGAAATGTTTCTTACATGGGGAATTTTTGATGAACCCATCTGAGGGCCTAACTAAAACTGGTGATTGTTTTACCACAAAGATATTAAGTACAGGAGAAAAAGTCCATTTATGGGGGATTAAAAAAGCCAAGGAGAATGGTGAATACAAAGGTAGGCCAGAAAAAATTGCGTAACTTCTAGGTGACTAAAAACTCCGGCATGAAATAAGGCCGATGAATACAACTAATAACAGCTGAAATCTTTACTCAGTTTTTCCAGTTAAGAAATGAACCCAACCTTTCCATTCACTTTTGTAATGAAGGTTTGGATTTGATGGTATATTAGCAGGCCTACCACCCTCTTTACTCAACTCCCTAAATTGTGTCATCGTCTCAACACCCAATGTCCGAGCAATTCGACAAGCTTCATGAAACTCAACGAATCGTCCACAACCAGGTGAATTTTTAGGAGCTAAAACTTCTGACCATTTACAGCCATATACATTTGGTGGGCGCTTAGGCATAGACTCTGGAAATTCATCACCTTCACTGGCCTCAAGCCATTCTTTAATTGAAGATAACTTTTTCTCTCGAGCATAACTTGCTGCTTCTGTAATTGATACGTATTTATCTTGGGACATATGTTTAAAGTGTCTGACACATATCTTTTAATTCTACGATCAATTTTTAAAATTTTAAACATTATGAGTTTTTAAAATTCTAATATCATCTATCCCTCGTATTTCTTCTTTCTATCGAGCTTTTAGTTAAGAAGGGCTGTACAAGTGTGTTTTGAAAAAATATACCGCCTATCCTAGACTACAATATCATCTACAAACAACTCCATCGCCATCGCGATCATTCATATACGGATAGGCTGGGTGACCACTATAGACAGGCGTTATTTTATGGTTTCTTGCTTCTTTGCAGCTAATTTTACCATTTTGGTTATCATCATAAATTGACAAGGCACCAGTTGGATAGGACGTATCATAAGTAGTAGGCTGCAAAGATTTAACTTTGCTGTGGTATATCATATCTGTACTAGTACAGTTCATCAGTATTGAACTTAATGCGTGATATTCATTTAAATCTATACTCAATTTATATTTTTGCTTAACTTGAACAATGCGATTTACGAACCAGCATTTATTTTTTTCTGGCAACCACTCACCGGCATCAAAGCCGCACTTACCTGTTTTACTACATCGATTAACTTTAGGTGAAGCAAGCGTTAAATTCAGTAAGTCAGAGGCGAAGGCTTTTCTTATACTGACAGGAGCTGAGCACAAGCCTGAGTCATGAGCCTCAGAAGTGGCAACAATGTGTTCTATATCGGTTTCAGAATCTGATTCAAAATAGCTACCTGTATATGGTCCATAAACTTGCCCATTCATACTTGCAACAATGGCATCTTCTATATTCTGGTCATAATCATAATCCGCCTTTTTATCATACGCAGAGCAACGATTTTCATCTTTAATAATCAACCCTTGCCAACTTTCATATGCTGGGCCGCCTTGGTCTCCTCCACCAGTTACAGCGATTACTTTACTGGGCAAAATAAATGACAACCCAAACAATATGGCGAATTTGTTCATGCAAAAATCCTTTAGTTTCTTCAATAACCCTCACAAATTTGGGGGTTATACGAATCTTAAATGCTGTCCTGCTGATTTATCAAATTTAAGTTTTTTTAAAAATGCGCGTTTTTAAACATCCTGTATCGTTACTTTTGAAATTCAAATTTGGAGAAATACATGAAAACTTTAAAACGTCACCTATTAATCGCGATCACTGTACTAACAGTTTCAGCATGTTCTAGTAACGGTATTCATGAAAAAATTGAACAGATAGAAGTTGCTCACCAAAAGCAAGTTGATAAAAAAACCGAGAAAATGGACCAACTCATTAATAGTATTCCAGATTGGTACTTAGATGTACCACAATCTGACTCAACAGGTGTATTTGGCGTTGGATACGGTTCATCAAACAAACCTCCTTTTGCATTAAAAGCAGCCGAGCTCAGAGCTAAATTTGATGTAGCAAAAAGCTTTAAACAACTTATCTCTGGCCAAGAGCGTTCATATGAAAACCAGACTCTAGATTCAAACCTTGAGACTCAAATTAATATGCTTATTGATTCAATTGTCGAAGAAGTTAGTGTTGCCGGTGCGCAGAGAGTAAAGCGTGAATTGTATAATGTTGATGGAGTAGCAAATGCATATGTTCTTGTAAAAATGCCTTATGAAGAATATAACCGAGCAATACAGTCTTTGCGTGCAAAAACAGTAGAAGAGAAAGTGTCTGTTGCATTCGATGAACTTGAAAAGCGACTGCAGAATAGAAAGAGCGATGAACAAAAAGCAATTCAAGCCACTCACCAGCGTGATGTTGAGCTTAAAGAGCTTGAAATCAAAAAAGAGGTAGAGCTACGAAAAGCTGAGCAACCTCAAAATAAAAAGTAATTTTTTAAAAATATTAGATTTTTTTTTGCCTCTATATGTTGCGTATATCTGTACATTATTAAGCATACATATGGAGGCTTTTATGTTTACAAACCTGAATAAATACTCAAAATATCAAAACTCGAAGTGGTTTATCATTGCCATTTTACTTTGCTCTATTTTATCAATAGTTTATTTGCAATTACGTCACCCCGCTGACAACTCTAGTGTAGAGCCAACTTTTGACTACTCAACTATTATCGATCACTTTAATAGCAAGCTTAACCAAGGTACATTTCTGTTCTCTGAACCGGTTACTTGGAACGGCCAATTTATTCCTGTTGAGAGTTATGCTGGAATAAACCTTAAAAGTTTAAGCAACGAGTATGCTGATGGTTTAGTTTTATATTGGCTTCATCGTATAAAGTTTGCCTCTACTGAAGAGACTGGTGTCATAAAAGACAGTTTTGAGGCTGTAAAATCATTAACTTATGACATCAACGAAGCTAATTTAGAATTCTTAGATTGTAGCCTGACTGAAAAATGTGATTATAAAAAACTTATAAATAACTTCAGCAACTCAGCTTGGGTACCATTTTGGGCAATGGAGGCAGATATTGAGTATGTTAAGAGCAAAAGTGATGAACTAAATGAGCTTAACATTTCTGCTGTTAGTGACTTAGAGTTTTTCGAGCTTCGTAACAATGCCGGTCATGTTGAAATCATACCACCAGCACTTGCTGACTACTTAATAACCATACCTTTTTATCTGAATTGCGAAACCAACAATCAAAAGCTTTTGATGTACTTATACGAGGTTAAAACTAGGTTTCCACAGCTAAGCACGATAGTTGATGAATTCATGAGTATGGCTTCAGTTCACCAGTGCGAGTAAGTTGGCAACAAATAAATGCTATTAAATAGCCACCTAATAAAAATAGGTGGCTATTCTAATAAATGGACGTATTTAACTTAGCTGATTTAGACTGCTACTACTTAAAGTTCTAGTTTTGGTTATCAGCTAAAGACTTAATAGCTTTTTTGATAGAAAACGGCCTCACCTCATCGTTAGAAAAGTGAACTTTGAAGCAAGGGTGAGTTGCCCAAACTCCTTCTATATGGCGCTTTTCATATGCGACACTGAAGCCTGTTATCAACCTGCCATTTAATTCATATCCGGGCGAATTATCACAGTACCGTTCAAAAACATCTTTTAAAGACTCGAAGAGTTCGCCATTCTCTATTGTACCTTCTGGTAACAGCTCTACTTTTTGATTATTAAAATAATCAACAGCATCACCTTGTCTTTCAAAGTGCTTACCAGCGAAACTCACAGGTTTTGACCTTCCCATTAATCACACCTCTTATACTTGAATTAATATGCTACCCCAATACAGCTCTACAAATGCTTGCTCTTAATGATCAAGTTATTATCGTTAACCTAATTGCAGATAGTTCCACGTTTTTAGTTTAAGACCCTTAGCAAATTCTTTGGCTTCACTTTTAGAAGGGAAGCCAAAAACTCCGGCCCCCACTAAAGCTAAAAGTGCTTGCTGCTTATTTTTTATTACACTTGGTGAACATTCCCCAACTACATCACCATCAGCGTCATAAATGCAGTTTGTCCACTCAATTTCAGAGACTAATATAGGTATTCCATTTTTGTTATAGAATTTATATGGCTCTTTCAACGTCGTAATAAACCACATCAGGCAACTCCTTAATAAATAGAATTAATTTACAGAGTTCGACTTTTCATCAAATAAAGACAGCTGTAGCCGCTGAGTTGTTTCTAATAAATAATTTATCTGATTAATTAAAGTTTGCGCTGTGACTCCAAATGATATTGTCAGTAGAGTGCTTGAGTGTAAGTTTTCATTTTTTCTGAATAACTTCAGCCCTGGTACTGATTCATTGATTTCATTTATTGTGATCAAGTTAATGAATCTGTATTTTTCACTAAAATTAGCGACAATGTTTAACTCACCACATGGCGATTCTTCATTCCAATCTGTAAGTGGTATAACGTCCACTGTGAATGTAGAGGTTGCACACTCTATACGCTGTATTATTCCATCCACCGTCAAAATATTCTGAATGGTTAGATCCTCGAAATAATTTTTTATAATTTCGACCATTTCGCTTGGTAATAAATCGGTTATTTGATGGTGTGCTTCAACACTAAAATGAGTATCAGGTAAATCAGCGCTAAGGTTTCCAATAATATCTTTTAATGCTTTTCCTTCGAACATCGAGTTTCCTAGTTTAATTGTCCATAATAGCAATCTATATAAAATTAAAGATCGCGCTCAATTCTCATCATTAACTTTGAAGATAGGTTTTCTTCTTCAGTTCAGCACGAAAAAATCTCTATGACATGATGTTACTACTTTAAATAAGTAGAGCAAGGCAAGAACATGGCATCAGCAAATCTAAAAGTTCAAGAAACAGAAAAACCTACAGAATGGTTTAACACTATTCTGCCTGCATACGATGATTTAGGTAATCCAAACTTTTTGGACTCTAATGGTGATCTTGTTGAGGGTATTTATAGCGGTGTGCCAAATTCTGTTTACCACGAATTAGATGCTCATAGCTCATCTCTGATTAAAGAGTTAGCGAAAAACACACCAGCTCATGTATTTCGTCAATATTTTTCTAATGAGGAAAGAAAAAGAACGGCTGCACAAAGAAGCACTCTTGATACTGGCACTTATGGTCATGAGTTAATATTAGAGCCAATTGGTTTTTATGATCGCTATTTCCGTGTACCTCTTGCCATTGAGTATCCTACAGCGCTTCACACAAGTGCTGAGCTAAAGGACGCATTAAAAGCCGCAGGTCAAAAGGTCTCAGGCACTAAATCAGAGTTAGTTAAGCGCTTGTTAGATGCTAAACCAAACACCCTAATTTTTGATGATTTGATTGCAAAATCCATAATAAAAGGGGCTGGAGTCAAAGCCTACAACGAAGCTGTAAAAATGGTGGAAGAAAATAAGTGTTCTAGCCTATTAGCTGCTTTCAACGATGGAGCGCTTTCACACATAACCCATAAGACACCAATAGATGGTTTAGTCTGGGATGACGCCCATAGAATTTTGGATACATTCAAATCTCACGCTAGAGCTAAGCGATTAATTTCAAATGGTTTTGCGGAACTTACTGTAATAGCGCGAGATCCTGACTCAGGATTAATGCTTAAAGTAAAATTCGATTACATTAACAAGCATGCAATTGCCAGTGATGTTAAGTCTACTCGTTCAGCCAATCCAAATAAGTTTAGATTCCAATGCAGAGACCTTCGATATGACGTTCAAGAGAGTTTCTATAAGTATGTTGCGAATTTAGCAGGTATTCCCGTTAAGTTGTTTGCTTTTATCGGTGTTGAATATTTAGAGGCTGATATATGCGAGGTTTTTGAGATGAAACGTACCCGCCAGATGATTGCTCATAATGACATGAAGAAAGCAATTGCAACTCTTAAAGAATGTTTAGATAGTGAAAACTGGTATGGATACACCAAAAACGATGAGGTCGTTGTTATTGACTGGTAATAAGCGCGATTTTTTAAATCAAATATTCTAATTACATATCCAAGTTCAACGGTGAGCGTTATGAGTTTATCACTTCAAGAATATCAAAATTTATTGTATGGAAAATTAACAGCATGCAAAGGCCAGTTTGAGGCTTATCTTTCCGAAAATGGTTATAAGCTAGACTTTAATACAGAGCTAAACTACGTCTATCAAATCGTTATGTCTGGATTAAACGTAGAATACAGCTTCCCTTACACTCCAGTTGAGTCAGTAATCAGTTCATTTTTAAAAGCTGCAAAAATAGGCCTTTCACTTTGCCCTACTGAGCAGCTTTGCTTTTTAAAAACTGAATATAGTGAATCATCAGGCCAATATGTGACTCAATTAGGATTAGGCTACAAGGGAATTCTTAAACTTGCTTACCGTTCTGGAAAAGTAAAACAAATTAATGCGAATGTTTTTTATGAAAAAGACAATTTCCAATACAACGGTGTAAATTCAAAAGTTACCCACACTACAACCGTACTATCTAAAGCAATGCGTGGACAATTAGCCGGTGGCTATTGTCAAACTGAGCTAATTGATGGTTCTTTTAAGACTACAGTTATGCCTCCTGAAGAAATATTAGCTATTGAAGAGCAAGGTAAGGCGATGGGCAATGAAGCGTGGCTTTCAGTACATGTGGATCAAATGAGGGAGAAAACCCTTATTAAACGTCACTGGAAGACTCTCTGCCCTTGTATTTATAGAGATAGTGTTATGAATGACCCAATGTTGTTTGATGATCAAGATTGTCAGCACAGCTCCAATCAGCAAGCTTATGAAGAACAATTCGAAAGTGCTTATTCACGTGAGGCGTACTAATGTTATCAGTTCAAATTGAAAAGCTAATCAAATCTACTTCAGACAATATTAAACAGTGGGAAACATTGTTCAACTTGGCTTCACATTCTCATTATTCCGCTTTGATTAAAGAGTGCGCCCTAGATGACGTTGTTGCGACAATTAAAGAAATGGATATGTTGATCGGCTCTCTTAGTCCTGATCTGCTTAACCTAGTAAACATAAGAGTTAGGAAACATCCCTACACTACTGCATATTGTCTGTTTCCTGCACTAAATACAGATAATGTAATTGCCTACCTTGAAACTCAAGGTATTGTAAAAAGCTATGAACTTGCAGTGGTTTATGACAACGATAAGTTTTCAATTGATGTTAGCTCAAACAAAGTATCTCACGATAAAGGCGATAGTACTCAGGAGACTTCATACTCTGGTTGCTATTTATTATTAGAGTTTGAAAATGGTACAAGCAAAGTTTGGTATATGGATGAGTATGAAATGCACTCTGCTTTTGATGCATGGCAAAACAACGTATTTGGGGGTATGGATGTATTCAACAATACACTTGAATGGGCTGGTTTTGCATTAATTCTTCGTGCCTTGAAAACACTAGACATGCAGGATAGTGTAATTAGCCATCCAATCTTACCCGTTTTAAAAAGCCGATTAACTTCATATTACTCTGATTTCTTTAGGTACTACAAAGAGGCTAATAACGATAAGTTTGCTAGCTGCGTAATTACTTCACAGTACGTTTCAACAGAAGGTGGAGAACTTGAAGAAGCATTAAAAAAACTAGATGACATCATTGAACCACCAGCAAATATTATCGTACTAGGCCAACATAACCGCCAAGTGAGTAATGAAGATACCGAAATGAATGAACCATCAGAAGATCAGTGCGAATTTTATAACCTTGATTTTGGAGTTATCTGAATGATTAAAGTTGAGTCAGAAATTTTAAATAAATCGGGAAAGCGTGAGAACTGGCGTGAAATTGCATTTTTCGCAAGCGATGACGAAACACAGTTTGAAGTTAGAGAGTATTATGGCCAGCAAAAAATAAGTTATATGAAAGAAACGGCTCGCTTGCCATTCGACTGCCTTGGCATTGCTCGAATGAACTACTCTAACATGCTTCGAACTAGGGTCATTGATGGATATGAACCTATCGAGCAATTAAAGACTAAAGTTCCGTGTTTGCCATTTAGCAATTTTAAGCCTCCTATGTATAAGTGTGACTTTGACGTGCCTTTTGCAGAACAGCTTAGCAGAATAAATGACCCTGTAGTTATTCCTGTACAGCAAGGTAAGCGGGCTTATATAAAACTTGGCCAAGAATCGATTAATTCAATACAAGCTGTAGATATTAAAGGTAATGCTTTCACATTAGACAAAAACATTCAGGAAATGCTTGCCTCTAAAGTTGCAATTGGAAGCTTTGAAAGTGGCGTTTTAGAAACGTATATCCTCGATGATGGCTCAGTCTGCTTATACGATGTGATCATGCTAAATGGTACTGAGATTAACTCTAGCTATAAAGATAGACAGAAGTCATTAAAAGGAATGTTTGGCCATAAAAGTGGATTTACTTACCCGGATACGCTTGAAGCAAATACAGACCTTAAATCTCACCCTGGTAGACATTTTATTGTTAAAGACAATAGTGTGTCATGCTTGGATAGCAGAACCTTTGTAATACCAAATTTTTACAGTGTAAAAGTATTGATTGAGGAAAAGTATAGCTATAGACCAGGTTATTATAAGGTAATGTTTACAACACCTGAAGGATACGAGTCTATCGGTGATTTATATCATCCTCATGAAGAGTTGTATGCTAATACACAAATTCAAATAGCTTTTAAGAAAGTGGAAAACGGTAAACCGGTTAACTTTTGGTTTAGTCCCATTCAACATAAAAACAAGCTAAATTATGATGAAGACGGCACCGATATTTATCAGATGGCCCAACTCTCAGAGTTCTGGCATGGCTGTTAGTTATTAAGTTAACTTGGAATTGATTGAAATTTTTCTATTTTCAGCAATAGAGCTTCGCGTCTACCCCTTACTGGTTATTGTTTTAGGCGCAGTAGCTCCTCTCTTCAAATTTTGACAAAAAAAAAGACCGATTAACGGTCTTTTCTTATTTTATTTTTTGCTTATTCGGTGGTGCATCCATAAATAACTACCGAAAAAAACTACATTACCAATAATGAAAAAGGTCAAACCAATAGCTTGGATATCATTCATCTTGATCGTCCTCCTCGGAACCATTTAGGAAAGTTATATAGAAACCTATCACAACAGATGCCAACATACAAACAAAAGCAAGGACTAGCTTTATAAGTCCTTGAATTTGAATTTCGTAGCATGTTTTGTTGTCGAAACCACACGGGCCAAACATATCCGCAAAACCACTAACAGAGAGCTCTGGAATATAGCCAACAATTGTTGCTAATAAGATTAGTTCAACCATGATCTTATTTAGCATTTTGTTTTTCATAAGCACTCCTTAAACAAGTGCTTAGCTAATAAGCAATTCATTTGAATCTCCTCAAAGTAAATTTGAGGGATCACACCCTTGAGGGAGTAATCCCCCAAGGGTTGTTTATGCTTCGAATAGCAATTCTGCCGTTTCACAGGCATTTGCGATTGTCACATTGTGTATCACAAGCAAATCTACAGTCTTTCTATATTTTTCAATTAATAAAAAGTGAGTAGTTTTTGCTATGAAGTGTCTGATAACCATATCTGGATAGTATCCATTACGGTATGCTGCGAAATGACGTAACTGAGAACCACCAGCTTTTGCCATTTCAATATGATGTTTACTCATTGCTCCTCCAAAGAACAGGGGGAGCTTCCCAAGCGGGGGGCTCCCCGCATGGGTTGGTTGTAAAAATCTAAAAGGTTACTTCAACCTCAATGTCACCTTTTGGCTTACAAACGCAAGGTAATATCTCACCTTCATTTGTAAAGCCAATTGGTTCATCGATATATTCGACATTGCCCTTTAGTAATTTGATGCGACACGCCCCACAAAAACCTGATTTACAGTTAGATGTAGGGGCAACACTATTCAGTTCTAAAGTCTGTAATAGTGTTCCATTTGTGTCATTGTAAACTTGACCAGAAACGCTAATCATTTGACACCCCCAGTATTAACAGAGATGTCAACAGGTAAGCGAAATGGAAAAGCACTAGGGCCTGCTAAGTTGTAGGTGTCCAGCCAGTCCATACTTTTGCTGCCATTAGGTATATCTAAAGGTGGCATATAAATATCAACAAACTTTCCTTCTCTACGTAGTCTTGCAGCTAATGCTTCTGCTTTTTCTTGACCTGCTCCAGATGCATCCTTATCAGCAAAAATTAATACTGAAGTCACATTATCTGGAATTTTAACCATTTCTAGCAAAGTGTCCGAATAACATGACCACATAGGACAGCCTGTAGCCTCGCGTACAGCTAATGCAGTTTCAATCCCCTCACATACGCCAATGAAGGTGTTATCTCCTTCAGTTACTGGTGAGTCAATTTTGATAGAACATCCACCAATATAGCTTGGCGGAGGCATTAACATTTTCGCATTAGGTACATCAGCTTTTAAGCCCTGATTGTTCAGGAAAATTCGATGAATCGTGATTCGATTACCATCTGAATCAGTCATTGAGCCTAATAAACCGTGAAGCTTCTTAGGCTTAGACTGACCATCTCCCCACCAAAGCTCATCAGCATATCCAAGTGTAAACGGTAGAGTTTTCGCATCAGTTTTAAGTCCACGACTGTTCAAGTAAGCTTGTATCCGACCCGATTGATCATGAGCTGCAGGAATAGCGTGTTGAAAAAGCTTCTCAAGTTTTGCGACTCGTTTTGCTTTTTCATCATCGTTAATACCTTTTGGCTGTGAAGCTTTCACATTTTGAACGTATTCGCGCGAGATGCTTGATAAGTCACCACCACAGATATCGATTATTTTGTTTAAAGCGTCGCTTTTTGAGCAACTTTCCATAAACGCAATTACATCGATTCCGCCGGGTAAAGCACCTACGTCGTTATGGTATGCGCCACCGGTATCAGCCCAATCGCGGAAAAGGCGAAACTTAGTTCTTCCGTTTCCAGTTTTTGGGCATGGTACTTGTGGTGAACCACCGTGGTTATTTGATTTTGAAACTGCTTCATTAAGTCCTGGGTAGGCTGAGTAGACAGAAGACCACCCGCCATTTGACTTAACTAAAGCAAGTACTTTATCTATTTTTGATTCAATCATTACAACTCTCCTATTCCTCAAGACGACCCTAAAGCGTCCTGAATACAAGGCGCTTTAGGTGGTCGCCTCGAATAAAAAGAAGAGTTAGCCCTAAGGCTAACTCATACGTTTAGCCTTGAGCTTGAGCTCGTTGTTGACCTTCAAATAAAGGTCCCCACTTAGCACGTAATGAAAGAATCGTTTTACCGCCAATATGTACCTCTCTCACTTCTGTGTTAGGTATTGACGATGGGATTGGCATAATTGCCTTTTTAATTGAATTATTCATGCGTATCTCCTCCAAAGAGTACAAAAAAGGGGATACGCCCCTTATGGGAAGTATCCCCACAAGGGTTGGTTTAATTTAAGTTAGATAAGGCCGCGCTCAGCAAATGAGACTGTGTTTTCACCAATAATGATGTGATCTAACACACTTACATCAATATGATTGAGTGCATGTTGGATCTTAGTGGTTATTAGCTTGTCCGCTTGCGATGGCTCAGCAATACCTGATGGGTGGTTGTGCGCTAAAATTACAGAGGCTGCATTCTTTTTTAGTACACTTTTTACAATCTCCCGGGGATAAACACTTGCAGCATTTATCGTTCCGGTAAAAAGTATTTCTTTGTCTATTAGTCTATTTTGGTTATCAAGGTAAAGCATGTAAAAAACCTCATGCTCTAACTCCTTCAAATGGACTTCAAGATAATCAGTTACTTGAGTAGGACTATTAAAAATAGCTCCTCGTCTCAGTCTATTGTTTAGAAGCTTCTTGGCTGTTTCAATAATTTCATCAGAGCTAAGCTCAGACGTGATTATATATTTACCAGTTTCTTCATTTAGTTTTAAGTTAGAAATAGTCATTGTCTCCTCCAAAGAAACATTAAGCGGAGACAATTACCCAGAGGATAATTAATCCCCTATGGGTTGATTTAAGTTTGTTGAACACAAGCAAGCTGAACTCGCTTATGCTAAGTCTAGGGTTAAACCCAAAGTAACAACGAGACGTCGATACTTGTTCTACACAAATACAAGGATTTGAGTAGCTTTTATGCTTTATCAAAATTAATTACCTTGCGGTAAATTTGATAGCAAGGTGCCATCAGTAAATTAAGATAAAAGCAGAAAATCTATTTGGCTTATAGCCGCATTTTAAAACATTGTGTTTGCTTTAAAATGCGTCCAAAAGGGCGCATTACTTGGTTAAGCAATTAATTTATTTTTAATTACTTGTTTTAGAATTGAAGGTAACTCTTCAACGGTTTGAATGTTGAGTAATTCCTGATTCTCAAAGCCATAAAGCATTCCTGTGTTTATACCAATGCATACAATTTGAATACCTAGAAGTTCCGACATTTCAATCGACTTTTCTAAATACTTTAGATCGCTTGCTTGGCCATCAGTAATGATAAAAACAACTTTCTTTTGCTCTACACGTAGTGAAAGCCTACGAATTACAGAATAAAGACTTAACCCTGTATGTGTTCCGCCTCTACTGCTGACTCTAAAGTTGTCTTTAACGGCTTTAGTTGTTGATTTAAAGCATTTTGCTTCATATAGGTCACCGGCACTGTAATATATGCATTCACTATTTACGCCTTTCAACTTATCTATTGCTAAGTTAATTGCGAGCGCAGAAGTGTTTGCACCATTCATCTCAACAGCACTCATTGAACTAGACCTGTCAACGAGGACTGAAATCGCCATTGTCGGGGCTTTAGTAATTCTTTCTGATTTAAAAACATTAAAATTACCAGCTTTTACTCCAGCAAGTCTATTTGCCTCAACAGTTCTACCTTGCTTAGAAAAATTCACACTTTTTCGGTCTAACCCATAAATTATTTTATGGAGTTCTCGACTTATAGGTGTTGAAAGTCTCTTAGCTAGGTTTAGCTCTGCAGTACCAACTGTGCCACGATCATTTTTTGATATTAAAGGAGCATTTAAGTCAATTAGTTGCTCCATATCATTACTTGATCTTACTTCATCAGCCATTTTCTCTAGCTCGTTATTAACTTGTTCATGCAAATCTGCCATGAGCTGACTTTCATCGGCATTTAGGCATTCATTTACAAAATTAATTACTTGCTGGCTAACACTTGAGTTTTGACCTTGGCTATCACCTGAGTCATTACCTTGGCTATCGCCTGAGTCATTACCTTGGCTATCGCCTGAGTCATCACCTTGGCTATCGCCTGAGTCATTACCTTGGCTATCGCCTGAGTCATCACCTTGGCTATCGCCTGAGTCATTACCTTGGCTATCGCCTGAGTCATCACCTTGGCTATCGCCTGAGTCATTACCTTGGCTATCTTGGCTATCGCCTGAGTCATTACCTTGGCTATCACCTGAGTCATTACCTTGGCTATCACCTGGTTTAAACTCTATTTTCTTAAGTAATTGAATGATCTGTTCTGTAAGTTCATAACTATGTTGGTTAGATCGAAGAGCTGGTATCGTATCCAATAGCAAAATTAAATCGTGTACTGGTTTTTGGCCAATACAATCAGTTAATAAAGCTAATGCAATTTCACAGAACTCCTTTAGTTGTACTTGGTCGTTAATTTTATATCGCCCATAATATACAACTACAGCTTGTAACAGTAATGAAGGCGGGAAGCTATCAGTTGGTTTACTGAACCATCCCTTTTTAATACCTTGAGTAACCATCTTAGATAAATTTAAGATGGCACCCGGCCACTCCAGACAAACCATTCTTTCCATACGAATATCCTCAATGCCATTTCTAATAGCATTGAAAAATGCTCCTTTTTCATACGACTTAGCTGTCCATGTTCTATCGGTCCATCGTAGATGGCCTACTTCATGATCAATAGCGCCTTCCAAAAGTTCGAGATAATCGGGGTTTTCAAGATCACCTACGGGTAAAGTAATGCTGTTGTAATCTGTATAGCATCTGTTACCAGTTAAGTTAATCGTAATGTCACCACGGTTACTCATTACTCTTGAAAGCATTCTAAATCGTTTTAATAGTTTTGATTTATTCATTTGCATCTCCTCCAGGAATGTTTAAGAGGGGATACACCCACAAGGGGTGAGTATCCCCTGTGGGTTTAGAATTAAAGGAAGCTAGATTGCTTCCTTAATTTGTTACCAATTAAATCCAAAATCACCTAATGAGTTGTTACGCTCAACAGGCTCGGAAAAATCGGTTTCTTCTGTAGGCGCTAGGTCAAATTCAAAAGAATTTTCTTGATCAGCTGTTTCTACAATGATTGAACTCTCAGAAGCAGATTCACTTGACTCACCTGAAACGAAATTAATCGCTTCGTCGGTATCCTCATGTGTAATTACTTCCGGCTCTGGTGTTGCACTATATTGAGGTTTTCCTTCAGCATGAAGGCGAAGTGTGTCTTCATTACTCATTACGAGTAACCAGTTGGTTAACTCTGAAAATGAATGACCTTCAATGTAGCCACTAGAAGGTAAGTTATTTAAAACTTCCTGTATTGTACTGACCACATTCTCAATACCACTATCTACAAATGATAAATCAATAAGTTTATTCATCATTCTTCTAAATGGTGAACGTACTTTTTGGCTTACGCGATTAACTGGTGTTTTGTCTTTAAACCAGTTTGTTTTGTAGACACTACTTGCTTCCTTAGCAATTTCTTGCCAAAGAGTTTCTGCAACATCATTTTTGATATCGTCTTCATCATCATCAAAAAGCGCTTTCATAGCCAGAGGCTTTGTAAACGTCAGTTTGAATTTTGATTGGAACTCAACCTGAGATAAGGCATATTTATGGATCAGTGCAGCGATATCCGAATTTTCAGCCATATGTTGATTAACTGACTTATCATATTCAGCAATTAATACTGTTACTTCGTCTTGCCAATCACGCTTTATTTCATCAAGCTCTGACTTAAGTTCATCTAATCTGGTTGTTGGGACAACCGTAAAGTCTCCATACTTAACACCATAACTATTAAAAGTTCGTGTAAGACGGTTGTTGTACTTCGTTGTAAGCTTCAGCTTGCTTCTAGGAAACCACTGTAGTTTACTCCCCTTGATTTGATTAGATGATACTTTCTGACCATCTAGTTCTATCTTTGCGTTCGGTAAAGTTGATTCACCACATGGCGATCTTAATTGCCAGCCTAACAAACATGCTCCATTTTTAAGTGAAGTGTTTTGTTCTGCTAACTCTTTGCCGTTTGCGATTGCTTCGTTTGATAAAGACATGTTGTCTCCTCCAATTTGATATAAAAAAAGGGGAGACTTCCCTGTTGGGGAAAGTACTCCCCAAAGGGTTGGTTGATTAATAGGACCTGTGATTGGTTACATCACTTCAATATCCCATGTATTTTGATTAAAGTGGCCTATTCCCATAAGTGAATAACCTCTTTGTTCTTTATTTTTGGCAAGAGCATTTCTCTCACCGTTTACAGACATAAAAACCCATTTCCATTCAGTATTATCATTCTTGAACAACACATATGTCGTATTTTGGAATGATGTTACAGCCCAATATTTACCTTCACCGGCATGATGATAAACATCAAACGGGTTATTGCATTTCAGGTTACCTTGAGCATTGAACATAACTTGAGCTCGACAGTTTACAAAGTCACAGTTCTTCATTTTCTCATCCGAATGAATAAGAAAATAAGGATTGCCGTTCCTAATGTAATCAATCTTATCGGTTGCCTGAATTAACTCAGACATACTCATAGCTTTAATGTCTCTTACATCGTCAATTTTAAGTGGGTCTTTACCCCCTTCAATACGGAGGTATTTACCATTTGATGGTTGGTAGCTAAAACCAACAAAACGACCATTTTCAACTTCAAAGCACTCAAACACTGTGTCCCCTCTCTCAACTTTTAAGTTAGCCGAATTAGAAGATGTGTTAGTGTTTGAGTTAGTTACTTTTTTTGAATTAACTCGCCAAGTGGTTTATTAATTTCATCACCCCATACTCGTTGAACAACAGAATTAACCTCTTCAATTTCATCATTATCAATGGAACCTAAGAACGAAAATTCAAATGACTCATATGGAGAACGATTGGCGCCAAATGTCATCATGTAAAAACCCCAGTGGACTAAAGTTCGTGTTGAAAAAACACACCCTAATCCATTATCGATGTTGCCATCGTGGTCTTTACCTAATGCAGCTGTTCTTAAAGAGTCAGCTGTTTGTACCATAAGCTTGCGAATCGGCAATGTTAGTTTCGGAAAGTTCTTTTCCAAAATTTCCAACTCAACTGCTTTGCTTGGATATTTAGTTTTTAACCAACCAAAACGTGAACGTAATGCTTGGTCTAAACGTTGTGAAGTAATATACCTATCACTATCACCACCACCGGTAGTATTAGCTGTAGCAGCTATTCGACAGTTAGCATGTTTGTTTATGGTTTCACCGAAAACACTAAGTGTCCAAGGTTTGCCTTCAACAAACAAATGAAGCGATGTTGATAAATCTTCATTAGCTTTATCCACTTCATCTAAGATAACTAAACCACCGTATTTGTATCCGCATGCAGCTTGGCTGTATCGCTTGCGAGTAACATTATTACCTTTTCCATCAACAGCTAATTCATAACCACCTTCTAAGCGCTCACCACTCATGCCTACGGTTACTTTTTCAATGAAGACAGGCTCATTAAAGCGATCTGCAATGAATAGTAATAACTCCGTTTTACCTGTACCTGTTTCACCAACCAAGCCAAGAGGCTTCGGTTGAGCAGGCGCAAGCCACCATGCTAACGCTTTACGAAGTGTTGCTTCATCCGGCGTATAATGCATGTCTGCTTTTTGACAATTAGGGTGGCGGTGTTTACGAATTTTAATCTTATATTGATTAGGGTCGAAGATTTCAGGGAAACGCTCATGAGCGTCAACCTCTATCATTTCGTTATAATCAATTTTAGTTGCTGGTTTAATTGTAGATACGTTTGATTGTGTTTGAGTATTCATATTGTGTCTCCTCCAAAGAGATTTTTGAGGGACACTTATCCCTTCAAGGGTGTAGTGTCCCTTGATGGGTTTGATTTCTTAATATTTAAAATGGTACTTCTAAAAAGTCTATATAACTTTTTTCATAAAGATGAAGGTTTGGTGAGTCTAGAACAGAACACTTTTCATATACTTCTTCTGTTTCATCCTCATCTGCAAGGTCTAGCATAAAATTCACTTGAGCCTCTGCTGCTAATTCCTTAGTTGCATAACTGGTAGAATTCCAAACTTCAACTGAGTCTGGCCAACCATCAATATGACCAAAGTGATAGCCTTCATCACTCTGACCTAATAGTAGCTTTCGCTCAGTAACATTATCATCAAGTAGAGTCCAAGTATTAGACTCATGAATAAGATAAATTTCCATTATCAACTCCTAAAACTTTAGATCATGCCAAAGAGGGATGTCAGGCCCTTCTAAGTCACTATAAAGGTGAGAGTTAGACGATGAGAAATTGCTACCATTTAAGATGAAGTGCTTGTATTCACAAAGAGCTTTAGCGTATTTGTTAGTTACAAGTAATTCATTAAGTTGATTATACTGTTGTAAGATCTGTGGTACTGCAATTCTAATTGAACAAGCATCTAAATCTAGACACTGGCATACATAATCAAAATTTGCAGAGCAAATCCATTCAAGTTCGTCGTTTAGCATCTCTGAATTCGCTTTAGCATACCGAAGCATACCAAGTGAACGATACAAAACACTTTCCCATAACGCCTTAATGTTCTCGTCTGACCAATGAATGTAATATTCACCTCTTGCAGCATCCAAACAATCATCCATTAAACCAAAAAATACATCCTGCCCAGGGGCAACTTTACCAGCTCGATGAGCTGTTATGATGTCTTCGTCTAACGAATGGCACGTATATTCTGCATTTACTGACAGAAAGTGATCAGTTGTTCGCTTCGGCTTAAACTGTTTCTTTCTTTCAAGTTCTGCATTTATTTGAGCTTTGGTTATGGCTTTTTTTGGTCTAGCCATGATGTTCTCCTCCAAAGAGATTTTTAAAGGGAACATCCCCAGCAAAGGGAAAATTCCCCTTGTGGGTTGGTAGATAGGTTAGAGATTAACCGTGAAAAACGCGGTTTGACTCTTGATATAAACGGCTTGCGCGAATAACTAACTTGTTAGATCCATCACGTTTTGCTCGTTTAATTAATTTGCGTTCGCGACGACGTAAATATGCGCCGGTTGATTTGTTATTCATAAGTTCCTCCAAATTTTAAAAACCTGAAGGATTAACCTGTGAAGGTTAAACCCTCAGAGGTTAAAACAAGCAACGATGTTGCTTGGTGTGCACTCACAAAATAGATTTTTGCTTTTCAACTTGATGTTGAGAGTGCGTAACTAATATTCAACTTTAACTGCCATAGCAGAGTTATTCGCGAGAAGCGAAAAGGTATTATGAATATTAGAAAAAACAAAAGTGACATCCTTGTCATGCAAATTCCTAGGCTAGGAAACCTTATCTAGCTTGTTATTGTTGACTACCGCCATACCCCCCTGGTTGAGGTTTAGGAGCAAAACCGCCCTGCGATTGCGGATAGTGTATTGGTGCGCTCTGGTCTTGCTGGCTGCGCTGATAGTTTTGTGCATTATTTTGCTGTTGACTATGATGCTGAGGCGCACTTTGGTAGTTTGAAGAACTATTTTGTTGTGGATGACTATTTTGTTGGTTCTGATTGCCAATTAAGCCAGAGGCTTTTAAACATTCCACTTCAACTTTTCTAAGATGTTGAATTAGCTCGATAGCTTTAATCTTTGTTGAAGAGCGGTTTTGCCCACCATTATCAGTCCACTTTTCTTGAACAAGTTTTCCTCTTAAAGTTACTTCGTCCCCTACTTCAATAGCTGGTTTAAAATTCTTTAAAAACCGACTATCCACTTTGACATCAAAAAAGTAAGTTCTGTCAACCCACTCACTTTGTCCGTTAGGTTCGTTTGACTTCTTAAAGTAGCCGTCATCACAAGCAATTGTCACAGTACCAAAATACCCATCTTGACCATTTCTGATATCAAGACTCGCGACTCTACCACCAAGCCTTGCTGAATTATCTTTTGCAGTACGCATAAATAAGCCCTCTATAAAGTTATAAAATCATCACAACTGATGTAGATATAATTACATAAAGAAAATATCGCGCGACTTAATCAAAAATAACGGCAATATTCACCGTAACCCTTTGAATAAACTCTAATATATAAAGCTCATTCAGAGAGTAAGGTTTACCCTACTATCTGTTAAACATCCCATTCACATACAAAATCGCTTTCGCCAATTAAGCCACTAGAAATGGCCTTTTGCTTTACAGCTGATAGGTAGTCTGGTTTGTCTAAATGATTAACATCAATCTGTTTTATCTCACCTGTGAATAATGTAAGTGTTGATGTTGATTTGTCGAAAATATGAAAAGCAGTATCTTCAAACATAGGTTTCTCCTTACTGGTTATACCTAAGCATCCTGCTTCAAGCTGGATAGGTATAACCAGTAAGGAAATTCACAGGGAGCTAATGCTCGCCTGTGAAAGTTGATTTAATCAGTGGATGACTCATATTTGCTTCAACAAAGAATTCAAAATTAACAAGGTTCATTCCAAGAATATTACTATGTGAAATACTCTCATCTGAAAACCTAACTTCACCGGGAACAGCGAATACTTTGTCTTTGTTGAATATCTCAGTTGCTATTTGACTGGCCTCGTTATGTGTTTCAGCTGTTGCTAAAACTTGTAACGTTAACCTGTCATATACAATGCAATATACACTCTGAATCTTTAACTGATTGTGATTGTTGTAGCCCGAATAGGTTGGAATTAGTTTATTCAAATTAACCCCAGCTTGAACTAGCTATTGATAGAATTGGCTTAACGATGATGCTGTGAATTTTGATTGCAACATATGTGCACGCCAGTAATATAAGAATGATATCCATAATCTCCTCCAATGCATTTGACCGAAAACGCAGAACTAAAAATAAGTAGATCTGTATAGCGGTCGCATCGAATGAGATTTCGATTCCTATACAGAAGAGTATCCCGTATAGGAATTGGTTAGGTATTTGTGAAAGAATCACTTCAACCGTCTTAATACCAAGAAGGTATTAACGCTGAGATTTAACTTCAACAGCTAGAAGCCACTTTAAATACCAATAGGCATAATTATGCATAGTGCAAAAATCAAAGACCTAAAAGGTAAAGTGGATTGAGAAATCATTATTGGAAGTTTGTATTCCGATAATGACTCAGAAGAGTGGTTGTGACGTTGATAGTCTGTGTTGATTGGTTAACCCTAAAGGCTGAACCTTTAGGGTTATAATCAATATAATTGCTTATAAATTTTTAGTCAACATTACAAAAGATTAAATTTCCAGAAATAAGCCAAACAACATTTGATTAATCGTTAGTGTAATAAATCTCTTCGATAAACTCGCTTGGAAAACAAACATCATTAATATCTGATGTTATTGGTGGGCTATATTCGTAATCTTTTTTGAATAGTGCCAGTTCACCCACATCCTTTAAATCATCAATATCAGCCTTATTTAAGTAGCTATGAATAAATAACCGTTGCTCAGCGCGTGTCATCCCAACAAACAGCAAACGTCTTTCCTCATCGATTGGTGACTGCATATTTGGCATTGTTTCATGGATAACATCAAAAATAGCCACATTAGTCCACTCTAGGCCTTTAGAGCCATGGTATGTGGTTAAAGTTACCACTGATTTATCAATTTCAGATTTGCTGTTTTGCTCTTTAATTTTATCTGAGTAAAGCTTAATTCTTTCGAACCAAGAGCCTGTTTTTGTCTTGAGCCCTTCAAGAAGTAATGTTTCAACAGCGCATTTATTCAGCTTGTCGCCTTTTGAGCGGCGCTCTATGATGAAATCAATCAACAAATCAATTCTTGTGTTTATCTCTTTGGAATCATGAGTGTTTTCAAATAAATAATAATTTGAATAGAACATTTCAAAAGCCGTTCCATTAATTGATTGACCGTAATTATTTAGATATGACTCAATATCAGAATTACTTTTGATACTTTCTGAAATTAAAGGAATTAGGTTCTCATCCTCTTTTAAGTACCCTAAAACTTCTGACAGATGGTAGTGTGCAAACTTATTTAAAAGATATGAACACAGTTTAATTACGAAATCACCAGCGCTTGTTTTAAAAATACTTGTTTGATTGTTTCTTGAATACGCTACTTCATGTTCTATCAGAAACTCTTCTATTGAGTCCAATGCAACATTAGTTCTGCTTAGGATCGCCCACTCACCATCATATTTATTGTAGTTTTCTAAAAATGTTAACAGCATACTTTTTTTAAATTTATGTATGTATGTTTTAACAGTGCCACCAACTTCCTTCCCCGAGACCATACCTTTGGGAATTCTATCTTTATTAAATTCTATTAGATTTTTACTGGCATCTATTATTTCAGGTCTACATCTAAAGCACTTTGCAAGCATATGAATATTGGGTTTAAATTCATCTTTAAACTTAAGCATTGTTTCATAACTTCTAGCGCCTCTCCATGAGTAGATACTTTGATCATCATCTCCAACAGGTGTTAGATTAATCCCTCCGCGCCCCTGCAGGGCAATCCACTCATATTGTAGTAAATCTGTGTCTTGAAACTCATCAATCATTAGGTCTGTACAATTTAATAGCGGTATTTCCCCACTTAAAGTTCCTTCTACCGCGCGCCTGGTTGCGTCATCTAAGTCATACAGGTGGTTCTTTATCTTTAACTCTTGATAACATTCTTTAACTAGCTTAACAGCGTCTTTATCAAACCCTTTTTTTTCATCTAATGGCTGATCATTCAAAATACTCGTAATGTCACTGAATGTTACTTTTAACTCCGGTAGTAGGTGCTCATTCTCGATGTAATTCTTCAACCTCTCAATAAAGTTGAAGTATGTTGCTCCAATTAGTAGCTTACCTTGCATGAGTTTCTTTGTTTGGTTAAGAAACTGCCTGTGAAATGTAGTTACAGAAACTCTGTTTATTGATGATTGTGGAAGAGCTATTTCCAACCTTTCTTGCATTTCGTTGACGGCCGCATTTGTAAATGTAACGAGAATAACCTTCCTGTCATATGATATTTTTAGTACGTTTTTTACTTTTTCAATTAATGTTTTTGTTTTACCACTACCTGCTGTAGCAAGAATCAAAGAGTGATTATTAACATCGTTAGCTGCTGATTCTTGCTCTAATGTCATCGTCAATGTTAGCTCTCCAACGTTCTTTTGATTTGTAATGATTCAGCTATGTAATTATTTGCCTCTAAATTCTCAGCCAAATCTAAAAGCTCTGTTTTTTCTTCCTTTGTAAATGAGCTCAAATTGGAATTTGCACCTAGAGACAAGATATTTTCCGCTTTTAATAATGCATCATTGCTCATTTCTGTATTATCAAGAACTTGCCTTAATCCAACCTCTTGTGACTCGGTCATAGTGACTTCACCACCAGCTACAGGATGTAGGCTAGACGGGTTTCTCTCTTCAATTGAATTTTCTCTATTGTTAACCATCGCTGCTTCACCAGCGTTTGTTTCATTAAAACTTAGGTTCTCAGAACTAGAGTTGTTCAAAACTGAACTTTCATCTGAGTTAGATTGTTCAAAAGACTCACCTTTCTGAGAAGAATTAGAAGCAGTTAACTGTGTTTGAGTCTGCACATTATCATCGCTTTTGTCAGTTTTTAGACTAGACTCAGCAACAATAGAACCACCACTTGCCGAGGCCTGAAGGTTTTCTGATTGGTCTGGACTCATAGGGCTGCTTTGCAACTCTGGACTAGTGGTGCTGCCAATAGAACCACTCTCACTATTTAACGTACCACCAGTATTTACCGAGGCCTGAAGGTTTTCTGATTGGTCTGGACTCACAGGGCTGCTTTGCAACTCTGGACTAGTGGTGCTGCCAATAGAACCATTCTCACTATTTAACGTACCGCCAGTACTTGCCGAGGCCTGAAGGTTTTCTGATTGGTCTGGACTTATAGAACTGCTTTGCAACTCTGGACTAGTGGTACTGCCAGTAGAACCACCCTCACTATTCAATGTGCCGCCAGTACTTGCCGATGCCTGAAGGTTTTCTGATTGGTCTGGACTCATAGGGCTGCTTTGCAACTCTGGACTAGTGGTGCTGCCAATAGAACCACTCTCACTATTTAATGTACCACCAGTATTTACCGAGGCCTGAAGGTTTTCTGATTGGTCTGGACTCACAGGGCTGCTTTGCAACTCTGGACTAGTGGTGCTGCCAATAGAACC
>NZ_JABVXE010000018.1:0-21058 GCF_013350085.1 Pseudoalteromonas sp. 0802 | reverse complement strand
GCCTGAAGGTTTTCTGATTGGTCTGGACTCACAGGGCTGCTTTGCAACTCTGGACTAGTGGTGCTGCCAATAGAACCACTCTCACTATTTAATGTACCACCAGTATTTACCGAGGCCTGAAGGTTTTCTGGTTGTGTGCCCACTAAAGAACGACCTGAATCTGTGGTATTCGGATAAGAATCATCTTTTGTGCCAGAATATTGGTAGGTATCAATACGATCCCTTGAATCATTGCCTGCAATTGATGCCTCTTTAGATAAAACATTCCCACTTTCATCTTTACCAGTACTGTTAACCCCACTATTTACCTCACTTGGCTTGATAGGGGTTTCTTCTATTGCTTCACCACGGTTATTATCAACTGATGAGCTTTTTGGTGTTTCGCTCAGTGAATTCTGTTGTGTGACAGAGCTCTTATCATAATCACTTTCATTTACAGACAGTTGCGGCACTGAAGCTTCGCTTGAATTAAGACTGTTTACAGGTGGATTTGCTTCTTTAATACCGGCATCACTATAATCCGGTGTGAAGGCAGTTGTGATCGCTTCACTTAATGTTCTTTGTGCTTCTGGAGCTGTGCTTAGTAAGTTGTTTATTGTAAGTAGATCTCTCATGTCATCATGAGAAAGATTTCTTGGAGTATCGCTTGTGCCATAAAGGGCGTTCGCGGCAAACTCCTTCGCTTTACTAGAAACACCTTCTGAGTGAATTGCGTTATTAATTACTTGGCTTTCATGCTCCTTAGATGCACTTGATTCATACCCATTTTTAGTTTGCTCATCTGAAGTAATAGAAGCAATTGTATTTGTTAGTGTTTCTGCCTCGCTATCTTTACCTGCAATTAAAAGTGCATCCCTCATCTTATTCAGATCTTCCATTGCTTCAGGGGTGATGTTAGTAAAGTCAGGAATACTAAATTCTCGACTAGAAACTTGTGCTGATTTAAAATTATCTAAATTTCGATCATTAAGTTCCTTAAAGCTAACTCCTGATGTATCACCAGTTGCATTAAAGTTTGCTAATGCATATTTAGCTATCTCTTTGGCATCTTGGTCATAATTTCCTTTGGTAATACCATCAACAAGACCTTGGCCACTAGGTTTCGATCTGTTTTCAGTTCGATCTAAATTTTCTCTCTCATTTAATCCAGCAAACCCAACCATTGAGCTAGCTTGAGAGTCGTAGTTTACTGATTCCAAACTACCTTTTGGACTTGGCTCATCTTTATACCTTGATGGGTTGTACTGAGGTTCTAAACCTAACTGTGGGGATAACTCATTTAGCGCTTCTAAATGACGAGCGTATTTAGCATCATTAATACCTAAGAAACTATCATCTCCTTTCGTGGCTGCAATTACGTCCTCAATTTGACCATCATCAAGGTTTGCCAATGCTGAGTATGCCGCAATTAACTCACTACTCTTCAGGGCATTATTAATTGATTCATTCTCTCTCATCTCCTGTACAGCTGAGATATTTTCTTGAGCATTTCTGTAAGGGTTATTAGGTAGCGTTGAAGCAAGAAGAGCTGAGTTTGAATTTAAACTTTCATTGAAGGCAGCTTGAGACTCAGGGCGCATTGCTGTTTGAACAGCCCCAGCATACATTAGTGTTTCATTTGGAGATAAGCGCTCACCATTAATAATCGAACCTTCACCATTTGCTGCGCTAGTTAGTAAGTTTCTAATAGCTTCTGGTGTATTGTTTGATAAAACACCAAAACCCATTTCAATTAGATTCGAATTAATACCTTCACCATTACCAGACTTCTTAAACTCATCCGTAACAGCCTCACCCACTGAAGAGGTGAATAGTGAGCCAATAGAACTAACTACACCTCCAGATAATTCATTAGATTCTGAGCCTAATACTTTTAATGCTCCAAATGCATGCGCTAGATTATTTGCATTTTTATCTTCTGACTCAGAAACAACATCCTCACCCTTAGCTTTAACAGCACCTGTACCAGATGCGCCTCTACTACTAACCTCGTTTTGAGATTGCTCTTTGTGTTCAGCAAATGCTTGTGCATTACGCTCATTATTGAACATGTTTGTTGGATCAGTCTTTATGCCACTATTTACATCATTACTTAAAGTGTTGGTGTCTATGCCAGTATTATCTTCAGGTTTTGGAATATGTGAATTATCACTCGGTTTATATCCATTCAATTGGTCACTAAGTGAAATTAGGCTTGGCGCTTGTAATGTTTCACCTAGCTCCCTCATTAAGCCTGCAGAAGCTCCTCTTTCGGTATTAGCTTGTTTTAGTGCTGTAACTCCAGTTGAAAGAGGAAGTTGGTTACCATTATGATCTGTAGACAGCACTTCAGTATTTCCAGACATTCTTGCGATTGCATCAGTAACCGTATTGGCCAAAGCAATATTATTTTTTTGGCTTTCTGGTAATCTCGCGTTATCACCTTTATTTACCTGCTCTTTGTGGTAGTCGAACCTGTCTCCAAGCTCAGAAATTAAAGCACTTCTCTTGTCACCAGATAAACTATTTAAGCCTTCATCACCAATCAAACTACCTAAAAGAACATGCTGCTGCTCATCTGAAAGTGTTGAAACAATTGAGCCGATTGATGCTTTATTTGCTCCTGTGGTTGAGTTTTGAACCTCACCTGCATTCATTTGAGTCATTACTTTTGAAGCGGAGCTAGCTGTATTCCCCTCAGCTTCAAGGGCTTGAGCTTGAAGCATATTTGTATGAGCATTTGTAACAGCTTCCTGTCGGGAAACCGCCTCTTTACTTGCAACTGAGTTATCACTGCTCGATGATTGAGCCATTTTTACTGCATTCCCCCAGTTTGCTTTTATCGATTCAGAAACTTGTGCACGTTCGTCCTCTGACAATCTTTCTGAGGCGCCTACTTGCTTTTGTGATGCCGCTTTTGCTGTGATCGCTGCTTTCGCATCAGCACCTAAACCAAACCCTGCTATTGATGGAGCCCCCTTTGCTACCATGCTTGCGGAGCCCTGTAGTACGTGATCATATGCATCAGATAAACTCATGTTATTTTCAGTTGCATATGCTGCGGTTTGTGCCGCTAAGAAAGCTTCGTCCTCTGATAATTGTGAAGTATCCACACTCTCAAACGACTCTCCTTGTTTATACCCTTTGATTGAATCTAAAGTAGCAGATTTACTATCAGTGGCAGTTTTTTGTAATGTTTGGCTAGCGGCTTCAGTATTTGCCAATTGAGTATTTCTAGAGCCAATCGCTGACAACTCAGCTGATGACTGTTTAAGGTAACCCGAGGCTGGTCCTGCGCCACCCGGATTAATACTTACATCATTTCGTTGTCCACCATTCAGTTGAGCTTGGCTCCATTGCCCATATGAGGAATGAACATCACTGGCTTGCATAGTAGTATCACCTTGACTTGCTTTACCTCCATTTGCAGATGTTGTGACATCAGGTGACAATTTCTTTGAATCAATATTTGTATCAGGAGACGTCTTATTAGATACACCCATCATGGTGTGAACACCCCTATGCAGTATATATAAAGTGAGCATAGGTACTGCAGCAGCCAAACTACTTGCCACTGCAATAAATGATTCGATTGTTGACATGCTATGCCCCCACATACCAAATGTGATTGCACTTACACCACCGCCACCAGCTGACACTGATGTGAATCGACCTTGAATAGCAAGTAAAGTAAAAAGGTTAACCGCACTCATGGTTACCGGCCACAAGTTAACCCACACAGTTACCCCAAAGAACATAGCAGCTGATTTCATAGCTTCAGCACCCATTACAAGCATGATTGCAATAACTGGGATCAAGAAAAACACAAAGGCCTCAATGAAGGTTGCAAAACCAATTGATAGCTCCAAAGCTAGGTTTCTATCCGCGGCCATTTGGTAATGTCGCTGAGACTTTGTTTCTATTAAAGTAAGTTCAGAGCGGAGCCCTTGCATATCCCCACTTTTTGCAGCAGCTTCAGCAAAAACATTTGATAAATACCTTCCCGTCGCTAAATGGTATGCATTCATTGTCGCGCTTAATGCAGAAATCGATTCTGCACCGGCTTCAACATCTTGTGGTTTTACATTTTCTTTCTGCAAAAACCTGTCAGTCATCTCTCTGAAACTTGAGCTATCAAAGTAACTTTTGAGCTTCAAGTATGCGTTTGGGCATGTTAATAGCTCCATGGCAGGAGTGTCTATTTGAATATAAGTGCTTCTTGATGGTGTATTAATTCTTATAGACTCAAGAAAGTTTTCCATTGGGGCATTTTTTATTTTGTCAGCATTTAGCTCAGCGTCATTGCCACCAACTTGAAGATCCCAAATTACACAGTCTTGAAGGTAGTTCATTGTAGATGTTTTGATTCTGTACCTTTGGGCATTAACGCCTGAATCTAGTTCTTCAGAGCCCATATATCCAAATTTATCAAGCGCCACTAGCGCTCTCATCGGATCGAGAAATTGACCAGCCTGATAACCATCCGGTGAGGCGAATGAATCTTCATAATCTCGTGAAAGCCCATACATTCCTGAGGTCATCATTGCAATAACAGCTGCTATGCCAGGTGCATCATTCACATAATACACATCTCCTGTTCTTACCGACTCAATAACAACATCTACTTTAGAAAATGGACCACACAAGACCATGAACATGCAAAGCCCAATAAACCAAGATAGTACTGGGTTAGAGTTTGGGTTGATCCAACTTTTTACTACAAGAGTCATCAGTGATAGTAGAGCTGTAGCACCAATCAAAATATGCAAAGATGAAAAGCCAAAATCAAACATTCTTCGAAGGCCCATTAGAACCTCATACATGAACGCTGTTTCACCGATTGAGTAAATTGTAAAATCCATAAAAAAAGCCAGAATATTGAGTCTGGCTTAATCTTAAAATTGAAAAAAATTTTAAAAGCGTGATTTTCAACTGAATTTCAGTATTTTTTGATTAAAATACCTTTTTCTCAAAATAAACGCTTATATCCCCAATTTTATGGTCTTTGTAGTAGCTAATATTTATCGAGTTACCCAGCATGCTGACAGATATGGGAAAGGCGGGCTCTTCTGTAGACATTAAACCTAGAAAACCATTCTGATTAACAACGTAGTCTCCATGTGAATTTTTTACCGGGTTAAAGTCACCGTCGAGTAATGCAGTCTGTCCCTTTCTAAAAGCAAACAACTCACTTAGTGTTACATCAAAAGCAAACGTATCGGGCAAACAATCAATTGTTTCTTTTGGAAGTATATTGACTGCTCGATTACTCATTGAACCATCAGTCACGGATACTTGTTCCAAAGATTTTAGCCACAACTGACGGTAGTCTGTTCGATTAAAGATATTAAACTCTGACCCTGGTAAAAATGACAAAACATCTATTGGAATTAAATTTACTTTTGCAGAACTATGCTTGTTATGAATAAAATTAACATCTAGGACAGATCGATAGAATTTAACACCTGAAACTTCTATCACAAGAAAAAAGTAAGGTTTACCTCTCGATATATCATCTACGCGATTAATATAGTTGCTCTGTACTCCATAGTGGTTTTTCGGACCCCAAAACCAATCATTGAACTCAAAGCCATCAAAGCCCTCGTCACTAATTAACTCATCAAAACTAAGGTGCATTGCAACTTGCTTAACATCTGCAAACGGATATTGACGGAAAGGTGATGCCTCAATCTTCCCCATATATTCTTCAGATAAATTGGACATCTGCCCATTTAATACATTTTTGAAGTTCTCTATGCTTTCTCTGTATGCATCCCACATATTTGAATAAGGTAATATGTCACTATCGTAATCTTTTACCCTCGCTCTAGACTTTTGCAATTCGGATAGTAGTAAGTTTTTAGTAAAATCCATTTCTAAAACTTTTGGAGATAACCCAGTTAAGAGCTGGAGTGTTAGCATCGATACACCTACTTTAAATTCTGGCCAGTGTGCAGCTTTTCCAATCGATGGAAATTTAGGGTTTACATCTAACAGATTTGAATCAAGCTGTGTACACTCTTCATTTCGAATATTTACTCCATTTGAGATACCTTTGCGAGAGTAACTTCGGGCTGCAACTAAAGCGCGGATGTTCATTACTTCTGAGAGCTTAAGGCCACCATAAATCACTTGGCCTTCACTAATTTGAGGTTCTTTGATTTTATAGTCTGATATTGTCACTAGGTTAGATAATTTGCTTTGGATATCAGCAAAGAATTTATATTCAAACACCTTTTCATTAAGTCTTTTTTTCAATGATGATTGTTTTGTTTCGATGCCATTAAACAGAAATACTTCGTCATAAATCCTAATAGTATTCTCGTTAGCAATTAACTCTTGACCTTCAGTTAACTCAAAAGTAGCTGTTGCATTAAGGGTGCTTTGCTCTTGCTTTAAGTTTAGCTCTTTAAGTTTTAGCCTTACATTTGGCAATAATTTATTGCCACTTATAACATTCGTGTTGAGGTTTACTTTTAGTTGCTCCACAGCTTTTTTTTGAAGTAGATGCTCGATTACTTGTGCATCGTAATCAGTGGTGTTACTGAGCGTTAAATTGACACTAACTTTTTCTGCACCATAAGCACTCCCGAACGCATGGAATGCAGTCAGCATAAAAACCCCATTTGCTAGCGCTTTCAATAAATTCATTAAAACGACCTCCAAGGACAAAACTGTATTAATCATTTCATAAATTTCATTTCGTGCAGCGGTTAAAAACCAAACTAAATATCATCTATTTACAATGAGTTATGAAAAAATGTCATTGTGTTTCTTATATTTTCACAAACCTGTATTCAATAAATTATACTTTTCACTTTGGAGGGGGATTTATGAAATTTGTGTTTTTACTAGTCATTTTAGTATTGAGCCATACTGCTCATGCAGCTGATACTGTGAGAGTTATCAAGTTTAAAACTATCGGTCTCACAGTTAATGAGTACAACATTGCAGATTTAATATATAAAGAAGCTGCTCAAAAGCAAGGCGCTTATTTCATTGTTAATAATTCACAAGCAGGTGTATCAAGTTATAGCGAGAAGGCCCGCATTTTACGTCCGATATCGGTAAGTATTGTTGGCTATAAAATCGAAGATAGTGAAGTAATAGCTACCATACGCTATGATCATGCTGCTTTAGAGGTCGTAATGGATAACTATAAATTATACCTGAAGAGCAAGAAAGATATCGGAGAATTGGAAAACGATAAGATAATTGAATTTTGCCATATATTCTCATCAAACTCTTTAGAAATCGAGAACATTCTCTCTAACTCAGAACTTAACGATTCAGCAGCACCTTCAAAGGATAATGAGCTCCTAAAACTATCAAAAGAGTCTGGCTCTATAAGTCAGTTATTAATAAACGAATGTAATTTATAGGAAATCTTTTAATACTTTAACACCTATTTTCTAGAACGTGGTTCTGAACACTTGTGATTAAGAACTAATGGACTTTTTTGTTAAATAGCAGCCCTTCAAGCGTAACTCATACCTGCCCCAAGACGTGTTTGGCGAATTTCTCAAAAAAGCGGGCTTCGAACGTCCGCAATTGCTTTTCTATTTTGTCAAAAAATATTTCTTGCATAGTCAGAAAAACGACCCAATCGCTCGTTTTTATCCTGAGGTAAAAGCGAGAACTCCTAAATTTTAATAACACTGGTAATTAGTTAACAAGTTTGTTAGAAGTAATCTAATAAGAAAAACGAGCTACGCTGTGGTAGAAAAACGCGCGATTAGCTCGCTATAAACATGTTATAAGCACTACATTAAAATTTGGCGATTGTCTGATTTATAAGGTAACTGGACTTCCCAGCTTTCACTAGACAGTTTCTAACTCAGAAAAATACGCTTCCTCAAATTTAGCAGGTGAAACACCGCCTGTATGCGAGTGACGTTTTTTCGGATTGTAAAACATTTCTATAAAATTAAATATCTCTGCTTTCGCATCATTGCGTGTTGAGTAAATCTTCCTTTTAATTATCTGCTTTTTAATCGTTGCAAAAAAGCTTTCAGCAACTGCATTATCGTGACAATTCCCAGCTCGACTCATGGAAGGTACAAGGTTATGTTCTTTCATAAAGGCTAAGTAATCAGCACTACCATATTGGCTTCCTTGATCACTATGTACCAATACGTCAGTTTTGGGTTGGCGCTGATAAACTGCCATGAGCAATGCTTTAATCACTAAGTGCTTGTCCATGTTTTTATCCATCGACCAGCCTACTATGCGCCTAGAGAATAAATCCATGACAGTTGCTACATACAAGAAGCCTTCATAGGTTCTCACATAAGTAATATCACTTACCCAAGTTTGATTCGGCTCAGGAGGATTAAACTGACGAGCTAACAAGTTATCTGCAATGCGTGATGTTTTACCACTTTTAATATGGCGACGTTTATAACCTATTTGCGCTTTGAGCTTATGTTGACGCATGATCTTAGCTACTCGATTAACACTACATTGCTCACCGGCTTCACGTAAATCTGCGTGTATCCAAGGACTGCCGTAAGTGCCACCACTGGCAACGTAAAACTCTTTAATAAGCTTAAGCAAGCGACTATCTTCAAGCGCTCTATCACTTACAGGCTTTTTTAACCACGCATAAAAACCACTGCGATGCAGCTTAAAAAGGCGGCACATCGTAGTAATGGAAAACTCATCTTGGTGATCTCGGATGAAGCCGTACTTTACTCGGGGTTGCTGGCAAAGTACCTTGCGGCCTTTTTTAGAATATCCCGCTCCTCCGTGACACGTTTCAATTCAGCCTCAAGTTTAGCGATCCTAAGTTGTTCTTCTGATGACTTAACCGATTTAGGTTTATCTGATAGCTGGCTGCGCCAGTGATATAAGGTTTTAGTACAAATACCTAATCGTTCTGATACTTCAGCAACTGAATAACCACGTTCAGTAATTTGTTTAACAGCTTCTATTTTAAATTCTTGGGTATACCGTTTGCCTTTGCTCATAAAACACCTCTAATTAGAAGTTACAATGTAACTCATTGGGTGTCTAGCAAACTCTGGGAAGTCCAGCATTTTCAAATTCAAAAACCAGAGTCATGGAGCTTGTGAACTGAAAGCCATCATTGGTTGATGTGTTAGAGAGTAGATAGTATTGATGTAATCCAACCTTTATAGTTTGGCCACCTTTCAATACTGTGGCTTCCATCGGCTCTATAGTGACATTTCCACTTAGGTCACCATTCTGCTCTAGATTTCTTGAGATTTCGTTGTTGAAATACGCTGCTAGTTCAGGGAATGTGAAATATACTTTTTTTAGTTTAGTTGTTTCTGCTTTACCTGAATAAATGTATCGAAACAATTTGGATGAGTGCGATCTAGAATTCATAGCTTCTGACAAAAGATACTTTGGAGCTAACTGTTCAGTGAAACCCTCTACCTGAATAACATCTTCATTATTTTCATAAAAATACGAATGCTTACTAACATGAGATAGCATAGGGATCTTTCCGTACTCAATCTTAAGTTTGCAGTACTCACCTTCGGTAATTCGAACATTTAATTCTAAATCTTCAGTTAGTAGTAAATCCAAAATTCCACCAGATATCCAACCATACACTTAGGGATCTTACCGAACTTTTTCTCTTTGACCATCCATTTCCGAATATAACTGCAGTAGACAAGGATATTTTGGCACCACATTTTAAGTTGCAATACGTATTGCTATCTGTGTGTTACTAATTTAGAAAAATCCCTGACACGTTTCTGTCCAGAGGCGGGTTATGTATATGCCCCTATATGAGTTACGGTAAATATTCTATGGGTGGCTTTGAGCGAAACTCGTACAACAAAGAGCTAATGTGTAGCATCGACATGATCAATCAACAATTCGGTAAAGGTACAATAAGACTAGCCAGCGAACAGCAAAGCAAAAGGTGGACAATGCGCCGTGAGCTTTTAAGTCCTCGATATACAACTCAGTGGCGTGATACTCCGAGGGTTTTATGTTGAATTAAAGAAAGTCACCGAGAATACATAACAGACCAACCAGAGGAATTACTATTCAGAGGTAGTGTTGAACATATTCCATACAAAAGATAAGGTAATCCAAAAGCATAATAAAATGAAGGGAAATATGATTGAGGGAATAGACATACACGCTTACCTATGGGCGTTATTTTGCGGAGCCATAATTGTTCTCGCCATCAAAGCGAAATCTAATCACACGAAACGAATTGAGCAAATTGCTGAAACTCAGCGTCAAAAGGAAAACCTTGAAAAGGAATCTGTTGAGAGTCAGGTTTCCAAGCTTGAAGACGAGTTTGATGAAATTGAAAAGAAAATAACGTCTGGCCAAGAAAGCTTTAAAACTCTCGAGGAAACTAATTCTAAGCTTGAGCAAGAGAGAGAATACATCGAAGTTGGATTGCTTCCACCTGTTTATCGCTTTGATGACAGAGAAGAGCTTAAAGCTCAAATCAATAAATGTTATGCGGATCAGTACCGTGCTATAAGCAGAGGCTTGGCAACAGACGCATACTCAAAATGGGAGTGGTTTGGCTGCGAAAAAACTGGTGCGCGAATGGTCGAAGATTACCGGTACCTTTCGCTCAAAGCATTCAATGCAGAATTTGATGCCATACGGAAAACAATGCGCCATTCAACTTACAATACGGCAGTTAATAAACTACATCGTGTAAACGAACAACTTGGTAAACTGGGCGAGACGGCTAATGTAACCATCTCAGCAGAATTCTTTAATCTGAAAATCGATGAGTTAAACGCTTGGCATCGAGAACTCTTATACAGAGAAAGACAGAAAGCGGAGAGGATAAAACAACAAGCTATCCTCCGTGAGCAAAATAATCAATCCGAAGATGAAACCGATGACCTTGAAGACGAAATATCTTATCGGAGCTCTGATCTGAAAAAAGCCCAAGCCTTAGCTTTAAAACTCCACGGGGCAAGCGCTAAAGCCATGGAAGAAAAAATCCAAAAGATGAAATCTGAAATTGCCAAGTTAGAAAACAAATTTCAACGCGCAACCTCGCAAGCACAGATCACAAAGGTTGGCTACATATATGTCATTTCAAACCTAGGTAGTTTTGGAGAGGGTGTTGTTAAAATCGGAATGACTCGAAGGCTCGAACCGATGGATCGCATTAATGAACTCGGTGACGCAAGCGTACCGTTTAAATTCGATGTGCACACGATGGCATTTGTACAGAATGCTCCAGAAATAGAGAAGAAACTTCATAGAAAGTTTGACGAACAAAGAGTGAATGTGGAAAACAGTCGAAAGGAGTTTTTCAAGGTAAGCCCCCAGGAAGTAAAAGCTGCAATGGACGAACTGAATGTGTCAAGCGACTGGTACTTTGATGTAGAAGCCAAAGAATACAGAGAAAGTATTTTGATTCGTGAAGCAATGAACAAGCAATCGCACGAAAACCTAACTGGGTCATTTCCAGCATCAATATAAGGATATAACCATGCTCATAACAATTATATTATTCATTTGTGCATTAGGTGCATTTTTCTTGTGGAGGAAATCATGCGCAGCGCTTGAAATGGCCGAAGCAGATGGTAAGAAAGTTAGAGATGCTTACTTCCCAGTATCGAGAGCAGAAGACAAGCTAAAACAAATTAAAGAGAAATATTCAGACTTACAGATAAAGTACAGGAAGACATTCAGCAGGCTACGTGACAACAAAAAAAAGCTTTCATTGTACAACCTTGGCGTGGGTACCTCTGATGTTACTTCTTACGCATTTATATCGGAAACGAAAGAAGTCAGAAAAATTGAAGCAGAACTTGCTCAAGTTAAAGAAGACTTAAAGGAAATGGTAAAAAACAAAACAGCTTGTATCTGCAGTATGAGTAAAGACGTAAGAGTTAATGGTCGCAAAGCTGGCGCTACAAAACTATTCAATCGTGAAATAAAACTCCGGATCCGCTGTTTAGATAATGAGTTTAAAGCGGCATCTTCAATGGTTGATTGGAACAACATCTATAGACTATCTCAACGCGCCCGAGAAACATTCGACGATATAAATAACTCAGGCCGTATAGTTAAGACACAATTGTCTGAAAGTTATTTCAGGTTAAAGAATAAAGAGCTCCGACTAACATATGAATTGAACCAAATTAAAGCTGACATCAAAGAAGAACAACGTGAAGAAGCACGTATCGCGAAAGAAGCAGCGCGAGAAGAAAAGCGTATAATTGATGCTGCGAATAAAGCTAGGAAAGAGCGTGAGATTATGGAGAAGCTGGTTGCGCAGGAGTTGAGCAAACTAGAATCCAGCACTGATGAGCAAAAGGAACTCTACGAGCTGCACAAATTGGAACTGGAAGTGTTGAAGAAAAGAGAAGTTCGCGCACAATCGCTCGCTCAACAAACACGATCAGGTTACGTTTATATAATCTCTAATAGGGTATCATTTGGAGATGGTATGGTAAAAATAGGCATGACTCGAAGAGCAGATCCAGATGAGAGAGTCAAAGAACTCGGAGATGCTTCTGTACCAGAACTGTTTGATGTCCACGCATACATATATTCGGAAGATGCTCCGAGTTTAGAGAAGTTTCTACATAACGAATTCAGCAAACAAAGAGTCAACCTAGTAAATCATCGCAAGGAGTTCTTTAAAGTGGATGTTCAAAGCGTTGTTAAGGCACTCGACAATTACCAAGAAGAGTTTGAGCTCGAGTTGGAGCCGCATAAAGACACTGACACGTTATCAGTGACATAGTGGCAAGCTGTTGTGCGGTGGCTTTTGTATTGCGTTACTCACACCTTAGCAAGGCGTTGCCAACATCTTCCTCTCACACAGAGCGGTCCTTCGGCTCTAACTCATAAATGCCCCAAAACCACTTAACGCAAATGCTCTAGAGTCGAATTTGAACGAACTACGGCAGTTACCAAAAGCAGAACAAGAGAGCTGACTAAAATCAATTCGTTAACCTGCTTAGTTGCTCAGGCTAGCGGCCTCTGTGAGCGTAAAAAATATAATTGCTTATTAAGGCAAATTTAGGTGTAATGAATACATAATAAGCGCTGAGCAATGCAGGGAAAGCTTCATTAATAATAGATTCACTGTTCAAACCAAATGATTTGGCTAATGTCTCTAAAAAGCAAATTCCCATAGCATAAACAACACCACCTCTGACACACCGAGAAGGTAATGCCTCAGTCCAACAAGCGATTATGCAACACATCCTGCGTGTCGCAAAATACTAAAATGTTAGGCTCCAACTCTATTTACAACCGAGGTTCTAGTTGAAATATATTTCTATTGATGGCGATGATGTAGGTAGAAAAATTACATCATATTATTTGAGTAATGACTGCAACGGGCTTGAGGAGTTAAGCAGCTCTATTAGGGCTTCTACAAAGGCAATATCAGTTAAGCTTCAGGAACATGGATTTGACATCATTTTTTGCGCTGCCGATGGAGTCGCGGCGTCTACGAAACAAGATATTGAAATGAAATCTATATTCTCTGAAATAAGGAAAATATCTCCAGATGGAGTTACTTTTTCCGCTGGGTCTGGGTCAAGTATTCGTGAATCCTATATTGCTTTAATTTCAGCTAAGAGCAATGGGAAAAATTGCCTTCATGAGTATTCAACATTAGATGATTACAGCAAGGATAGCCAAATTGTTCAGGATCGTTAAGTTTGATCTACTTTTAAAGTACATTGCTCTGGCTACCGTTGTCATCAGTATGGGTATTTACGCTCTTGTACAAACATACTGGCTACATGATATATCGCTATTTAAGGTCATTACGATATCTTCAATAGTAAGTTCCTTATTGATTCTATCGCTATTGACCTCCTTTATATCTCGGAAGATATGGGCTGTTTTAGCTTGGTTTGATAAATCAATGTTTCCTGACCTAAATGGAACATGGGAAGGCGAAATCACTTTAGAAGATGGGAAAAAAATTTCGGCTAAAGCTGTGATTCGACAATCGTTACTTGCAACTCAAATTGACATGCATGGCGAAACGACTAAATCAATAACCCTAGAAACAACGCCAACAATTGAGCAGGGACAAAAGAAGCTATATTACGTCTATCGTTCAACTCCAAAAACACCAGGATGGCCTTCTTATAATGGCTCTACATTATTTGATATAAGGACTATAGACTCGGGGAAAGGAAAAATGTATGAACTTTCTGGTCACTATTACACTGATCGAAAAACAATTGGCAGGGTTCGACTAACTCAGATTAGCAAGGATTCAAATAATGACGTTTCATTTTACTAGAAAGCCTTATAGGGCGCTGCTACGGTTAAATCACGGAGAAAGCTATGCATGATTATGCTGTATTTGGACATGATAGGTCTGCTATTGGAAGGTGGTTGGGGTTTATATCTATTGCCCTCTCAGGTGGAGTCGCTCAGCTATTGGCTATCGCTAGTAATCTAAGTGGTATTGAGGCATTTACAAAAGCAACAATTACCACAGGCGTAGTATATTTTTTACTCCATTGGATATTCAATAAATGGGTATGGAAAATTTCATTTTTTGAAGTTCCAAACTTAAATGGGGAATGGGAACTTAAGGGGCAAACGCTAAATGATGATGGGACTACTAAATTCGATTGGGAAGGTTCTATTGGAATTGAGCAAACTTGGAAAAATATCCAAGTACACCTAAAAACAAAAAACAGTCAAAGCGAAAGTTATACTGCGACGCTTTCTAAGCGATTCGGTCCAACAGGTGGCTGGCTTCTTTCATATAGTTACAAAAATGAGCCAGAAATAGAGCAGAGCCATGAGTTGAATTCTCATAAAGGTTACTGCGAAGTTGAGTTTAATAAAGAACTAACGGTTGGTAAAGCCTCCTATTTCAATAGTGCAGGAAGAAAGACATTTGGTGTTATGATTTTAAAAAGGATCAATAATGATTGACTTTGAAAAACGGTTGAAATCGCTTAAAGAGCGCAGACAAGGAACTCGTGAACGAGCTATTTATGAGTCTATGGAGTCTTTTTCTGCCAATAATGCAATACAGCGTGGGATTGATGTCAGGAAATCAGAATCATTTGAAAACCTGAATGAAGTCGCTGGTGTCAAATATGCGATAGGCGCAATGTCCGCTGTGGAACCAGCATCTACAAATGTATCTATTGATGAGGGTAATCGAGTAGCTGATAGTCTTATTAAGAGTTTGCTAAATAGTGGTGAATCTGTCACCAAGCGGCTTCAAGGCTCAGTGGCTTTAGATATTCACATCAAAGGGCATTCTGATGTTGATATGCTTATCATTGTTACTAACCCTGTAAAGATTGAACTTCCTAAAGTAAATCCAAATGAATACTCTCCCGCAACAGACACTAGAGGTTTGATTAATATTGCTAAGGATGTGA
The DNA here is from genome assembly GCF_013350085.1 of Pseudoalteromonas sp. 0802. Classification (NCBI taxonomy): domain Bacteria; kingdom Pseudomonadati; phylum Pseudomonadota; class Gammaproteobacteria; order Alteromonadales; family Pseudoalteromonadaceae; genus Pseudoalteromonas; species Pseudoalteromonas sp. 0802. Next base: position 5,735 of record NZ_JABVXE010000018.1, on the reverse strand, counting down.
GGGAAAAATCAGAACGTATTCTGCCCATTAACTTCCCCAAGGCAGAAGTCGATAGTTCGGGAAACAAGTCAATTTCTTTGGAAGGTGGAAGCTTGAGACGAAAAGTTGATATTGTTCCAGCCATTTGGTTTGACACAATAAGATACCAGCGTTCAGGTCTAGAAAGTGACCGAGGTATTAAAATATATCATAAAGCAGATCATGAATTTTATCTTAACTATCCATTTACCCATATCAAAATGATAAATGATAGAGATTCATTGTACTCAGGAAATCTAAAATCTGTAATCCGACTATTGAAGAACATGATTGCTGATATGCCTGACTACAAGAAGAGAACTGCGAAAAATTTGAGTAGCTATGATTTGGCTGCAATCGCATTTCATATGAATACAGAATTAGATGTACCTAGCTACATGAAGTTGGCACTTGTGGAGAAAGCTCGTGCACATTTAGCCTTTCTTAACTCTGCAAAAACTTATCGTGATACTCTCGATGTTCCTGATGGTAGCCGGAAGATATTTAATGAAGAAAGTAAGACTGAAGCTTTAGAAATTCTTACAAATGAAATTTCAGACTTAGCTAAAGCGATTTATGAGGAGCTCAAGCCTTTTAGCCATAGCTATGATGCAAATGTCATCCTCAATAAGTCTGTATTTTAGCCCTAACAAATGCATGTTGACGGACTGGTTTTCCGTTGCGATCCAAACCAGCCGCAAATGCAGGCGTTAGGCTCAGAGAATTCTTAAGGAGAAATTGTGAAACCAAAAATTTTTATCGGTTCATCTGTAGAAGGATTAAGTGTTGCATATGCAATTCAGCAAAATTTGACTCACGATGCTGAGCCTACAGTATGGGATCAAGGTATATTTGATCTGTCTCAAACGACTATGGAGTCACTCACCAAAGCCGTAGATGAATCGGACTTTGGTGTTTTTGTTTTTAGTCCTGATGACGTAACGAAAATGAGAGGCTCTGACCACAACACAGTTCGTGATAACGTCATTTTTGAGTTTGGTCTTTTCACAGGAACGCTAGGTAGAGATCGTGTATTTTTTGTGAGACCTGATGGATGTGATCTTCACCTTCCTACAGATTTACTCGGAATTACTCCCGGAGTTTATAATCCCCATCGTGAAGATGGTCGGCTTCAGGCAGCAACAGGTCCTGCATGTAATCAAATACGTGAAGCCATGAAAAAGCTCCCAATTATTTCTTCAACAGATATTAAAAAAGAATCTGATGAGTCTAAAGAGAAAAATACAGAAACTAATTCTGAATGGCTTTCCGACTTGTTTGATGATAATTATTCTGAAGCAAGAAAGAAGCTAAAGGTAGCAATGGAAAATAAAACAGGGGAGGATTTATTGGTAGATAATGCCTGGATGGCATACATAGATTTTAAGGAAGATGAAGTTATAGGCTTAGATAAGCTACTTCAATTGGCTAGTGATAATATGGAGTCAAAAACTGTTTTATCGATCGTTTCTCGGATGTTTTCTTGGGAGAACTATTACGATCAAGCTCTAGATATGGTAAATCGAGCATTAGAAAAATATGAGGACGACACCGGATTATTGGTCTTGAAATCAAGTTACCTTACTAGCATTGATGAAAAGGAGGATGCGATAGCACTTCTAAGCAATAAGAAATTTGCAACGAACCCTGATATTGCAGTTGCTCTTAGTGAGATCTATGAGGATGACGACTTAGATAAGGCTATCGAAGTAATTCATTCTGCATACATTAAATATCCGAACAATAAAGAGGTTGTATACAAATATGCTCGACTCCTCCAAGAAAAAGACTGCAATAAAGAAGCTTTGTATCTATTAAATTTCCTATGCACTGGAAATCCGAAAAATGTCACTTACCTTGGCTATCTTAGCAATACGTGCCTTCAACTTAACCTCTATGATAAGGCAATGCTCACTTTAAAAAAGGCAAATGAGCTTGCCAAAGAAAAAGAAGCATGGCTTTTGCACAACGTTGGTAATTTACTAAAAAATAAAGGCTTCTATTCCGAGTCAGAAAAGTGGCTAAGGAAAGGGCTAGAAATAGAACCCTCTTCTGAATATGCGCACGATAGGCTCTCAAAAGCAATAAAAAGTCAAAACGAAGAGAAAGATAAGTTTTCGGCGCTATGTAAAGAAGGGAAAAGCCTTATCCGTAATCGAAATAAAGTCGAAGATAAGCCTAACAATCAAAGCCAGTCGGACGCGTAAACGCGCCGCTGCTTTGGGCGTATTTGGTGCAATGTGGCTAGTATTTATTTTTTATCTATTCACAAACCCAGATGCAGAAAAGCCCAGAGAAAAGGACTTTTAATACAATGGATTTTACCTGCAATTCTTTCTTCGGTTAGCAATGACAGCTAACAAAAAATCATGTCGCCCGCAGGCGGGCTGGGACACAATCAGGCTGGCGGCTTCGCCATTATAGCCTGCCAGTTTGTGCCCCATATTTAGAAGTTACAGATTAAATACTCTAACGTGTTTTTGTCCATCTACGAGTTATAAATATCACTCGCCTGAACTGGTTTAATTGAGCCGGACACTTTAATAAGGGACAATGTTCCTGTATTGAGGTGTTAAATGACAAAACGAAAAAATAAAACTTATACAACTGAATTTAAGCAAGAAGCTGTTGCTTTGGTCACAGAGCAAGGTTATTCAGTTTCTGAAGCCGCTGCATCTTTAGGGATCACCACCAAACTGATCTACAACTGGAAAGCCAAACTTGAAGAGCAGCAAGCTGGTAATGCTTTAAATGAAGATGAGCGAGCTGAGCTGAAAAGGCTGCGTAAAGAAAATAAAGACCTCAAAATGGAGAAAGAGATCTTAAAAAAGGCCAGCGCCTTCTTGCGAAAGAAATGAAGTAAAGTACCAGTTCGTCAAAGACAATAGCCAAGCTTATCCAATTGTTAAATTGTGCTCAGTTATGCAGGTGAGTCGTTCAAGTTATTACGCATGGCTAGAGCGGCCTACACAGCTTATAACGGCAGATGAATTACATCTATACCGTAGAGCCAAAAAGTTGTTTAAACGAAGTAGGGAGAGCTTAGGCTATCGTGAGTTATGTAAGAACTTACGTAAAGAAGGCTTTAATATAACGTTCTATAGAACCAGAAAGCTAATGGCGCGGCTCAATTTAACTGTTAAGCAGCGAGTCGCATATAAGGTAACAACCAAACGTAAGCACTCAGATGCGGTTGCAGATAACTTGCTTAACTTAAACTTTAATCCTGTTGCCGCTAACCAAGTTTGGGCTGGTGATGTGACTTATTTGAAGACTGGCGAAGGCTGGATGTACTTAGCCATTGTAATGGACTTATATTCACGTCGTATAGTTGGTTGGCATATTGGTAAGCGCATGACTACGGATCTGGTTATCAAAGCAATGGTTAAAGCTTACAACCTGCGAAAGCCAGCTAAAGGCTTAGTGTTTCATTCTGATAGAGGTTCACAGTATACGAGTAGGCGTTATCGGCATCTACTCAACCAGTTTAATATCAGGGCGAGTATGGGAGATGTTGGAGCTTGTTGGGATAATGCGGTAGTAGAAAGGTTCTTCGGCAGTTTAAAACATGATTGGCTGTTGAAAGTGCCTCAGCCAACTTGTGAGTACATGAAAAATGATGTGGCTGAATATATGAAATATTATAACTTAGAGAGGCTGCACTCAGCTAACAATGATCAGTCGCCAGTAGAGTATGAAAATTCTTTAAGAAAAGTAAAAGTGTCCGGCTGGAGTTGACCAGAACATCATATGTGTCACAATAGTAACAAACAAGGTCATTTTATGTGTTATAATTGATACTATAGTGACATAGTTGGAGGTGTGTATGTTATCCCTTTATACTGCTTATGATTTGCAGATGGATCTCAAAGAGTTTATCAAGTCAGCTCGAAAAAAAGACAAACTTAGTGTTCAGAAGTTAGCCGATCTCTCTGGTGTGCCTTATGCGACGATCCGAAAGTTTGAATCATCTGGTAACATCTCATTACGCCAGTTTCTAATGCTTTATGAGACCGTCGGAGACTTGAAAAAAGTGAAAGAGCTAACAAAGTCGTGTGAGCCTGAATTCAAATCAATAGAGGATGTGCTACGACATGCTTAAATCTGCCCTAACCGTAAGGCGTAAGCTTAGCACCGGTGAAAAGGTGCTTGTCGGCAAGCTTGTTGAAAATAGTCAACAAAGCTTCTTTCAATTTGACGAGACGTATTTAAACGCTCACTCTACTTCTTTGGCCCCGTTCAATTTAAAAGCAGACACAAGCCTTCAAGTTGCGCCTAGAAAACCGCATTATGGCATCCATGGAGTTTTTGCAGACAGCCTCCCTGATGGTTGGGGTCTTTATCTCATGGATCGTGTATTTAGGCAGAACAATCAGAACCCAAAAACAGTTACCGCTTTAGAGCGTTTGGCCTACCTAGGTGAGAGATGTATGGGGGCGTTGAGCTATGAGCCAGAGTTAGATTTACTTGATGAGTCCGAGGATTCAATTGATATTATTACTCTCGGTCGAGCTGCGATTGAAGAATTTGAAGGCACTGAGTCAGCTTTGCTTGAGCACTTGATGAAAACGGGTGGTTCGGGTGGTGCTAGGCCAAAAATGAACGTTACGCGTTTATCGAATGGTCAATATTCAACATTAGACGACGTACAAGGCACAAAGCTTATAGTAAAGCTTACATCAGAAAAGTTTGACTTGAAGCACTCTGAATCAATAGTTGAATATTGCTACATGCAAATTGCTCGTAATGTTGGCATCGAGGTTCCTGAGTTTGATTTAATTGATGCGGGTAATGGAAGATATTGGCTAGAGCAGGAGCGATTTGATTGCACAGAGCAAGGTGGTCGAATTCATATGATTTCTGCTTGTGGGTTATTAGATGCCCCTTTTCGAGAACCTTCTTTGGACTATGTGGATTTAGTAAAAGCTACGCGCATCATGTGCAGTGTTACAGAGTCTCAGAAGCTCATTAAGCGTTGCATGTTTAATTATTTAACTGTTAACCAAGATGATCATAGTAAGAACTTCAGTTTTCTTGCCAGTGACTCCGATGTTTGGACGCTATCACCTTTCTACGACATTGTTTACAGCCCAAATCCTTACAAAGAGCATATGACGGCTTTTGGTGGTAATGGCCAAACACCAAAGAATGTACTAAATCAGCTAGCTGCTCAGTCGGGGTTGTCTTCAAAAAAAGCGATTATGACTATGGCTGAAGAAATATTTGAAGCAACGCGCTCGTTTAGGCATGAGGCCAAGCATTTGGGTTTGTCATCTAATCTAATCAATGAGATTGATAATGATATGATAGAAAAGTTTAAGGCGCTTTAAATACAGGATAATTAAAATTGTCATGCCTTATTTTGCAAATGTCAGATAAGTTGAGAGATCTATACTATTTTTAGCCTAAAATAGGAGCCGCCTGTTAAGGCCCATACCAAAAGTATGAAAGCTGACTTATCTGACAAATTTCGGTGCCAGCTTCATCATAATTTAGCTTATATTTATCGAAAATTCACCGAGAAAACCCCGTGATCAGAGCGAAGTGATGTCGCGGGGATGAATCGGTGTCACCCCTACTCTTGAATAGATTTTTCGTATTATCTCTGCACTAGCATTTCTTACAGAACACACAAAGTATCCATCAGACCAAAATGTTTTCTCTTTCCAAAATTGGTTTTTGAGGTAAGGAAATGATTTCCAGATTTTAGTAGTTGT
>NZ_JABVXE010000017.1:0-64950 GCF_013350085.1 Pseudoalteromonas sp. 0802 | reverse complement strand
AGCTCAGCTGGATAGAGTACCTGGCTACGAACCAGGCGGTCGGAGGTTCGAATCCTCCCGCGTCCGCCACTTTCTCTTAGAAAGTGACATAAGCCGACAAGCTGTCGGTTTTTTTGTGTCTTTAAGATACAGTCAATGCAAGACTTAAACATGCAGAATATAATGCGGACGCGTAGCTCAGCTGGATAGAGTACCTGGCTACGAACCAGGCGGTCGGAGGTTCGAATCCTCCCGCGTCCGCCACTTTCTCTCAATTAGAGTTAAAGTGACATAAACCGACGAAAGTCGGTTTTTTTGTGCCCGCAATTCGCGTAGGTGTGGTTGTAGGAGCGACTTCAGTCGTGAATAAACATACCGTTTTATTGCACCTCATTATTCTTTAGGCGACTTTGAACCACGCAGCCGGAGGTTCACTGTTTCAAAATACGTCCCGCGTCCGCCACTTTCTCTTAGAAAGTGACATAAACCGACGAAAGTCGGTTTTTTGTGCCCGCAATTCGCGTAGGAGCGACTTCAGTCGCGAACATCACGCTCCCAGATCCCAAATTAAACCCCAACTCAAAATACAAAAAACGCACCCCGTAGGCGTGAAACTTGTTTCGCGCGCATCACGATGATGTCGCCATAAATGACGACAACCTACAGGTAGGAGCGACTTCAGTCGCGAACATCACGCTCCCAGATCCCAAATTAAATCCCAACTCAAAATACAAAAATGCCCCCATAGGCGTGAAACGTGTTTCGCGCGTATCAAGATGCAGTCGCCATAAATGATGATCTACACCTCTCACATCCTGCTATCTATACCAGAATAACCATTTCTCAATATTAGGTTCATGCTCATGCATTATTTACATTTAACCGACAAAGGGTACAATCTCGCTAATACAATAATAATTAAACCAATATCCCTTGCGTCTATTTCACTTATTCTTTTTTTATTGCATTTTGCTTGGTTCGTTTGCTGCGCAAAGCGAGCCAGTTGTATCGCAATCAACACCATTAAACCAACAACAAATCCAAGCACTCAAATTTGAATCTCCTATTAAAGCAGATTGGTTATTTAGTACTTACCAAGAGTCCGTATTTAATTCATCAATTTTGGTCTTAGAGGCCGGTGATAAAAAGGCGCCGCCTTTGTTACTCGTACATGGTTTAGGCGTATTAGGTATGCAAGATTGGTTTGGGGTTATTCCTGAACTCACTAAGCAATATCATGTTATTGCGATTGATTTACCTGGTTTTGCTCACTCAGAAAGCCCCGAAGGGCGTTACTCTCCTCGCAATTATGCTGCTGTACTGGCGGAAGTGGTCGATCTCTATATTGCTGAACCAACTACGGTTGTGGGTCATTCGATGGGGGGCGCGGTCAGCCTGTATTTTGCTGGCAAATACCCGCAGAAACTCAATAAATTGGTGTTAGTCGACGCAGCGGGTATCTTACATAAAGTGGCATTTATAAAGCCTATCTCCAACGTACCTAAGCCTAATACTAAGCTACCTAAATTCCTTTCAACTAAGTTAGCTCAGCTCAATGATTTTACAACCGGACTCATTGAAGAGGGGGCGATTGATTCATACCTGACAGAGTTATTGCAGCGTAGTGATGGTGCGTGGAAGCTAGTAATGGGTGAAACACCGAATATGAATGCAGCACTGAGTTTAGTTGAGGAAGACTTTAGCGAGATTGTCAGCAATCTGAAAATTGAAACACATATTATTTGGGGTGAAGAAGATGCTGTAGCTCCATTACGAACAGCAAAAGTATTGAACAGCCAGCTAATCAATAGTGATTTAGCTACTCTGCCTAATGTGGGTCATGTGCCAATGAAGCAACAGCCCAGCCAGTTTTTAGCTTTATTAAATCGAGCGTTAACTGGGGAAGTTAAAAAACCAGCCAGTGCAGAAGTTTCAGATAAACAAATCGAGACATTTCATTGTGAAGATCAGCACAGTCGCGAGTTTTCAGGCCATTACCGTCATATGATTATTGAAGACTGTAATAATGTGTTACTTAAAAATGTGGTTGCTGAATCTATCCGTATTAAAGATTCTTTAGTGAGATTAGAAAATCTAAGCTTATCAGGGGCTAAACTCGCTTTAAATATTAAGCGCTCTGTGGTTGAACTAACCAATGTCACTATTACGGCTCAACAAGGTGTAAAACTGAATGAAAGCCGATTTGATGGTGCTGGTGTGCAAATCAATGCATCTGAGCATGCAATAAGCGTTGTCGAAGACAGCAATATTATATTCTCGTTAAGTAGAATCCATAGCCCGATATACCAAGGTTTGGCACATGATGCCATAGAAGTAGAAAAAGGAATTATTGATGACCGCTTTAAATAGCATCCCCTTTGTTAAATTAGCAACGAGCTCGCTGTTTTGTGTCGCTTTACTAAGTGGTTGCAAATCAACAAAGACTGAGCAACAACAATATGCTGATCTACAAGATAGTTTTAGTTATGAAACGTACAGGGGAGTGTCGAATACCAGTGTCGATACCATTGCTTATGGTTATAACAAACTGCAAAAAGAACAGTTAGAGCAAATAGGTCCTATTGAGCCAACACTGACTCATGCCATGATGAGCTACATTTTGAGCCTTGGTGTAAGTAAAGATTTTGCAATTGCTGAAAGCGACTTAGCGCTTGCTAAAGCGACTGATATGCGGGGTAAATATTTAGCATACAGTGCTCAGTCTTTGGCTTTTTATAACAAAGGCTGGCGTAAAATGGCTAAACAAAAAGCTGACTTCATTCGCACCGATCCTTTGTTTGCGACAGTGAGCCAGAGCTATCCAAAAGAGCAGCTTATTTCTTATCTCATTATTGGCAGTGTTGCAGTACGTGATGGTGACCTAGCGACAGCACAAAACATGTTTTATGTGATTGGTGAGCAGATTGAAAAACCTTGGCTACCAAGCTTAGCAAAAGCGTTAACGGTAACCCTAAATGGCTCAACAATAGACTCATTAGTCATGCTAAAAGATATCAGCACAGATCCCTCTTTAAACGGCTATGAACGTGAGAAAATAGCCGAGCTGATGGATGTTGCGCAAAGCAAGTTAAGCGATAAAAAGAAGCGTCAAAAAATCACCCATATTGCTGACGATTTCTTTCTCGACCGCATTAAGGATAAAAGCTCAACGCTATATCGTGATTTGATCACTGACTTACAAAAATACACTGAGCAAGTTCTTTAATCTCTTAAGAAGTTGAGTGTAGTTTCACACTCAACTTCACCTAAATCCTCACTGTTTCAAATCCTTTACGCATTAAAACCGAGTTAATTTGCTTCACGGTCAATTTGTGTTAGATTTAATAAAATATTCCAAAAATAATAACAAGTGGGAATTTTATTTTATGTATGCGAAAGGTGCATATCAAAAACGGCTGGCTATAAGTTGCGGCTTGATGCTTTTGACTGGTTGTGAAGCGAACACAGAAAAAGCCCCATTAACCGACCAACAATACTTTGAGCAAGTAATGTTAGCACCCGCTATTTTGCCAAAAGACTTATCTAATAGCGGCTGTTTATCACTCGAAAATGAAAGCAACCTGCAAGGTTATAAATCAGCGGCTGAGGTTAATTACCAGCAGGCAGGTTGGCAAAACAGAGTTGCGGCCGATTGGCAGTATTTTTTAGCCCCAGAGCAACCGGGCAAGCTACTCCTAATCGATTATCAAGTTCGAGCAGGGCAATTAGCTTACCGGTATTTAAGTGACGGCAGCCACAATGAGTTGTATGAACCTTGGAGCTCATCAAAAATTCAAGCGTTTAGCGGTGCGCTTTCAAAAGTAAGGCAATCCCACCCAGAGCTTGGTGCAGCTTCTTTTGCCGGCGATACAGCACTGGCTGATTTGATCAGCAGTATTAATAGTTACGAAGCATTTGGCAAAGCCGATGGTAATTCAAATGCGATAGCCAGTTATTTTGTCAATGTGGCAGGGCGCGAATACTTACGTGGGCTTTTTAATGATGGCTGGCTAAAACTACAGGATCAGCGTTTGTTATTTAACGGCGCATATGGCTCAGAGCAGTTTATGCCATCAGACGAATATTGGCATAACCCTGTCAATAATGAGCTTGATGCAAAGATAGCTCGGTTCAAAGCAAGCAGTGATGATCCTGGCTATTTAGGGTATCGTTGTGAGAGTTGTGGTTTAACGGGCAACAAAGCAATGACCACACTTGCTCAAGCGGAATGGTTAAAACGTCTGGTTAGTCACCAGCGTGAACCAAGTACGCAAATGCCTTTTTTACAAGCAACTGATGTTGATGTGCTACTTAACGGCACAGGTCATACAGATGAACATGCTCAAGTTGGCGGTATGATGGTAGGTATCAGTCATATCGTTACAAATGCATTAGCAAATGTTATTGCGCCAAATGATAGTCGCTCTGCAAAAGAAGTGCTCGATAGCGCGACGAATGGGCAGTGGCGTGTTTGGCAAAAAATTGGTTGGGGGCCAAGTGAAACACGCTCCACCACAGAAACCGTAATGTTGGCACATGTGTGTTTAGGCAATTACCAAGGTGGCCGTGAGTTTACGTTTAGTGTACAGCAGTCAACTTCGGGGGCCGACGAAGCCAATTTGCCAATAGTCGGTAAGCAAATGCAGCAAAAGTTGCAGCATGCTTTTACAAAATTATTAGATTAACGCGTTCAATAAGAATTAAGGTACAGCTATGCGTCGTTCAATTATCGCTTTATCAATTACTTTAGGTGTTGCTTTTAGTGCACCTATGCATGCTGAGGGTTGGCAATCAGATGTTATCGGGGTCACGCAGTCACAGCTTTCGCCCAGCTACTGGCTAGCACAAGGTGCATCGGCAAAAGTGATCATGACAGAGGCGCAAATTGCGGCCTTCAACGAGAAACTAGTAAAAGATAATAAATACATTGTTGATCCTCTGTCATTTCAAAAATCGCTCAGTAAAGACGAGTTAACAAGCGCCATTCATTCGGCAAGTTCAATTCCAAAAAGCCCGCGCTTTTTTACAGACGGCCGCCAACTCACCGCGAAAGACTTTGCCAAATATCAGGAAAACTTAAACCTTAACAAGGTCGCAGATAACAATGAGGTACGTTTTGCTGTAGTCGTTAAGCGCACTGCATTACGTACTTTTCCAACTTGGGATCGGGTTTTAAATAGCGGCCTTGATCAAGACTTAGATCGCTTTCAAGAAAGCGGAATGTTTCCGGGCGAAGCGGTTGCTGTATTGCATCAAAGCGCAGATAAAAAATGGTTGTTAGTACGTGCTTACAACTACCTAGCGTGGACGCCTGCAGAAGATCTTGCCTTTGCTGATGCAGATAAAATAAAAGCCTATCGCGAACAAGATGACTTCTTGGTGGTAACCGGTGCAAAAGTAAATACTGCTTATGTGCCAAATGATGAAGGCCTCTCAGAAGTTCAGCTCGATATGGGAGTGCGCTTACCATTAGTTGATAGTGAGCAAGTACCGTATTTGCTCAACGGCCAAAACAGCTATGCTAGCCATGTTGTACAGTTACCTACCCGCGATGAGCAAGGCAAACTTGTTATTAAACCTGCAATGATAAGTAAAACTGCCGATGTAAATTTAGGCTACCTAGACTACAACGAGCAGAATCTCATTAAACAAGGCTTTAAGTTTTTAGGCGAGCGTTATGGTTGGGGTCATGATTATAATGGCCGTGACTGCACTGGCTTTGTTGGTGAAATTTATAAGAGCTTTGGCCTACTAATGCCGCGTAATTCAGGGCAGCAAGGCAGTAGTGAATACGGGCAAAATAATCGCTTTGATAAAAATACTGCGGCAGATGATAAGTTACCGACGGTTAAAAATATGGCGATTGGCGATCTAATTTATATTCCGGGTCATGTAATGATGTACTTAGGAGAGCATCATGGTGAGCCTTATGTTATTCATGACGTTAAAGGCTTAGGTTATAACAAAGGCGATGGCAGTTTTTATAATAGTGCCTTGAATGGGGTGTCGGTCACACCATTATTGCCACTTAGATTATCTCAAGAAACCAGCTACTTAGATCGTGTTTATAACATTAAGCGTATTCGCTAGAGGCCATTATGAAAATTAAAGCTGTTCGCTTTGCAAAGCTCAAAGTGCCATTAGTTACCCCATTTAAAACAGCACTGAGAGAAGTGAGTTTTATTGAGGATTTAGTGGTTTTAATCGACACCGAATGTGGCCAAATTGGCTATGGCTCTGCGGCTTCAACACCGGTTATTACAGGCGATACCCATCAAGGAATGATCGCGGTCATTCAGCAGTTTATTGCTCCTAAATTAGTGGGGCAAGAAATCGAAAACATTAACCAGCTAACCCACATTATTCAATCAACCGTGGTTGGTAACAGTAGTGCAAAAGCGGCGTTAGAGCTGGCGGTTTACGACTTGTGGGGCAAGCTCTATCAAGCGCCATTGTATAAGCTACTTGGTGGTGGTAATTCAGAGCTGAAAACCGATATCACCATTAGTGTCGATAACATAGATAAAATGCTCAGTGACTGTCAGCGAGCGGTTGAGCAAGGCTTTGATGTATTAAAAATAAAAATCGGCAATAACCTTAATCAAGATATTGAACGTGTAAAAGCAATCCATGCAGGCTTTGCCGCTAAGGCGCAGCTGCGTTTAGATGTAAACCAAGGCTGGAATGCCAAGCAAACTGTGTTTGCACTGCAGCAACTTGAGCAAGCAGGCGTGGTATTAGAGTTGGTTGAGCAGCCAGTAAAAAGCAGTGATATTCAAGGGCTCAAATATATTACTGAGCGAGTGAATACCCCGATTATGGCCGATGAAAGCGCCTTTTCACCGAAGCAAGTGATCCAACTTTTAGAGCTTGGCGCAGTTGATATTATCAATATTAAATTAATGAAAACGGGCGGTTTAAGCCGAGCAATTGAGATAGCTAATATCACAGCCCAATACCAAGCAGAGTGTATGATAGGTTGTATGCTAGAGGGCAGTATTGCCGTTGCTGGTGCTGCACATTTAGCCTCTGCCAAAGCGCAGCAAATCAGTAAAATCGATTTAGATGGCCCTGCCCTTGGTCAGTATGACCCAGTGCAAGGGGGCGTTGAATTTAGCGGTCCACAAATACGCTTATCGGATGCCCCAGGTCTTGGCATTGAATCAATAACGGGGCTTGAACTAATTACAAACGGAGTATGGCCAGCATGAAAAAACTAGTCAGTCTTATTGCAGTTATGAGTTTATCGGCTTGTGCCAGCAAAGAGTTACCTAAACCTGTTATTGATAACAGTCATCAACAGCTCGTGGTGGTGGTGGCCAATGATAGTGATGCCATTGATGCCACTCTTTATCGCTTTGAAAAGACCGCTGGCAGCTGGCAACAACAAGGTCAGCAACACGCAGTGGTACTAGGTCGAACTGGTCTTGCTTGGGGAGTGGGGCTGCATCCTGCACAACCTGGTCAGCAAAAACAAGAAGGCGATGGTAAAGCACCTGCGGGTATTTTTGAGCTTGGTACTGCATTTGGTTATTTAGATTCATTACAAACGAACCTCAGTTATCAAGCAATGACAGCAAATGATTATTGTATTGATGTGAAAGGCTCACCGTTTTACAACCAGTTGGTTGATAAAGCACAAGTAGGTGAAGATGCCGTAAAAGATTCTTCAGAGTGGATGCGTCGTGATATTTACAGCCAAGATAATCTTTATAAAAAAGGCATTGTAGTTAAGCATAATCCAAGCAATATCAATGGTGCGGGTAGTTGTATCTTTATGCATTTATGGCGGGCACCAAGTAAGCCAACAGCAGGTTGTACAGCAATGACAGAAAGCAATATGGATGCGTTACTTGCTTGGTTAGATGAGCGTAAAAAGCCGCTATTAGTCAGCTTGACCAAAGCGCAATATCAACAAAAGCAAAGTCAGTGGCAATTACCTAACTTAGCTAAATAAAAATAATAAAATAAAAGTATTTTAATTTTGTCATAATGGTGGAATAATATATTCCACTTGGGTTTGAGTTAGGATAATAAATGAGTGCAAATTACGCTTTTCTCGATTGGCTAGTATTCGCAAGTTACGGTGCAATTTTATTGCTAAGTGGCTGGTGGTTTAATCGCAAACGCGCTAACTCAAGCCAAGATTTTTTTCTAGGCGGAAATAGCATGCCAACTTGGATGGTGGCTATTTCTGTTTTAGCGACTTCGCAATCAGCGGCAACGTTTATTGGCGGGCCAGATCAAGGCTATCAAGGTGACTTTTCTTACCTTGCGACTAATATCGGTGCGTTTATTGCGGCATTTGTGGTGTCGGCGTTTTTAATTCCAAAGTTCTACCAGCAAAAAGTGTTCACTGTGTATGAACTGCTTGAAAAACGTATCGGGCCACAGGCCAAGCGCCGTAGTGGCATGATGTATTTATTTGGTCGTGTGTTTGCCAGTGGTGCTCGTTTATACATGGCCGCTATTGCTGTGGCGATGATTCTATATGGCAATATCGATGCCGATAGTGTGGTTATCGCGACTTTAGTGCTGGCGCTGGCAGGTCTGCTTTATACCTTTTTGGGGGGCATTCGCAGCGTTATTTATTCTGATGTACTGCAAAGTATCGTTTATGTTAGTGCGGCTATTGCGGTTATTTGGTGCTTGCTGAGTGTTATTCCGGCTGATTTCTCAACCATAATTGCAACTTTGAGTGAGCCAAGTCCTGGTGCAGACTCAAAACTTGCGCTGTTTAAATTTGATTTAGATTTTGGCCCGTCAGGGGTATTTAACATGGCCTCTGTGTTAACGGGTTTTGTGCTATTAAACATCGCCGCATTTGGTTTAGACCAAGATATGACGCAGCGCTTATTAACCTGTAAAAGTCCAAAAGAAGGCAGTAAAGCGTTATTACTATCGGTAGTGATGGTGATCCCAGTTATGGCTATTTTTATCTTTATTGGTTTGCTGCTTTATATTGTCTATCAGCAACCTGCACTAATGAATAACGAAGCTGGGCAAACGGTCGTACAAGAATTTAATGGCGAAAAAATCACTATCTTTATGTACTACGTATTAAACGAAGTACCAGCCGGGGTTAAAGGTTTAGTCAGCGTGGGTATTATTGCTGCGGCTATTTCTACTTTGAACTCTGGGCTTAGTTCGATGTCTTCAGTCATCGTACAGGATATCTATCGCCCGTATTTAGAAAAACATAACAAGCAAGTAAACGATCATCACTTTGTAAAAGCGGGTCGTGTAGGGATGGCACTGGTTAGCCTTGCCTTAGCGCTGATGGCTATTCTTTGTTATTTCTGGCAGCAATACAGTGATATGCCATTATTAAAATTTGCGCTAAGTGTAATGGTGTTCTCGTACAGCGGTTTGTTAGGTGTGTATTTTACTATCTTGTTCACCAAACGAGGCAGTGAAGGCTCAGTGTTAGCAGCGCTAATAGCGGGCTTTATGGTGACCTTATTAATGCAGCCGTACATGATTGACTGGTTACTACCCGAATCAATGCGCTTTTACTTAGGATTTACTTGGCAGCTATGCATAGGTACATTGCTCGCAACATTGGTGTGTTGCCTTGGTAAAGCGGCAGACGAGAAGAGTGCGTAAATGGCTGTACGCTATGTTTTAGCCATCGATGGTGGCGGCACCAAAGTGTTAGCAGAGCTAAAAGAGCAGGCAAGTGGCGCGACTTTTCGTGCCCAAGCGGGTTCGGCATCAATTTCGAATGATCTTGATTTAGCGTTAGAAAATATTGTTAAAGTGACCCGTGATGTTTGCCAGCAAAGTGGCGCAGATCCAAGTGAAATTGTCACCGTTATGGGTGTTGCTGGTGGCTCATCGCAGAGTCTTGCTGAACAATTAACAGTGATGCTCAAGCTGATTTACGAAATAGAATTTGCCAGTTTGCAAATTACCAGCGATGCAATTACGTCATTATATGGTGCTAATCTTGGTAACCCATGTGTGGTTATTGCTCTTGGCACCGGTGCTGTCGGGGCACGATTAAACGCACAAAAGCAAACTAAGTTGGTGAGTGGCTGGGGTTTTACCGTTGATGATTTTGGCGGTGGTGCCCGCATCGGCCTGATGGCTGTGCAGCAATTATTAAACGATATAGATATTTACGATTTACCAAAAAGCCGATTAACGATTCGTTTGAGTGAGCAGCTAGGATGCACTCGTCAAACAATTAGTAGTTGGCTTAAACAAGCAAAACCCGCGGATTATGCAGCATTTAGCCCGTTGGTGTTTAGCTTACAAAACGACTGTGAGGCAGCAAAAGCGGTATTAACAGAGCACACCCAATCGGTGGTTCGGTTAATAAATAAAAGCCGAGGTAACTCGCTGTTACCGGTGATTTTAATTGGTGGTTTGGCGAAAGTCAGCCAACCGTTATTGCCACTGGCCTTACAAAACGAATTATCTCCTTGTAAGGGAGATTCATTAACTGGTGCCGCCATTTTAGCGGCAAAGCATTACCATGACATTATTGAAAAAGGACAACCCAATGAGCCCTGAGCACGTCTTTAAGCAACAACGTGAGTTACTCGAAGAGTTAAACGGTATTGTCTCTGAAGGACAAAACCCAGACACTTTGGATATCGATCTGCTCAGCTCCACTGAGATCCTCACTAAAATCAATAATGAAGATCATAAAGTAGCGGGTGCCGTGAAACTTGTGATCCCACAAATTAGTGAAGCTGTCGATCATGTTGTTGAAGCATTTCAACAAGGTGGCAGGTTAATTTACATTGGTGCTGGCACCAGTGGTCGTTTGGGTATTTTGGATGCGGTTGAATGTGCGCCTACTTACAGCGTAAGCGATCAACAAGTGCTCGGTATTATTGCTGGTGGTGACACCGCAGTTAAAAAAGCCGTAGAAGGCGCTGAAGATAGCACCACGTTTGCTATTGAAGACTTAAAAAATGCCAATTTAACTAGTAAAGATGTCGTGGTTGGCATTGCTGCCAGTGGTCGTACACCGTATGTTTGCTCAGCAATTGAATACGCTAAATCACTCGGTTGTGTCACTGTGGGTGTCACTTGTAATCCAGACTCAGCGGTGATGCGTTTACCACAAATCGGCATTTGCCCCGTGGTGGGTGCAGAAGCTGTAACTGGCTCTACACGTATGAAATCGGGCACGGCACAGAAACTCGTACTGAATATGCTAAGTACAGCCAGCATGATCCGCACAGGTAAGGTGTATAAAAACCTGATGGTTGATGTGAATGCCAGTAACGAAAAGCTGCACGCTCGTGCTATTCGTATTGTGATGCAAGCAACAGAGTGTTCTCAGCAGCAAGCTGTGGATGCATTAAAGCAAGCCGAGCAAAGTGCAAAACTGGCTATTTTAATCGTGTTAACCGGAAAACCAGCCCCTGAAGCAAAACAGTTATTGTCAAAAGCGGGTGGCTTTTTACGTAAGGCGGTTGAAGAATAATGCGTTTTTTAGCTGTTTTATTTGTTAGTTGTTTTGCGCTTTTGGGTTGCCAAGAAACACCTGCACAAGCGCCTAAAAATGCACAGCCTTTACAGGTGGGTGCAGCCAATTTTCAAGCCTATGTACCTGCATTAACTGGGAAACGTGTTGGCATGGTCGTTAATCAAACATCAGTTGTTAATGGCCAACATTTGGTTGATGCATTACTTGATAAAGGCGTTGTGGTTAGCAAAATATTTGCCCCAGAGCATGGCTTTCGCGGCGATCATGATGCTGGAGCTCACGTTAAAAGCACTGTGGATGCTAAGACAGGTATCGATGTTGTGTCGATTTATGGCAGTAATAAAAAGCCAAGCCCTGAGATGCTTGCTGATTTAGACGTCATTATTTTTGATATTCAAGATGTTGGTGTTCGTTTTTACACTTATATCAGCTCAATGCACTACGTGATGGAAGCCGCTGCTGAAAATGGTAAAGAGGTTGTAGTACTCGATAGACCAAACCCGAATATTGCCTATGTTGATGGGCCTATCCTTGACCCACAATTTCGCTCATTTGTTGGTATGCACGAAATACCTGTTTTACACGGTATGACAGTGGCTGAGCTTGCTCAGATGATCAAAGGCGAAGGTTGGATAAATGACGCTGATAAGCTTAAGCTAAGCGTCGTGCCTGTTGCAAATTATGACCGTACTATGGCTTATGAGCTACCAATAAAGCCAAGCCCTAACTTACCGAATGCTCAATCAATTGCGCTTTATCCATCTTTGTGTTTCTTTGAAGCAACGCCTGTGACTATTGGCCGGGGTACTGATTTTCCGTTTCAAGTTGTTGGTTACTCGCCAGTTAAACTCGGCGAATTTAGCTTTACGCCAAGGGCGATTAAAGGCGCTTCAATGCACCCTAAATTCAAAGGGGTTGAAGTATTTGGTCAAGACTTACGAGATGCTGATATTCATGGCCTAGATTTGAGCTTGTTTATTTCGGTTTATCATAAGCTAAGTGCGAATGAGCAAACGTTTTTTGAACGCGCTGATTTTATGGATAAACTTGCAGGGACTGATAAATTGCGTTTAGCCATTGAAGCAGGCCAAACTGAGCAGCAAATAAAGCAAAGCTGGCAAGCCGGCTTAAGTGCTTTTAAGCGAAAGCGCTCCCCATATTTGCTGTATCAATAATAACTAGATAATTAGCTAACTAGATAAATAACAACGAGGCGCTTGCCTCGTTTTTTATACCCATAAAAAAGCTGTGTTAAATTAAGGAACTTGATATTCAAGGATATACCATGAAAGTTCATTTAATTGCCGTATTTGCATTACTCGCTGGCTGTTCACAACTCCCAAACACTACAACAAGTAACTCAACCGATGTACTCTATCTTCGTGATGATAAAAACGCAGCAGAGCAGCTGTGGACACTTAAACATGCAACAAAGCCCAGTTACCCTAAAGCAGCTTTAATATCTAAGCAGACGGGCTGTGCGCGCTTTATTATTACTATTGAGAAACAAGGCAATACCACCGATATCCGTTTTGTAGAGAGCTTCCCAGAAGGACTATTTGTCGATGTGTCGCGAGAGTCGCTTAAAACTTGGCACTGGCAGGCAAGGGAAAGTAACAGCGAATCGAGAGCAATTATTCGAACTGTGCAACTCGACTACTTTATGAAAGAAGCGAGTAATATGGATGCAGCAAAAGCATTTTGTACAATTTAGTCTTTTACTGTTTTTAAGGCATAAAAAAGGGCCGCAATAGCGGCCCCCAACAGGATTGATAAACTTAGAACTTGAAGTTAACTGAAAGCTGTAAACTACGAGGGTTATAGTAACTGCGTGATTCACCAAAGTTGTCATACTGAGCGTACGGGTTTTTGTTGAACCCTGTTTGTCTATTGAAGACATTAAATAAATCTGCGCGGAATTGTAATTCCATATCACCTGAGAACTTAAAGTCTTGGGTGTAGTTTAAGTCAAGTTGCCAGTGGCTTGCGGTTCTTCGAGAACCAGCAGGTTCTGCATAGCGACTCACATGACTTGAAGCGTATCCGTATTGTGTACCATCCCATGCTTCCCAAGCCTGACCAGATTGGAATACAAAGTAAGCACCAATGTTTGCTTCCCATGGCACAGTGTAGTAACCATAGACTTTCACTTTATGCGGTTTATCACCGGAAAGAGTCCCGTAGCGGTTATCCCATGAGTAACGACCGCGACCATCACCATAGTATGATGAGCCAATAAAGTTATTAGCATCATTACTTGTTGTGGTATTGTCTTGGTCGAAGTTACCGTAGTAATGGCTCCAAACATAAGAAGCATTGATGTAGCTATTTTCACCTAGGTACTCAGCTTCGATACTGGCTTCCCAATATTTAGTCTCGCCACCATCTACTTCAGCAATAACATAAGATGAACCGCCAATTTCATCGCGGATTTCGGCTAGGTTATCTACATAAAGGCCTTTGTCTGCTATGTGTTGTGGTACACCATCAGCATCAACGCCAGAGTAGTCAGTTAAACGTGCTGTGTTTGGCATATCTTCCCAAAAGTGCATACCTTTACGGTGACGTACGTGAGCACGTAGCACTAAGTCAGAACCCACATATTTAGTGGTACCAAGTGTGAACTCATTGATACGACGAGGTTTCATTCCTTCTTGGAATGCTTTACCTGAAGAACCGCGTCGAGGCGATGCTGAAAGAATATTACCCGAATCATCAAGCAGTAACTCAATTTCTGAACGTGTGTTTCGATCCCAAGATGCTGCACGCGCTAATGAACTTGCTTCAGGGTTATAAATAGCAAAATTCGCAAATACTGAGTCTTCCTCAGAATAGGTCCAAGTTGCACCTAAACGCGGTTGAAGCATATCAGACCAATCTGTTTTATACATTTCGTACTTATGGCCTGGAGCTAGCTCATAACCTGATATTGTTCCTGATTTTTCTTTTAAGCCTTGTCCGTACCAAGTATCTTGGCTCACAAGTAGACCGATATTATAAGTCCAATCACCATGCTCAATAGTATCGTTTATTTCGAAATTGAGGCTACGCATTTCTGAATTGATACCAGCGACTGTGCTCCCATCAGTTGCTAGACTCATTTGCTGTACATGTGCTCTATATATAGCGTCGGCAGGGTCAAAACCTTCAGTGTCTGCATCAGGATCGACTAAACCGCCTAGGTAAGAGATGCGCCCCCAACCATTTGATAAACGAGTAATCTGCTCTTCACCTTCTTCCCATTTTGCGCCTAAGTGTAGTGTGTGGTAAGTGTCACCCCAGTTAAACTCATGCTCTAAATTAATTTCAAAAGAGTCTCTGTAAAAGTTTTGGTTATCATATTGGGCGTAAGCACCAACACCACCTTCACCTTTCATCACACCATCTTCTAAGTAACCATAAGCATTGATTAATGCTGTAGCTCCCGCATTATAAGAAGCTATTTGCTCTTCTGTGAAAGCACCTTCAGAATCATATTCTCTTAGGTTTGGAACAGAAAAATAACCCATTTGAGTAAGGTTATTGATATCTACTTGGCTAGATAATGATGGAATAACGCTTAACTCAGTATCTGGTTTCGAGCCTGTTTCCAATTCAAATTTACTGTATTGAAATGATAGAGTAGTTGCAGAGCCTAAAATCCAAGAGCCATCTAAAGTAAAGATATCTTGGTCAGCTTTACTACCTACAGATACACTGTCAGTTTCGTAAGCGCCAATTGAATCACCTTTAACTTCTTTGTCAGATGTACGCTGTGAAATATTAATTAAAATATCGTCTGTAGGTGCCCAGGTTAATTTACCAAAGTATTCATCGCGGATACTTTCATAGTCCTTCACATCACCGTAAGCGGTAGCTTTGTTCGCTTTAGTTTCTTCTGGGCGATAATAAGAGGTATAGAAATACAAGGTATCTTCAATAAGCGGACCGCCTAAGCTTGCTGTTAACCAGCTTTTATCAAGCTCATAGCTTTCTTCGCCCACAGGTGTTGCAACAAAGCTTTTAGGTTGTACCTTGTATTCAACATTACCGTGGAATTCGTCAGTACCTGATTTTGATACTGTGTTGATTGAGAAGCCGCCTGAGCGGTTAAAACCTACCGCTTTTGCACCACCGCGGTCCATAGTTACGTAAGCAACGTCATGGGTTGATGGCTCTGATGCTAAGTTACCAAACATTGGCATTGAAACATTTACACCATCAAAGCCGTAGGAGTTATCAACCCCTGAACCACCTGCAGATGGACCTAAGACTGTATTTGCCGAAAGCTCAACACCTGGTACAAGTTTTAATAGGTCACGGTAATCTTGACCAACTGGTACGCTATTGATTGCTTCTTCACCAAGTGAGTTAGTCAGTGCAGACTTACCTTGGCGGAATAATTTACTGCCAGTGACTGTAATAACTTCAACGTTTTCGTTAGCACCACCCATAGTGACGTTTAGGCTTGAAGTTTGTTCAAGTAAAACATCCACAGTCATGGTTTGAGTTACACCGTTTTTATCGGTGAAGGTCAGTTCATAAGTACCCGGTTTTAATTGTGGTAAGTCGTAGCTGCCGTCTTCTCGCGTAACAACGGTACGTGGTTTTGGCATCACATTACTTTTTGCTGTTACTGTGATCCCCGCCAGTGACTGCTGTGCTTCTGGTGATGATACTTTACCTTTGATACCCCCGGTTAGATTTGCAAAGGCTGGCGCGCTGGCTAACGCCGCGGCCATAACAACACCTGTAAAGGCTGTTTTCTTTGCGCGAAGTGCATTGCTAGTCGCTTTCGCTATATAGCTCATTGCGAGTGTGGATGCATGTTGTTTCATTGTTTCCCGTCCTTATATTTATATGCTTTGCTGGACTACTTACCCAATTGAGACTTATGAACTTTAAAATTATGTTGCCCATATATTAAACAGGTGTTATTTAAGTTGGTCAAGAATATTTTTTCATTTAAAGGTTGGTTTTTAGGAATAAAATATATAACCGATTTTAGGTAAAGATCAGTAATGACTTGCTTTAACGGGGTGCTAATTTATTCTTAGTACAATTTTGTAAGAAGTTATGATTTTAAAGTCAGTCGCTTATCGCAATTGTTTGGTAGTTTAGAGGAGAAAGGGGATTGTTAAACTGCATCCTAAATTATGCATAAAAAAAGCAGCCTGAGCTGCTTTAAAGTATTTATATAACCTTATTGAAGAAATTAGTTATTCTTAAATTCGCCAACAACTTCATTAGAATGTTCTAGTAACTTACGACCTTGGCGGCTTGACTGTGTTAGAGCAATAAACAAAATATCAATGACAAAATCTTGTGCCGTACGCGCTAAGATTGACGATAAACGTACAGATTCGCCTTCAGCAACCGAATAAAGTTTTACATCAGCTGAGTCAGCAACAAGGTTACTACCAAATTTAGTCACTGAGATCACTGAGCTTGAGTTTTTCTTAGCTTGTTTAACAACTTCGGCAATTTCGCGAGTCATACCTGACTCACTTATCGCGATAACCAAATCACCTTTTGAAAACGTCGCAACATACGCAAGTTGTGCATGGCCATCTGGCTCTGCAATAGCCGGCATACCGAGTTTTTGTAATTTATAAGAAAAATCTTTTGCGACCAGTGCTGAGCCACCTAAACCACAAATTAAAATGCGCTTTGCAGATTTTAATAGCTCTACCGCTTTTTCGACAGCTGGTGCTTCGTTGAGGTTTTTGGTTTCGGTTAACACCGCCAATTTACTGCTTAATAGTTTTTCGGCGATTTGCTCTAGCGAGTCATTCAGAGTGATCTTGCCATGTAGCTTAGGTTCGCTGCTTTCATCGTTAAGTGCATCAATTACCGCAAGTTTAAATGCAGGGAAGCCTTTATAACCTAACTTTTGCGAAAACTTCACCACACTTGATTGGCTTACACCAACCACTTTTGCTAGTTCAACCGATGATAAATTACGAATGGCATTCGCTGAATTTAACGTAAAGTCAGCAAGCTTAGCTTCGCTGCTCGATAGAGATTGGCGTAAGGCTTTAATTTTTACAAAAGTAGACATAGGGCTCACTTTGTTTGCTTAACTTAGTCAAAGCGCAAAGCGATGGTTCTATTATAAACACAGGGCTTGGGCGCATTGTTTGCTTAACACGACGACTTATTTTTGTTTTAGCAGACCTAAGTTTGGAATATTTTTCTTAATTTAGATGGAATAATATAGTTTTATTCCATAATAGATACAACTCTAATTATTGAGATAGCTCTATTTTTAGTAACTTAGCGATAATGTATGCTTTTTATTCTTAAATTGTAAAATAAAATATTTTACATGTTAAGTGGGGGTTGCTACTGTATTGCTGAGAATCGTCAACGCTTAAATCATCAGGTATGAATCTGTTATGAGTTTTACCCCTTTGAAAACATTACTTAAACAGCTGTGTTATCTAAGTAGTGCGGCATTATTAGTAAGCTGTGCCAGTAATCCATATACCTATACACAATCAGCTAATTACAGCCATCGTGTTAAATTCTTAGTGATGCATTACACCGCCATTGATTACGAAAAATCAATGCGTGCGCTCGTGGATGAAGGGGGCTTAAGTTCACATTATTTATTACCTGAATCAGGCGACCCGAGTTATCCAAAAGATGAATTAGAAATTATTCAGCTGGTTGATGAAAGAGATAGGGCGTGGCACGCCGGACGCAGTTTTTGGCAAGGCCGCGAAGATTTAAATGATCATTCTATTGGTATTGAAATTGTTAATGTACCAACCTGTCATATTCCTGAGCAAGCAAACCTTGCGATGGAAAATGACGCCAGTAAGTTATGTATTTTTCCAGACTATGATGCCAAGCAAATAGAGCTACTAATAAAACTTAGTAAAGATATTCTTGCCCGTAATCCTGATATTGGCCCAACTCAAGTGATTGGCCATTCTGATATTGCCCCAAGCCGTAAGAACGACCCAGGCCCGCGTTTTCCTTGGTATCAACTGTATAAAGCAGGTATCGGTGCATGGTACGACAGCGACACCGTTGATAAGTATTGGCAGCTATTTAGTGCATCAAAGCCTTCTGTTGAGTTAATGCAAAAAGCATTGCGCAGTTACGGCTATGAAGTGATTGCAACGGGTCAGCTTGACTCGCAAACGCTAGATGCTCTAAGTGCTTTTCAAATGCACTTTTTGCCTTGGCATGTAAGTGGCAATAGTGATGCGAGAAGTGCCGCAGTGCTATTTGCATTATTAGAAAAATACTTTCCTAAAAAGAGTGAGCGGTTATTTCAAGAATATCAGCAGCAACAGCAAGCCGTTGAGCCAGTGCCAAAAACACTGGCTAATGCACAAGTTATAGCGCGTATTCCTGCGCTTGATCCGAGTAGTCGCGCGCTCGTTAACGACCGAGGCACATTTACAGCCTATAAAGGTCGCGGTGAAATCATCATTGAAAACCACGATGCAACCAGTGCTGATATTTTCATAAATGGTGAAAAAATTAATATTGCCTCACCATTAACAGCCGAAAAAATATATCAATACAGTTTGGCTAAACGCACCCGCGATGGCATTAACACCTATAAAGTAGAAAATGTACTGCCAGAAGGGGCAAGTTTAACCTTACGTTTTCCTTACCCAACGCTTGATAAAAACAGCGCTCAAAAGCGTTTTAGTGCCGTTGATGAATTAATTAATCAAGAGATTAAAGAGGGCTTTCCGGGCGCGGTACTCGCCGTTGTTAAAGATGGCAAGTTGATTAAACTAAGCCATTATGGCGCGGCTAAAAAGTATCATGCTGATGGCAGTGAGCTTACAAGCCCACAAGCTATGCAAAACGATACCTTGTTTGATATAGCCTCAAATTCAAAAATGTTTGCCACTAACTTTGCGCTGATGAAGCTTGCCAGCGAAGGGAAGCTCGACGTAGAAAAGCCACTGTTTTATTACCTACCAGAATTTAGGGGCAGCGGTCGTGAACAGCGTTTAGTAAAAGATTTACTCACCCACAGTGCGGGTTATCCTGCGGTGGTTGATTTTCATCGTAAAGACAATAAATTTGGTGAGCGCTTTTTTTCTCAAAACAGCCTGCGTACTAAAAACCTGCTATTAACAGGCGTGCCTTTTGTGGCTGGTCGGAACGTAAAACACCTATATTCTGATATCGATTATATGTTGCTTGGTGTACTGGTAGAGCGTATTAGTGGTATGGCGCTCGATACCTATGTAGAAAGCCAAATTTATCAGCCACTTGGTTTAACACATACGGTTTATAATCCATTACAGAAAGGTTTTTTAGCTTCGCAAATTGCTGCCACTGAGATTAACGGCAACACCCGAGGTGGTCGCATCGAGTTTGAAAATATTCGAACCGATGTGCTGCAAGGTGAAGTACATGATGAAAAGGCATTTTATGCTCTAGGTGGCGTAGCGGGGCATGCAGGGCTTTTTAGTACCGCCGGTGATTTATCCGTGCTTATGCAAGTGTTACTCAATGGGGGTGGCTACGACAACAAGCAAATTTTTACAGCACAAGTACTTGAGCAATTCACAAACTCCCAAGCAAGTGATGAGACTTATGGTTTAGGATGGCGTAGAGCGGGGCATCAAGCGCGTAAATGGCATTTTGGCCCTTATGCTAGCCCGCGGGCTTTTGGTCATACCGGCTGGACAGGCACGGTGACCGTTATTGACCCAGAGTATGACCTTGCTATTGTGCTATTAACCAATGCCCGTCATACACCGATTGAAGGTTCACAAGAAAATTACCAGTTTGTCGGCAAGCGTTTCGAAACAGGTAAGTATGGCTCTATTATCTCGCTGATTTATGAGAGTATATTAAATCACTAGTCGAATTAAGTTGAGTTTGGTGGCAAAGCCATTAAGCTTAGCGAGTTTTCGCATAATAAAAATAAAATGTTGTTCTTAATTTAAAAGGGTTTTTATGTCTTGGTATTCAATTTTACCACCCTTGATTGCTATCTTAATTGTGTTTTGGCGCAAAGAAGTGATCATGGCGTTATTGGTCGCGGTTGCGTCGTCTGAGTTTTTGCTTGCTCTGAATGGTGAAGGTAATACCTTGTTTTTCACCTTTATTAATACTATTGAGCGAGTCATCGAAGTTGCCAGCTCTCCTGGTAATAGCCGTATCCTTATTTTTAGTATTCTAATTGGTGCCTTACTTGCCTACATTCGTGAATCTGGCGGCGTGGCTGCGACAGTTAATTTGCTGATGAACAAAGGGGTTGCTAAAAGTAAGCGCCAAGTCGGTTACTTAACCATGTTCTCAGGTATTGCGGTATTCATTGAATCGAACTTAAGTGTATTAACCTCGGGAATTTTATCGCGTGGTTTATTCGATAAATTTAAAATGAGCCGAGCACGCCTTGCTTACATTATCGATAGTACCAGCGCACCTGTGTGTATTTTAATCTTGCTAAATGGATGGGGCGCCTATGTGCTCGGCCTTCTTGGCAACTACGAAATGGAAGAGTCTGCGGTTTCGGTATTGTGGGGCAGTATTGGCTATAACTTTTACGCCATTATCACTTTACTTATCGTGTTCTACACCATTACCTTTGACAAGGTACATGGCCCATTAAAGCAAGCAGAAGAAAACCTAGAGCAACAAGAAACCGAACTAACAGAAGAAGTAAAAGGCTCAAAAGCACGTTACATGCTTGTGCCACTTATTACCTTAATTGGTAGCATGGTTGGCTTTATGTTTTGGACCGGTGATGGCGATATTGCCAGCGGTAGTGGTTCTAAATCAGTGCTGTATGCAACTATTTTAGCCTGTGTTGTGGCTTATTTCTTAATGATTAGCTCGCGTGAATTTACACACCATAAGCTGGTAGATATTGGCTTTAAAGGAATGGGCGAGTTACTGCCATTAGTGTCTATTGTATTGCTATCACTCACGTTAGGTGCAAGCTTAAAAGACTTAGGTACAGGTGTGTTTGTAGCCGGACTAGTCGGTGATTTCTTACCTATTTACTTAGTTGTGCCAGTGCTATTTATTACAGGTGCGGTTATTTCATTTACTACAGGTACCTCGTGGGGCACATTCGCAATACTTATTCCAATTGGTGTACCGCTCATTCAAGCTTTAGGTTTACCACCTTCATTGGTTATTGCCGCTATTTTAGGTGGTGGTGTGTTTGGCGATCACTGCTCGCCAATCTCAGATACCAGCGCAGTATCGGCCATTGCATCAGGGTGTGATTTATTAACTCACGTAAAAACCCAAATGCCATACGCCTTATTCGGCGGCGCATTAACCTTCATCGCTTACCTAGTGACGAGTATTATTGTGATTTAAAAACTTTAAGCTGTAAGTCTTAAGTTATAAGTAAAAAACCACAGAGAAGTCTGTGGTTTTTTATTGCTTGAATTTCGATAACTCGCATATTCAAGTTTGATAGCCGTCAGCCGTCAGCCGTCAGAAACCTGATCTGACTCCATAAAAGTAGACACCTTTTTGGAGTCATTAATCATGAAAGTAAAGTCACAGCGTAGATATTCCCTCGAGTTTAAAATAAAAGTCGTTCAAGAGTCGTTAGACACCACAGATACAGTTAAGATGATCGCGAATAAATACGGAATTCATCCTGACATGCTATCAAGTTGGAGAAGTCATATGACCTCGAAGAAGAAAACAGCAAAGCCATTAAAGAACCAAGGCCCAGACAAATCATACACAGATTTAGAGCGCCAAATTCGCAAGCTTGAGAAGCAACTCGAAGATGCTCAGTTGGAGAATGACGTTTTAAAAAAGGCGAAGGTCTACTTCGACAGCCTAAAAGAATAAGGTTCGAATATATCCACAAGGTCACAGACGCCAAACGCACAGTGAAAAAGTTGTGCAGTTGGTTATCTGTGTCGCCGGCTGGGTATTATAAATGGTTAAAGCAATTACCTAGCACACGCCAGAAAGAGAACAGTTCGTTACTTAAGTTTCTAAAGCATATTAGCGACCAGGAGCACTGTATCCCGGGCTATAGAAAGCTTTGGGAAGCAGCGGTAGCACATGGCTTTGATTGCAGTAAAGGACGTGTGCAGAGGCTGTTACAAAGCGTTGGCTATCGTTCAAAATCAGGTAAGAGACGCTATACAAGTCGCGCGAAGAAAGAAGGTACAATCAAAGCGAGTAATTTATTACGACGCCAATTTAATGTTGATGCAGCAAATACCGTGTGGGTATCAGATATCACACAAGTACGCTGTAAGGATGGTTGGCAGTATTTATGCGTCATCCTTGATTTGTATTCTCGTAAGGTTGTTGGCTGGGTAACAAGCCGTATAAACAACGCCGAGTTAGTTATTAAAACACTGAGAAAAGCATGGTCAGCACGTAAACCTGATGGTGCGAACTTGCTCTTTCATTCAGACCAAGGAGCTCAGTATGTCGCAAAGGAAACAGTGAAGTGGTTAACTAATAGAGGTGTCACAGTGAGTATGTCTAGAAAAGGGAACTGCTGGGATAACGCATGCTCAGAAAGCTTCTTCGCGCAGTATAAAAAGGAGTGGATAAAGAATTTAAATGAACTGAGTCGTAGTGAAATGACAACACAAACGTATTTTTTATATTGAAAAATACTACAACTCAGTAAGAAGGCATGGCACCCTAGGGTATAAAAGTCCCATGCAGTACGAACAAATTAATTAAACCTCGTGTCTACTTTATCGGGGTCAGATCAACCATCGCGCGAAAAAATTTCACGCCTACGGTATTCCTTTACTCTTTCCCCTTGTAACTCGCTACCTTGTATTAAATCTGAGAGCTGACGGCTGAAAGCTGGAATCTATATTTTCGGTACAACCTTATAAACACCGATACCATCAACACCAAGATATAAGTCACCATTAGGGTGGGTGGCTAGGCTACGAACGCGTCCTACACCTTCAAATACCTTGCTGTGGCCTGTTACTTTGTCACCATCAAGTTTCACCAAAACAAGGTGGCCAAACTTCATCGAACCTACGGCAATTTGGCCTTGCCACTGTGGGTATTTATCGCTGGTGATAAATTCCATTCCAGAAGGGGCAATTGAAGGCACCCAATACCAATCAGGTTGTTCCATTCCCTCGCGACTAGTTTCGTCGGTAATTTTTGTACCAATGTAGTTGATCCCATAAGTGATCTCAGGCCAACCATAGTTTGCACCTGCTTTAACTATGTTGATTTCATCGCCGCCACGAGGGCC
The DNA here is from genome assembly GCF_013350085.1 of Pseudoalteromonas sp. 0802. Classification (NCBI taxonomy): domain Bacteria; kingdom Pseudomonadati; phylum Pseudomonadota; class Gammaproteobacteria; order Alteromonadales; family Pseudoalteromonadaceae; genus Pseudoalteromonas; species Pseudoalteromonas sp. 0802. Next base: position 41,344 of record NZ_JABVXE010000017.1, on the reverse strand, counting down.
ATGTTCATGGCTCCAAATAACTCCCGTTTCTGGGTGCATTGCCATACCTTGTGGGTTACGGTGTCCATACGAATAAATACTTTTGTGAGTTGTTTTATGGTTATAAAACGGGTTTGATTTAGGGATAGAGCCATCGCTATTGATACGGTGAATTTTGCCTGCATCATAGTCTAGGCTTTGTGGGTGAACGTCTCTTTTGCCACGATCGCCAATAGAGAAGTACAAGTAACCTTCTTTGTCGAACTCAATACGCGAACCATAGTGTTTTGTTGTTTCAATATTTGGCTCGCCATCAAACAATAATTGCTGATCGACAAGAGCCATATCTTTAAAGCGGGCACGCATAATCGAGGTATTGTAACCCTCACCATCGCCCTCATAGCCCGAGTACGAAAAGTAAATCCAACCATTGTCGGCAAAGTTCGGATCAAGTTCTATATCTAATAAGCCTCCTTGACCTTCATCATGTACTTTAGGTGTGCCTTTAACTGCTTGCTCAACGAGTTTGCCATCACGAATCAATCTAAGCTCGCCACGTCGATCAGTAACGAGTAAGTCACGCTCGTTAAGCCAAGCCATACCCCAAGGAATTTGAATTCCTTCGCTTACTAATTCTAGTTTGTAGTTATTAGCGCTGGCATCCAGAGGAATCTTTTGCTCCGGCTGAGCACACGCTTGCAAGCTCGACAAGCTAATTGAGGCAATGATTAAACTGTTAAACAAAGACCTTTTCATGGTAACTCCATAATATTTAAACACGATGTTACTAGCCTAGCTGGTTCAGCATTAAATTGTTATTAACATTAGAGTAATGTGCGATTATTGGTAGGAAAAGCGAGGTAAAGAGCGGAGTATTAGCCGTCAGCCGTCAGCCGTCAGCCGTCAGCCGTCAGCCGTCAGTCTGGAATCTCGGGGAAACCATCGCGCGAAATAAATTTCACGCCTACGGTACTGCTTTACTCTTTCCCCTTGTAGCTCGCTAACTTGTTTTAGATCTGCTAGTTTAGCAAGTTCTTATTCTTAAAAGGATTTAATCAGTCGTATGAAGTCAGAAAAGTTTTTTAAATGGGTGTGGAATGTTAACGGCCTAATTTTACTTTTAGGCTTAATCATTGGAACAGCAGCAATAGGGTATAACTTTGTTGCTTACTTACTAAAGTCCGATAACCATGTTCAGCAACAAACACTAAACTTAGCTGAAGATGAAAAGCAGCAAGAAAAGTGGAAACTGGGTTACCCCCATAAGGTCGAGGGGAGTGATTTTTACTTTATCCCGTTGGAATCAGAAAAACTGGATATCGAGGTGAAAGCTGACGTAACAGTTTACAATAATTTTAGCGGTGGTTATAAATACAGACCTACGCGCTCAAAGAACATCTTGTTTCTTAATGACAAAACCAATCACGCCAAGTGGCTATTTAAAACAACGGATCAGTTGATCATAGAGTTTGGTGCTTTAAGCCATTACAAAGAGTTTGATACTCGTCCTTACAAGGAGCAAAAAGTCTATGCTCCTAAGGCAGTTTCGTATGAAGTTATCAAAAACGATACCAACAACGACAAACTGCTCGATGGCAAAGATAAGCGCACCTTCGCGCTAAGCAAGATTGATGGCTCAAACTACAGCGAAGTTATTTCAGGTTACAACCGCATTGTAGAGTCTAACCTCAACGCTGAGGGCAATTTATTCGTTGTATTTATCAACAACGATGAAGTTTACTCTATGCTGATAGACCTAGATACATTTGAAGTGATTAGTAAAAGCATGCTACCGAAGGTAGGGGAGTGAAATTAATATTAGATATCAGATGTCAGAAGAATGATCTGACATCTGACTACGCGGGGTAAACCCGCTGCTACTCAAAGCTTGTAACTTTACTCTTGTAGCCCGCTAACTTGTTTTAAATCTGATAGCTGACGGCTGAAAGCTGATGGCTCGTTGAACCATCGCGCGAAATAAATTTCACGCCTACGCGGGGTAAACCCGCTGCTACCTAAAAACTTGCGACTTTCCCCTTGTAACTCGCTAACTTGTTGGGTTTCGCTACGCTCTACCCAACCTACGAGTTCGCTAACTCGTACACTTTTCCGTTTCATGGGTCAGTTGTTTGAGTGCGATGATTTGGCCTTGTTTGTTTTGGTCTAGGGCGAGTAGGTCACCTTGGTGAATATGAGTATCTAGGGTGCCATGTTTTTGTAGTTCTTCAAGGAGTGATTGTTTAATTTGTACTATGACATTTTGCTCGCAGTCGGCGATATACCAGTCGTTATCAACACTGACTAGACGGCCTGTGAAGCTGGTGCGGGCTTGGTGATTGGCTAATGCTTGTTGGTAGTTAGCATCTAGGTTTTGTTTTTGTTGTTTAAGATTACTCACATAGCTGCCTTTGGCGTCGAGTTCGTGTACTTCAAGCCATTGATAGTCCGATAAATCCACGGCATAAACATGGGTTAACTCGCGGTTGTTGTATTGCAGCATGACAAAACCAAGAATCGCTAAAGCAGCAAATACTCCGGTCATTTGCAGGCCTAAAAAGCGCTGTGGTCTTGGCGTTGCCGACTGTGGCTTTTGCATGTGTGAAAGCTCGTCGCTGCTTAAGCTATGCTCTGCCTTACGTTTTTGAAAATGTGCTTTTAAATCAGCATCGAGTTGCTCGTCGTTACGCTTCATGATGGCCTCCTAGTTGTTGTTTCAGGTTTTGACGGGCATATCGCAGCCGAGTTTTAATAGTCTCTGGGTTACTTTGTGTGATAGCAACAATGTCTTCGAGACTAAAGCCTTCTTGTTGTAAGGTCAGCGCTTCACGTTGTACAAAGCTAAGTGCCATAAGTGCTTTATCAAAGGCTTCGTAGTCGTAGTGATAACTTGCATCCTGAGATTCAGCAAATAGTTGGTTGTCTTCTAACTCAACGAACTTTTGCTGCTTACGAAATTCATCAATTAATAAATTACGTGCTAACCGAAAAAGCCACGCTTTTGGGTTGTTCTGATCATTGTAAAAGTCGCGTTTATCAATGACTTTTAACCAGGTTTGCTGGCATATATCGAGGGCAAGATCTTTATCACTTTGGGTAACTAGATAGTGATAAAGATCGTTCCCGTATTGAGCAACGAGTTGGTTAAGGTAACGGTTGTCGCCCGTTTTGGCATACTGCGCCAAACAATCTGTGTTTGGCTTGTCAAATAACCATGTCTTGATGCTCATTAGCATAGGCAGTTATCCATCTATTTTAAAATCAAGTTGAACGCTTTGGTTTGTTTGTAATTGTGCCACACCTTCAACAACTTTAGGGCGATATTTCCAACGTTTAATAGCGCGAATTGCTTCACGGTCAAATACCCGTTTAGGCTCTGCATCAATAATAACAGGGTCAATCACTTCGCCAGTCGGTGAAATGCTAAAGCTAATTTGCACCCAGCCCTCAATGCCATCGCGAGCTGCTACGGGTGGGTATTTAGGGTTTATACGTACAATAGGTGTCGCATCTCCCGTTGGTTGATTAATGCTTTTGCTAAGCGTGTCGCCAATGTTATCGAATGTCATCGTTGGTGTTAAATCCGCTACTACAACAGTGTCGGTCGTATCAATGGTTGGGCGCGGTGGTACTTTTGGTGGCATTTTAGCAACTGGCGGTGGCGGCAGTGTTTGCTTTACTTGTACTTTTGAGTCTTCCGGTACTTCATAAATTTCAACCGTGATGTCTGGGCCTGTTTTCACATCGGCTCTTTGCTCAGCAGAAATTAAGTACTGCATAAATGCAAATGCTGCAAAGGTCATGACACCGCCGCCAAGAATTGCTGCGGTTGTCTTTAAAGCAGCATTGCTGTTATTCAAGCTTGCTGAGTTTAGTGGTAAAGTATGCATAGCCGTTCCTCTTAGGATAATTGCTTTCATAGCTAAAACGGCTGGCAAATAAAAAAGGGGTGAAATTTTTTTCACTTTTTATTTTTCACAAGTTTTTTAGGTTGTTATGAAACTTATTCAAATAGATAAAGCCCGTTACCGTAAACATTTAAACCAAGTGATTATTGCTTGTGTAATTGGTCTAGCCGTTGGTAGTTTAGCCATTTCACAAACGTTAATAGCGTTATTTCCTGACCCAAGAGGTAGCCATTTTCATTGGAACCTACTAGGTGTTGTTGTGTGTAGTTTGCTGGTGGGCTTTGTGCTTAATAAATACCGCAATCATGATTACATGACTGAAATAGTCTATGTGTGGGAGCTTAAAAAAGCGCTGAATAAAATCACCCGTAAAATGCCAAAGTTAAAAGCAGCAGGGCGCGAGGGTAATGCAGATGCTTTATTAGCAATTCATTACAGCTATGCGGGATCACGTTTGTTATGGCAGCTTGATGACAACACTATTACTATGGATGAGTTGGCAATTAAGCAGGCAGAGCTTGATAGTGTTGCAGATAAATACAATCTCTCGCTTGATGCAGAACGTTATGATGAGTCAATCTTAAAGCAATTTTAAGGACGAATAATGAAAAAGGTTTTGATTGTATGCTTAGGCAATATCTGCCGCTCACCTACCGCTGAAGCGGTACTTCGTAGTCGTGCCAAGGCGCTAGGTGTCAATGTTAAAGTTGATTCTGCTGGCACCATTGGCTATCACCAAGGCAATCCACCTGATTCACGTTCAAAAGCAGCAGCCGAAAAGCGCGGTTATAGCTTTAAAGGCATCTATTCGCGACCTGTGACTCAAGCTGATTTTTATGAGTTTGATTTAATCCTCGCGGCCGACAAGCAAAATCTTGCTGATTTAAAAGCCCAGTGTCCAGAGCACTTACAATATAAGTTGTCGCTGTTTTTAAGTCATGGTGATGCAGGAGAGAGTGAGATCCCCGACCCCTATTATGGTGGTGATCAAGGCTTCGAAAAAGTACTCGATTTAATAGAGGACGCAGCCGATAACCTGCTTAAAAAGTTTTAATACCAATCCGCAAAAATACTTAATCATTTTGAGGGATTAAACCTGTCGCTATCTGCGTTAAAAATTTCTGATTTAGAACAACTAAATAACGAAATTTTTGCCTTGCTATCAACGAGGTTTTCTTGCCTCAAAATAGCTCACTTAATTAAGCGAATTGGTATAAAAAGGGTCGCATTGCGACCCTGTTATTTAGTTGTTGATTTTAAAATCCAATTGCACCCGAGAAGTCGCTGCAATAGCTTGACCATTTTCAAACTTAGGGGCATAACGCCACTGTTTTACTGCTTTAACAGCTTCTCTTTCAAATGCTGAGCCACCCTCAGAGCCAACCACAGTTATGTTGTCTACAAAGCCTGACGGGGTTACTTCAAACTCCATTACGACACTGCCATCTTCCATACGTTGAACTTTTGATTTTGGATATTTAGGATGTACGCGGTATAACGGCTCTTGTTCTTGGCTTTCTTTCCAAGGCACCATTTTCGCAATCGCTAAGCAGTGTTTGGTTGCTTCGTCGCTTTTACCTGTTTTTTCGTATAAGTGAACTAGCTTTGAATGAGCGTTTAATTCGGTTTGATGATCAAAGTCTAGCTCTTGATCAAATACACTTACTACGTGATTCAATCGCTCAATAGCGGTGCTGTATTTACGTTGGTTTTCTGCAAATGCGGCAACTAAAAAGTCAGCGCTAATACGATCGACAGCGTTATTTGGTAAGTTTTCTTGGTAGTACTTATCGGCTTCTTCAAGATATTCCTTTGCTGTGTAATAGCGTTCGCCAGTGCCCTTATAAGCAAGGATACGAGCAGCGGTCATTTTTGCATCAGCAACAAGCTTGTCTGAGTTTTGTTTTTCAGCAATAGCAATGACATCATCAAGATACGTATCAGCGCGCTTAGCTGAGGGAGTTGATTCTGCCATGCCGATTAATGAATCATATACTTGTACACTTAGCTTGCCGTGGTTTTTTTCGAGTATTTCGTAGGCTGTGCGATATAACTCAAAGCGTTGTTCTTGTTCGCTTTTATCTAGGCTGTTGGCATAGTTAATAGCAAGATTGGCTGTGTTGTCGGCGCTTTCACCATAAATTTCTTTGCCAAGCTCAAACGCTTTTTTAGCAAGCTCACTACTGTCTTGCTTATTTTCTACAGCAGCGACATAAGCGCGGTAGGTGTCGTTAAATTCTTGGGTGGTCGTTTCATTGGCAATGCCTTGCTGACTAAATAGTAATGCAACACATAAGGCAAGTGAGCTCTTTTTCATAATATTCCTTATTATTTTGCCCAGATAAGAGGGGATTAATACTTGTTGATGATAATCATTATCATCATTAGGTACAAGGTATCTAGTAATTTTTAATGTATCACTGTTTTTAATTTAAGCAAAAACAGTGATTAAGCTTAACCGGTCGCAGGTACTTATGAAAAAGCGCTCACATTGAGCGCTTTATTGTTAGATTATAAACTCAGGCAAATTCTGTTCATCAAACCAACCAGGTATGTAATGCGATTCGTAAAGTCGCCAACAGTTATCTGACTCTAATCTTGCTGCTAACTGATAGTGAGCTGCATAGATTTTTTGATTGCTATCATTCACGGGGTTTTCGGGAATGATTCGGGCAATGATAAATCGAGCTGTTTTTTTATCTTGGCTAATCTCCATTTTGACCAACTCTGCAAAGTGCTGCCAAAATGGCGCAAGCAGTCTAAAGTTTTTTAAACTCCCTATAACACTTTCTCTACCAGATAAATCACCTAAAGGAGGAAAGCTGCCATGTATATCTTGGCTGTAGCAATCAATAAGTAAATTAATATCACAATTATCAACAGCAAATGCATACTTGTTATAGAGATCAATGAGAGCTTGCTTTGGCTCAGAGGCTTTAAACTTACGAATTAATGCCCATGGAGAGTGTAATTCACTCACAATTGTTGGTTCGCCATCAACTAGCTGCCAGCCCTGAACTCCAGGAAGCATGTTCCAGTTAGGAAGCAAGGATTGTTGTCCTTTATTCCAGTTAACCTGAAATTTAATGTGGTTAATAAGCCATTGCTGGTTTTCATAAACGAAATGAAAAATAAACGTACAACCACATAAAAAGCGTTTTTGCCCATGATTTACATCTACATAAGCGTAGCTGCTTGCTGCGGCAAAATCTTTTTGGTGTGCAGTAAACGTATTTGTAAATTCAGCACTCGTTGCATAGTTTTTGAAATCTTCACTTAAAGTTGTTGATACATGCTTTTGCCCATTTATAGAGCCGTGGTGATGGCTTTTGAAAACGATATCAGAGCTAAACAGCTTTGCTAACGAGTGCTTATCCGAGCGTAACCAGCTATCTTTAAACTGAGTTATTAAGTTTTCGAGCTGTTCTTGAGTACTCATACAGCAGGCTCTCTTTGCTCTTTTTCAAGAGCAGGAATAACAAAGTTACCCAATTCATCAATTACATCTTGGGCAGCCCTTTGAGAAGGTTTTAAGTTTAGCGCAATGTGTTTTACGCCAAGCTCTCTGTGTTTTAACAGTCGCTCAATAAGGGCATTTCGACCAATTCGTACAACGTTATAAAAACGCTGGTACGGGGCGTCTGGGTTTTTATCTAAATCAAAAAATGTCGCATAGCCGTAATGTGGGCTTGTGTTGCTATTGCTTGCAATTGATAGGTTGTTAATGATTTCACTGATGGCTTGTTCATTATCAACAGCCCAAATCCAAGCATTAACATTATTAGCCAACCACTCAAATGATTGCCTAGAACGACCAACGGCCATAACGGGTATTTGCTGGTTTACTGGTTTTGGATAAAGGTCAAGTGAACCATCAAGCTCGCCGTAATGTTGGCTAAGGTGTTTAGGAAAACTTTGTTGGTGTAATGTTTTGATAATTTCAACTGACTCTCTGTAGCGCTCAGCACGCGCGTTAAAATCGACACCAAAAGCTGGGTATTCAACTGGCCTGTCTCCGGTTGAAACTCCTAACACAAAACGACCATTACTTAGATGATCAACTGAGGCTGCTTGTTTGGCAACCATGATAGGATCGCGTAATGGTAAAACTGCCCCTGCGGTGCCTAAAGTAATTGTATTTGTATGTGCAGCAATGAAACCTGCGTAAGTGAATGGATCAAGCATCTGCGCAGCATCACCAAAATTAGGATCATAAAAAGGCACATCCCTAAACCAAATACTGGCAATACCTGCTTGTTCAGCCTGCTTAGCCGTTGCTATATCAGCATTGAGGGTAGGGAAAGGGCTGCTAGGGTAAGCTTCAAGGGGAGTGAGCAATCCCAGCGTTAATTTGTTGTCGGCAAATACATTTGTAAAGCTAGTTGGTAGATTATTCATGTTACTGATCTCCCGAATTCGCTGGCCACACAACATCAAGTTTAGAGTGGCTAATGCGCCATTGACCGTCGACTTTTTCATAGCGATCTAAGTATCGGCCCACTAATAAAAGCGGAGATTCGCTTTGCTCTCTACTTGTAACAAAGTCAATTAGATAGCACTCACCCTGTGCTGTCGTTTTATCTGTTAGTACTATTTGATGGTTCATTACGGCATGAACAAAAGGGAAGTGCTTTCTATTGTGAGTATCGAATTCATCATAAGCATTTTTTAATCCTTGCTTTATCTGTTCAATTCCCTTCATTTCTCCCACTGTTACTTCGACTCGTGCGTCGCTAGTAAATACTTCTTCCATTTTATGAATTTGACCAGAGTCTAAAAGCTGACTGTAGTTTAAGCGAAGAGTTCGGATCTCTTCTTTTTCGAGTAAATCGAGAAGTTTGCGTTCGCTCATCATGTTTCTCTATTGCTGAATAAGTGAACACTATTTTATTATCTTCTTTTTAAATGATAACCTAGCTAATATTCCATTTATTCTGTCCTGAGATTCCATAATGAAACCAGAAGATAGCCCTTTCTTTGGTATTCGAGAGTTTGTTGAAACACTACGCATGGGTACATTCACAGCAGCTGGTAATCGATTAGGTTTAACAGGCTCCGCTGTTGGTAAAACTGTTACTAGGCTTGAAAGTAAGTTAGGTACAAAGCTACTGCATCGAACAACGCGTAAAATTATGGCAACCCCAGAAGGGCAGCATTATTTTGAAGGCTGGGTAAAAATACTGGCTGAAATAGATAGCCTAGAGCAAGCGGTCACTGCCGGTAGCCATAATGTTTCAGGGCAAGTAAAGCTTCACTTACCTGCGGCATTCGGCCGTAAGTATGTAATGCCAATACTTTCTAAACTAGCAAACAAGTATCCTAAACTAGAGCTTGCGGTTCACTTTAGTGAAAGTCGTATCAATTTAATAAATGAAAATGTTGATTTGGTAGTACGTATAGGCACATTAGAAGATGATGCCGATCTGGTAGCAAAATTGTTGGGTTATCAAAAACTAACAGTGTGTGGTAGTCAGGGTTATTTTGACCAGCATGGTGTGCCAGACACTCCTGCGGATTTGCTTACTCATGATTGTATTATTGGCAGTAAGCGCTCTTCGCAGCCAACATGGTTGTTCAAAGATAGTAAAAAGCAGTCATTTAACCAGCTAATCAATGCCAGATATATGCTCAGTGATGGAGATGCAATGCTTGATGCTGCACTTAATGGTTTAGGTGTTGCACAATTACCTACTTGGCTTATTCAAGAGCAGCTAGATAGTAATAGACTAACTAGTGTTTTAGATACCTTTTCAGGTGCGGTTATGCCAATCAATGTTGTTTGGCCACGCTCAAGATATTTAAAGCTTAGTCAAAGGGTTATAATTGATGAGTTAGCAGAGCAATTTAAGCTTCAAGCATCACTTTTTGGTTATTCTTCATAATTGTTTATCTAGCGCTTTTAGTACGTTATTAATCAGCGCTGAGACCCATCATTACACTGTTATTTTTATTATTTTGATAGGTGGTTGATAAAGGCTTAGCGGTTTATTGAGATTAAACTAATCTATTTTTTCGAATATCTGCAAAGGTTTATTTATTAATTTATTTTATTTCAAAGGCCTAACTCTAAAAAGTAGGGCTTTTAAGGTGTTTTTTTAGCGCCACTAAAGCGAGGCGCAAAGCTCGTATCTTGGGGTGGTTTGAGTGTATAATACTTGAATTGCTGGTAACTGCCTCAATATTAGTTATCACTCGTCGTATGTTGCATCCTTACAACCTTCAAGCTGTTGTAATCACATTTGCAGTATCGCATTTATTTTTTAATTTGGATTTGTCGTGGCGCAAGTAAGAGCAAGAGTCCAGCTGAATGTTGGCAAAAACAGTGATATCCCTGCAGAAATCGTATCTTTCAGTGGCTTAAATGATGGCCAAGAACATGTTGCTTTAGTCTTTAATCAAGCTGACACAGAGCAAGATGTCCCTTTAATTCGTATGCATTCAGAGTGTTTAACGGGCGATGTATTCCATTCATCACGTTGTGATTGTGGTGAGCAATTAAATGAGTGTATCGAGATGATGCACCAACAAGGCGGTATTTTACTGTATTTACGCCAAGAGGGGCGTGGCATTGGTTTATACAATAAAATTGATGCTTACGTATTACAGTCGCAAGGCATGAATACGTACGAAGCGAATAACCACTTGGGTTTTGCTGATGATTTACGTGATTTTTCAGACGCGGTATTAATGCTTGAAGCACTCAATCAAAAGCACGTTAAGCTAATGACTAACAACCCTAATAAGCTTAAAGCACTGCGTGATGCAGGTATTGAAGTTGATTCAGTGGTTGGCACTCATGCGCACATTAAAGCGGGTGTGGTAGGTAACCGAGCTTACCTCGAAACGAAAATCAAACATGGCTCGCACATGCTTGATATTAAAAAAATTAAAAAGCCTGAGTAAATTTCACTACAGGTGACTATAAACAAGTAGCGCACCCAGTTATACTCGGTGCGTTTTGTCGTTATTGAATGAGAAACTATGTCGATCGAAGTACGTATTTTTAAAGCTGATGCAGGCGTTAAATGGTTTAAAGCTGGATGGGAAATCTTTAAGCTGCAACCTTTGACTTTTATTTTAATGCATCTGCTAATCGTGATAATTAGCTTTTTGGCATTGCTGCTACCTTTACTGCAAGTTGTTGGTGCATTTGTAACCCCGTTTTTGATGGCAGGTTTTTATCAAGCTGTGTTAACTAAGCAGCAAGGCGGGACTATCAGCCAAGCTGATATTTTTAAGCCATTTAGTAATAAAGGAAACCGTATAGGTTTAGTGCGCGTCGCCGTGTATCAGATGGCGGCAGGTATTTTATTAGCTTTACTGTCTAATTTCATTTTTGCAGATGCCTACGCAGTTATTTCGAGTCAGACTTTCGATCCACAAAACCAATCACATATAGCAGACTTATTGGCAACCATTTCAATGGGGCAAGTTGCGGTATTTCTATTGGCGATCTGTGTGTATTTAACCGCTTTTGCCTATGCAGTGCCTTTGGTTTATTTTCAAAAACAAAGCAATATGTTTCAGGTTTTAAAAACCTCATTCATGGTGTTTTACCATAATATGGCCCCATTGAGTGTTTATGGCCTAATTTGCGCTGTTTTAATGGTGATCTGTATTCCTTTATCGTTTATTCCACTATTGGTTTTAATGCCAATTTGTTACATTAGCTTCTTCGTGTCTTTTCAGGCTATTTTTATGCCGGTTGTGCCAAAAGGTGATGACCAAACAAAAGCACCTGAAGCGCCGTCACAATCAGGACGCTTTGACGCGTAATGGATGATAAAGAACAAAAGTTAAAAAATTACGTACTTTGGTTATTGTCTCGACAAGATTATTCGCGTCGGGATTTAACGCGAAAGTTACAGCAAAAAGAGGCGACGCCCGAGTTCACAGAGCGCTTGTTAGATTGGTGTGAATCACACAACTTTATTAACGAACAGCGCTATTGCGAAGGGTTTGTACGCCGCCATTTAGCTAAGTATCATGGTGTAAAACGCATTCAGAGCGAAGCAATGGCAAAAGGGATAGACCGAGCACTATTAGATAAGACGCTCGAGGAGTTCGAAGTCGATTGGTTCGAACTCGCAAAGGACGCATATTTAAAGAAGTTTTCAAATTCAGGTAAAGAACTCGACCAGAAAGAAAGAGCGAAACGTGTACGCTACTTGATGTATCGAGGCTTTAATTACGAACAAATTGATTTTGCAATGCAAGCACAGCAATAAACGGGTGAGATTTTCACATGCAGCATATGACTACCGCACAGATCAGGCAACAGTTCTTAGACTTTTTTGCCTCTAAACAACACCAAATTGTTCCTTCAAGCTCGCTGATCCCGGGTAACGATGCCACGTTATTATTCAATAACGCCGGTATGGTGCAATTTAAAGATGTATTTTTAGGTGCGGAAAGCCGCCCTTATTCACGTGCAACCAGCTCACAACGTTGTGTGCGTGCCGGTGGTAAACATAACGACCTTGAAAACGTAGGTTACACTGCTCGTCACCATACATTCTTCGAAATGTTAGGTAACTTCAGCTTTGGTGATTACTTCAAGCAAGACGCAATCAAGTTTGCTTGGGAGTTTTTAACTGATGTTGTAAAACTACCTCAAGAAAAGCTACTTGTTACCATTTATCACGATGATGAAGAAGCCTTCAACATTTGGCACAAAGAAGTGGGTCTAAGTGAAGACCGTATTATTCGCATTGCAACCAGCGATAACTTCTGGTCAATGGGTGATACAGGTCCTTGTGGTCCATGTTCTGAAATCTTTTACGATCACGGTGAAGAAATTTGGGGTGGTCCTCCAGGTTCACCTGAAGAAGACGGTGACCGTTTCATCGAGATCTGGAACCTAGTATTTATGCAGTATAACCGCCATGCCGACGGTACAATGGAGCCGCTTCCTAAGCAGTCTGTTGATACAGGTATGGGTCTTGAGCGTATTTCTGCAATTTTACAAGGCGTGCACTCAAACTACGAAATCGATTTATTCCAAGCGCTTATTGCTGCTGCGGCTAAAGTAACAAACGCACAAGATTTAGATGATAAATCGTTACGCGTTGTGGCTGACCACATTCGTTCGTGTGCGTTCTTAGTATCTGACGGCGTTATGCCATCAAACGAAGGCCGTGGTTATGTACTACGTCGTATTATTCGTCGTGCCGTTCGTCATGGTAACAAGCTAGGCGCTAAAGGTGCATTCTTCTACAAGCTAGTTGCTGCACTAATTGAGCAAATGGGTCAAGCGTACCCAGAGCTTGCTAAGCAACAAGAAATTATTGAAAAAGTACTGCGTATCGAAGAAGAGCAGTTTGGTAAAACACTTGAGCGTGGTCTGGCTATTTTAGAAGAAAGCCTAACTGACATCGAAGGTGATGTGATCCCAGGTGACTTAGTATTCAAACTTTACGATACTTACGGTTTCCCAGCAGACTTAACAGCTGACGTTGCGCGTGAGCGTTTTATGACGATTGATGAGCACGGCTTCCAAGAGTGTATGGCTGTTCAGCGTAAGCAAGCACAGCAAGCTGGTAAGTTTGGTGCTGATTACAACCAACAACTTAAGTCTGAAAAACACACAGACTTTAAAGGTTACGATGCAGAACATTACACAGGTACTGTGGTTGAACTTTTCTCTGAAGGTCAATCGGTTTCTGTACTTGAAGATGGTCAGGAAGGTATCGCAATCTTAGACCGTACACCGTTTTACGCTGAATCAGGTGGTCAGGTTGGTGACACAGGTGTGTTAAAAGTTGCTGGCGGTGAGTTTGTAGTGACTAACACCACGAAACTTGGTAATGCATTTGCACACCATGGTCGTGTACAAGGCCGTATTGGTACAAACGATAAAGCAGAGGCAACAATTGATGCAGCACGTCGCGATAGCATCAAGAAAAACCACACTGCAACACACATTTTACATGAAACGTTACGTCAAATTTTAGGTGAGCACGTAAATCAAAAAGGTTCACTTGTTGACCCTGAGCGTTTACGTTTTGACTTCTCTCACTTTGAAGCGGTAACAAAAGACGAGTTACGCCAAATCGAGCGCGCAGTAAACGATGAAATCCGTCGTAACTTTGCGCTTGAAACTGAGCTAATGGCTATAGAAGATGCTAAAGCAAAAGGTGCAATGGCATTATTCGGTGAAAAATATGACGACGAAGTGCGCGTAGTAACCATTGGTGACTACTCAATCGAGCTATGTGGTGGTACTCACGTTAAGCGTGCAGGTGATATTGGTTTATTTAAAATCGTATCAGAAAGCGGTATCGCAGCCGGTATCCGCCGTATTGAAGCGGTAACAGGTGCTGAAGCGGTTGCTTATGTAAGTGAGCAAGAGCAACAACTAAACGATGTTGCAGCACTAGTTAAAGGTGATAGCAGCACAGTACTTGAAAAAGTAACGGCGTTACTTGAGAAATCAAAAGGCCTTGAGAAGCAAATTGCACAGCTTAACGACAAGCTAGCAAGTGCGGCAGGTGCATCGTTACTTGACTCTGTTGTTGAAGTGAACGGTATTAAGCTACTGGTTGCTGATGTTGCAGGTACTGAGTCTAAAGCACTACGCGGCATGGTTGATGACCTGAAAACGAAGATTGGCTCAGGTGTTATTGCCCTTGGCGTAGCTAATGGCGATAAAGTAAGCTTAATTGCAGGTGTAACTAAAGACCTAACAGGTAAAGTGAAAGCTGGTGAGCTTGTAAATCACATGGCTGCACAAGTAGGCGGTAAGGGCGGTGGTCGTCCTGATATGGCACAAGCTGGTGGTACTCAGCCAGAGAACCTAGCTGCAGCCTTAGAAAGTGTAACTGGTTGGTTATCTGAGCGTTCTTAACTACTAGTGGCACTTATCGTCCAAAAATTCGGTGGCACCTCAGTTGGCTCAATAGAGCGAATTGAGGCCGTCGCCGACCTTGTTGTAAAAACCAAGCAACAAGGCCATCAAGTTGTGGTGGTACTCTCGGCTATGTCGGGAGAAACTAACCGTCTAATTAAACTCGCTAAACAAATCGATTCTCGCCCTAGTGCTCGTGAGCTTGATGTATTGCTAACCACCGGTGAGCAGGTGTCGGTCTCTCTGCTGGCAATGGCTATTATTAAACGTGGTCACTCAGCGGTAAGCTTACTTGCTGATCAGGTCAACATTCGCACCGATAACATGTTTGGTAAAGCGCGGATTGAAGAGATTGCTGCGACTCGTCTTAAGCATGAACTTGAGCATAACCGTATCGCTATTATAGCGGGCTTTCAGGGCCGTGATATTGAAGGCAATATCACTACGCTTGGTCGCGGTGGTACTGATACTTCTGCGGTTGAGATTGCTGGTGCTATTAATGCCGACGAATGCCAAATTTACACTGATGTTGATGGGGTATATACCACCGACCCGCGCATTGAACCTAATGCGCGACGTATGAGCCATGTCACTTTCGAAGAAATGCTCGAAATGGCCAGCCTTGGGGCTAAGGTTCTGCATATTCGTAGTGTTGAAGCCGCAGGAAAATATAATATACCGCTCAGAGTGTTATCGAGTTTTAACCCGGATCAAGGGACCTTGATCAGTTTTGAGGAGCCGGATGTGCAAGCAAACATTGTGTCGGGTATCGCCTTTAATCGTGACGAAAGTCTAATTTACGTTAATGGTGTGCACCAAGGAACGGAAAACCTTGCAAAAATTTTGAAACTTTTTGCAGAATTCGGCATCGAAATAGATATGATTAATCAAGTTAATCATAACTTTGAAAAAATAGACTATGCTTTTACTGTGCACACAAATGATTTAGAGCAAGCGCTTGAAATTTTGACCAGTAACCAAGATGGTATCAGCGCAGAATCTATTAAAGGGATCAGCAATGTTGCCAAGGTGTCTGCAGTAGGTGTAGGGATGAAATCTCACTCTGGTGTGGCAAGTTTATTTTTTAATGCCCTTGCCGATGAAAACATCAAAGTGATGCTTGTATCGACATCAGAAATAAAGATATCAGTTTTAATTGACGAAAAGTATTTAGAACTGGCTGTACGTGCGCTACACAAAGTTTTTTTAACTGAAAATGAATAAGATCTAGAGTTTTTACTTACTTTTAAGTCTATATTTCATTAGAATGTTTTTGACGCGGAATCTTTTAATTTTTTGGAACATGGGAGCAAGAGAATGCTAATACTAACTCGTAGAGTAGGTGAAACCCTTATGATCGGTGACGAAGTAACAGTTACTGTTCTTGGTGTTAAAGGAAATCAAGTTCGCATTGGTGTAAATGCACCTAAAGATGTATCAGTACATCGTGAAGAAATCTACATGCGAATTCAAGCAGAGAAATCTAACCCAAATCCGGGCAACGTTTAATCAGCGACAGATATTTTTAAGAGCCACTCACTGAGTGGCTCTTTTATTTAGTTCGGCCGTCATTTCATCATTTAGCGCTTGTTTAGAAATATATTGCATACCGCGCTGAGCCTTTAAAATATAACCTCGCTCAGTTTCAATAATCTCACTAATTTGTTGCCAGCTTAATTGGTAGCTTTTATGCGGGTTTTCGGCTTTAACGCCTTCATCATCAAATACGACAGTCACTTCGCTACCCGATGCACGACTCATCATTTGTCTTGCGACCCACCATGGACGCTTATAATAAAACGATAAGCACTCAACCACGGCAAGCATAATCATAAAGCTGCCTAAATAATGATTATCTAATTGATAAAAAGCTAATAAGCCCAAGGTTATTAATAATACCAATAGCGGGTATTTAGGCTTAGCTTGTGATGAATAAGGTAAAGACTCATCAAAGCATTCGTAATAATACGGTTTATCTAATTTGTAAGTTGTACTTAATGTCATTCGTAGGCTCACTTAATTTGCTGGCGGCAGTTTAACATTGATAGAAAAAATCTTCTGTAGTTGGTTTTCATTTAGTTGTCATTGTGAGAGCTTAAGGTATGCGTATTTTAAAGGTGTAAGTTGTATGTTTGTTAGTTCAATGTCATTAGCACTTGCAATGACCACAAATACTTTTTTAGTTATGGGCGATATGCCATACACCCCGATTGATGAAATCAATCTCGCCAAAGACGGAAAAATTACCAAGGCAATCGCAGCAACACCTCATGGCTTTTTAATGCATCTTGGTGATATGAAATCAGGAGCGCTTGCTTGCACGAATAAGCTTTTGCAAACTAATAAAGCGTTATTGACGTCGTTGACCACACAGCCTTTTATTTATACCCCCGGTGATAATGAATGGACCGATTGCGACCGAGAAAAGCTATCGGTGCGCTTTGATGAGCTTGAACGGCTAAGCTTTGTTAAAGGCTTGATGTTTGACGATGATTATACAAAAAAAGCACAGCAACTTCAGGGTTATGCAACCCAAGCTGAAATGCTAGAAAATGCCCGCTGGCAGTTTGATGGTATTGAGTTTAGCACTTTGCATATACCGGGCACTTTTAATGGTCGCTCACAAATTTTAAAAAGTGACAAAAACGCAGCACTTGATGACGCCGACAAGCGTGATAAGTACAACTTAATTTGGTTAAAACAAGCACTTGTTCAGCAAGATGCTAAGGCCTATGTATTTGGTTTTCAGGCTGATATTTACCACCCGACCAGTAAACCCACTTGCAGTGAATCACAACGTTCTAATTGTGATGCATTTAAAATATACCGAGATGCCATCAGCGACTTCGCAAAGCACACCAATAAGCCTGTACTAGTAATGCATGGCGATACCGGCCCATATTGCCAGCAGCAATTAGCGAGTAACTTAACGCGGTTAAATGTACCAGGCGACTTTGCTGTAAGCGATGTCGCAAAGGTGAGTTTTATCGACGGCCAGTGGCATATAGCGAGTGTAACGACAAACGAGCCTCTTACAACGGGTTGTGAGTAATAACGTAGGTTGGGTAGAGCGGAGCGAAACCCAACGCACTCATAGCTATCAGCTTTCAGATAAACCCAACAAGTTAGCGAGTTTCTAGAGGAAAGAGTAAAGTTAGCAAGCTTGAGGCTCGCGTAGGCGTGAAATTTATTTCGCGCGATTCCCTGAATTAATGCGGCTGTAAGTCGGGCTTTAGCCCGTCACGTATGAATGAAAACATGTGTCGCCATAAATGACGACCTACGTGACGTAGGGTAGAGCGGAGCGAAACCCAACAAGTTAACGGGTTTCTAGGGAGAAAGAGTAAAGTTGCGAGCTCCTTGACACAAGCAGCAGGCATCCTAGAGTTGCTAACTTGCATACACAAAAAAGCGGCACTTGGCCGCTTTTCTTAAGTAAGGTGTTATTAGCAGTTTGTTTCTTCTGCGTTAACACCTTCTTTTACTTCTTCACATGCATCTTCAACTGCATTTTGTGTATCAGTAATTGCTTCATCAATACGCTCACCTGCGTCTTCAGCAGAGTTGTCTTCACAACCCATGATGAATAAACCTGAAAATAGGGCGATAGTAGCGGCTTTTAAAGTTGAATTTTTCATAATGAAATTCCTTGTAAATTTAAAATAAAGTAAGTGGTTATCTGCTTTTAACTACTTAGGGACACTGCCTCTAAGTGCTCCTGATACCAGCGAAATAACTAGTAATACTAAAAATATAAAAAAGATAATCTTAGCGATGCCTGCAGCGGCTCCTGCGATACCGCCAAAACCTAACACTGCTGCGATTAACGCGATAACTAAAAAAGTAATTGTCCAGCGTAACATAGTGGTCTCCTTGGCTATTTAAATTTTCTTAAGCTCGATGTAACTGAAGCGAGTTCTGTGCCAGAAGTTTTATTTTATATATTTCAATGGGTTGTGTGTTTTTGTTGTTCTTGAGAGAGTTCATCATTTGGTAACTTTTACGAGTAAGCATGTAACTTATTCATAGTGATATTTTTTCATATTGAGCTGAATGAAGAAAAAGAGAATTATCGTGGTTATTGGTAAGACCAATTTAACTTTATTTTAAGTGGATAGCTCTAACACCTTGTTGTGCGTGGTTTTTAGGCATTTTACTATGGTTAGTTAATAGCTGAACATATAACGTCTGGCTATATTGACTATTTATATCATCTATAACGGGGCTTTAAATGCGCTAATAGTAGGGTGTTAATTATATGTGCGTCATGTTATTTTAAATTTAATTGGTTTTACCAATTTACAATGGTGCTATACAAATGAATTTTGTTTGTTATTATTGGTGCATAATTATTTAACAAAAATAACTTTTTATTTTAAGTAAGCGAGGGGAGTCGTATGGATATAGGTGGATTACTCACCACTGCGGCCAGTTTGATGGTGACAGGCATGGTAGGCGTGTTTGTTTTTCTGACTATTTTGATTTCAGCAGTCACTTTAATGTCAAAGGTAGTGGGTCGATTTGATGATCCTGCAACTGCAGAACCTACGCGTACAGCAAAAATTCAACCTCAACAGGGTGTGCCACAGGCACATATTGCAGCAATCAGCGCTGCAATTGCTCAATTTCGAAATAAACAAAAATAACGGGGCAGCTTAAACATGGCTAAATTAAAATTAACCGAATTAGTATTGCGTGACGCACACCAGTCTCTTTTGGCAACGCGTATGCGCTTAGACGACATGCTACCCATGGCAGAAAAACTCGATAATGCGGGTTATTGGTCAATTGAATCATGGGGTGGTGCGACGTTTGACTCGTGTATCCGTTATTTAGGTGAAGATCCTTGGCAACGTATTCGCGAGCTAAAAGCGGCAATGCCAAACACTAAGCAACAAATGCTACTGCGCGGACAAAATCTTCTAGGTTACCGTCATTATGCTGATGATGTAGTCGAAAAGTTTGTTGAGCGTGCCCACAAAAACGGTGTTGATGTTTTCCGTATTTTCGATGCGATGAACGATGTACGTAACCTTGAAACTGCCATTAAAGCTGCAGTTAAAGTAGGTGCTCATGCCCAAGGTACTATTTCGTACACAGTAAGCCCAGTCCATACGCTTGATATGTGGCTGAAACTTGCAAAACAACTAGAAGATCTTGGCTGTCATTCAATTTGTATTAAAGATATGGCGGGTTTATTAAAGCCATATGATTGCGAGCAGTTGATCAAAGGCTTAAAAGAAACTGTATCTATTCCTATCGCAATGCAATGCCACGCGACGACAGGTTTAAGTACTGCAACTTACCAAAAAGCAATCGATGCGGGTATCGATATGCTTGATACGGCTATTTCGTCAATGAGTATGACCTATGGTCATAGCGCAACAGAAACCATTGTTTCAATCGTAGAAGGCACAGAGCGTGACACCGGCCTTAATTTAAATGAGTTAGAAGAAATTGCCGCTTATTTCCGTGATGTACGTAAGAAATACGCTGCATTTGAAGGCAGTCTTAAAGGTGTTGATGGCCGTATCTTATTAGCCCAAGTACCTGGCGGTATGTTAACTAACATGGAAAATCAACTTAAAGAGCAAGGTGCTGCTGATAAGCTTGATCAAGTATTACTTGAGATCCCGCGTGTACGTGAAGACTTAGGTTACATTCCTCTAGTTACACCAACGTCGCAAATTGTAGGTACTCAAGCGGTACTTAATGTACTGACTGGCGAGCGTTATAAAACCATCACAAAAGAAACCGCGGGTGTACTCAAAGGCGAGTATGGTGCAACACCGGCGCCAATGAATAAAGAGCTACAAGAGCGAGTACTTGAGGGTGCTGAAGCAATTACGTGCCGTCCTGCTGATAAGCTAGAGCCTGAGCTTGAGAAGCTAGAAGCAGAGTTATTAAGTGAAGCTAAAGAGCAAGGTTTAGAGCTTGCTGATGATGTGATTGATGATGTGCTTACTTATGCATTGTTCCCACAAATTGGCCTTAAATTTATTAAAAACCGCAACAACCCAGATGCATTTGAAGCAATTCCAACGGGTGAAGTTGCTAAACCTGAAGCAACTCCTGCTGCTTCAAGCCCTGTAAAAGCAGAGCAGTACAGCGTTAAAGTTGATGGTAAAGTTTACGATGTCGTCGTAGCGCAAGGTGGTGAGCTTAAAGAAGTAACCCTAAAAGACAGTGAGTTAATTCCTCAGTCTGCATCAGCGTCAGCGGGCGAAACACTCAATGCACCGTTGGCAGGTAATATTTTCAAAGTGAAAGTGAAACCAGGTCAAACCGTTAACGAAGGTGATGTGGTTATCATTATGGAAGCGATGAAAATGGAAACTGAAATTCGCGCTGCACACTCAGGCACAATAGCTGAAGTATTAGTAGCAGAAGGCGACTCTGTTGCCACTGGCGATGCGCTAATCGCACTGGCATAGGAGACAGAGGATGGATGGTGTTTTAAACCTCTGGCATGCCACGGGTATTGCTAACTTTACTTTTCCGGCATTGATCATGATTGCGGTTGGTTGCTTGTTACTCTATTTAGCAATCGCCCGTAACTTTGAGCCACTGTTGTTATTACCTATCGGCTTTGGGGCTATTTTAACTAATATCCCAGTTGCTGGGTTATCTGAGCCGGGTGGTCTTTTATATTACGTGTACCATATCGGGATTGACTCTGGGGTATTCCCACTTTTGATCTTTATGGGCGTGGGTGCACTCACAGACTTTAGTGCCCTGATAGCAAATCCGCGTATGTTGCTGTTGGGCGCGGCTGCGCAGTTTGGTATTTTTGCTACTTTATTTGGTGCAATTCTACTTAACTTTATTCCTGGCTTTGAATTTTCGCTACAGGATGCATCGGCCATCGCCATTATTGGTGGGGCAGATGGTCCAACAGCTATTTTCTTAGCATCTAAGTTGGCACCTGATTTACTTGGTGCAATCGCAGTAGCGGCTTATTCATACATGGCACTTGTGCCAATTATTCAGCCGCCAATTATGCGCGCACTAACAACGCAAGAAGAGCGCGAAATTCAAATGCCGCAACTTCGTACAGTATCGAAAAAAGAGAAAATTGTTTTTCCATTAATGGTGCTTAGTTTAACTATCTTGTTTTTACCTGCGGCAACACCGCTGGTAGGTATGTTCTGCTTAGGTAACTTGATGCGTGAATCGGGCGTGGTTGATCGTTTAAGCAATAGTGCACAAAACGAAATCATCAACATTACCACCATTTTCTTAGGCTTAGCGGTAGGCTCAAAGCTTGCAGCCGATAAGTTCTTAACCGTAGAAACAATCGGTATTTTGGTGTTAGGTGCTTTAGCCTTTGCAATCGGTACAGCTTCAGGGGTGTTTATGGCAAAAGGTCTTAATAAGATCTCTAAATCGCCAATCAACCCATTAGTAGGCGCAGCCGGTGTGTCAGCGGTACCAATGGCCGCACGGGTGGTTAATAAGGTAGGTCTTGAGAGCAACCCGCATAACTTCTTGTTAATGCATGCCATGGGACCAAACGTAGCAGGGGTATTAGGAAGTGCCGTTGCAGCAGGTATTTTGTTAGCGATTGTTGGCTAATAACACGATTAAGTCGATTTACTTCCAACCGACTGGCGCAGTAATTTTACTGCGCTTTTTTTTGCCTATAGACTAGGGTCACCCTAAAGAAATTGTAGTTAAATGATAGTTGTGTAGGAAAGCCGCCATGAATGTTTTTATTATCTTATTATGCCTTTTTGTTGCTTTGGTTATTCTAATACCGCTACTTGAAAAGTATCAGTCTAAAATGGGGCTTGATGGCGCGACAAAGTATGCAAAGTATATTTGGCCGCTGGTGATGATTTCGCTAATTATTCAACTTATCTATGTTCTTTTAAGGTAATAATTGTATTAACCCGCAGTGCCTTCAGTACTCGTTTTAGTAAAGTCTATAATAGTTTTAGCCAGATTTATTTAGGCATAAAAAAGCCGCTTCAATTGAAGCGGCTTTTACATGTTTACTTAACTACTTATTTAACGCTAATTGTAACTCACGGTTACGCTGTAATTGCGCTAAGAAGTTATCAGCAATCGGTTTAAACTTAGCTAACTCATCGCGCGGTAGAGGCTCTGATTTAGGTAGTTTGACCGTTTTAGGGTTACGGTGAACACCGTTTACTAAGAATTCATAGTGTAAGTGTGGGCCCGTCACACGACCTGTCGCACCTACGGTACCAATCTTCTGGCCTTGCTTCACTTTCTGACCAGTTCTAACCATCTTTTTGTTTAAGTGTAAGTACTTAGTCACATACTGTGTGCCATGGCTAATAAATACATAATTACCGTTGTATTTACTGTAGCCTGCTTTAATCACTTTACCATTACCCGATGATACAACTGGCGTACCGGTACGCGCTGCGTAATCGATACCGTTATGTGGTTTTACCGTTTTGGTCACTGGGTGTAAACGACGCGGGTTAAAGCTCGAGCTAATATACTTAAAGTTAACTGGCGCACGTAAGAAGGCTTTTTTCATGCTACGGCCTTCAGGTGTGTAGAAGTTACCATCGGTATGGCGAATAGCGGTATAACGCTCACCTTGGTTAATAAATTCTGCGGCAATAATTTTACCATCACCAATGTACTCACCATCAACATAGTGAGCTTCATAAATTAGACCAAATTGGTCACCTTTACGAATGTCATTAGCAAAGTCGACATCCCAACCGAAAATGTCAGCAAAATTCATAATTTGACGCTCGCTTAAACCAGCGGCAATACCTGACGTCCAAAAGCTATTAGAGATCTCGCCGCCAGCAGATTTACTTAGCGTTTCGATTTCTTTGCTATCGATAGAAGTGTCGTAGTTACCTTCGTCATTTAATGTAACGTATAAGGTATCTGTTTTTGAGATCACATAACGCAGCTGAGCTAGAGAACCATCTTCAGCTGTTGCAAAGCTTAAGATTTCGCCTGGGTGAATTTTTGTTAACTTACGAGTTTCTGCGTTGGTATTAACAAGTTTGTGTAATGTTTGCGCTGAGAAGCCCGCACGTTTAAAGATAAGTGCTAAATTATCGCCATTACGTACTTCATGGTCGATAAGCTCGTATTCTGGAAGTTTTGCTGCTGCTTGCTGTGAATTAAGCTCAGTTAGTTTTTCGTTATCATCAACTTTAACTTGTAATTCGTAGCGTTTGCCAATTTCAAGTGCTTTTGCACTGTTATCCTTTGAAGCGGTGGCTTTTTCAGAAGGCAATAATGCCAAGCCAACAATAGCAGAAACCAAACCGAGAATAAGCAGTTTGTGTTTTTTGGGAAGTTTGTGCACTACGTGAACCATATCGTGCCTTTTCTGCTGTCAAGAAATTTAAATACTAATATCGCAGGATATACCTAAAATAGAGCAAATACCAGTGTTTTGTAGATTTAAACTGGCGCTATTTTACGCTAGAATTGCTCAGCGCGTTAAACTTTTTTGGTTAAAATTGCAGCAGATGCCTATGGTTAAACTAAGTCTATATTAGTTAACTAAAGTACCTTCATTAAATTGCAATAACGCGGTATAAAGAACAATCATGCGCGCTGCCTTCAGGGCTGTTTCTTAAACTATTTAAGTTAGGCTTTTTTCTAGTGTCGCTTTTTGGTGCTAACTAGCTAAATTTTAAAGTTTTTAGCTCTATATTTATAACCCTGACAGGCCACCACGCCCCGGTAGCTGAATTTTTGGAGTAATACACAGTGGATTTACAAACCGCTCTAGCTGAGATAAAACGCGGTGCAGAAGAGATATTAATTGAAGACGAATTAGTCGAAAAGCTAAAGTCTGGTAAGAAACTTAAGATCAAAGCGGGTTTCGATCCAACTGCGCCTGATCTGCATTTAGGTCATACAGTTCTTATCAACAAAATGAAAACCTTCCAAGACCTAGGTCATGAAGTGATTTTCTTAATCGGTGACTTCACCGGTATGATTGGTGATCCAACGGGTAAAAACGTAACGCGTAAACCGTTAACTCGTGAAGATGTTTTAGCTAATGCTGAAACCTATAAGGAGCAAGTATTTAAAATTCTTGATCCTGCTAAAACAACTGTTGCATTCAACTCTGCTTGGATGGAGAACTTAGGTGCAGCAGGTATGATTAAACTGGCTGCGCGTCAAACAGTAGCACGTATGCTAGAACGTGATGACTTTAAAAAGCGTTATGCCAACGGTCAATCGATTGCTATCCACGAATTTTTATATCCACTGGTACAAGGTTGGGACTCAGTTGCATTAGAAGCTGATGTTGAGCTTGGCGGTACAGACCAACGCTTTAACCTATTAATGGGTCGTGAATTACAAAAAGACGAAGGTCAAAAGCCACAAACAGTACTTATGATGCCACTGCTTGAAGGTACTGATGGCGTTCAGAAAATGTCTAAGTCATTAGGTAATTACATTGGTATTACTGATGAGCCAAACGACATGTTTGGTAAAGTAATGTCTATCAGCGATGATCTAATGTGGCGTTACTATGACTTATTAAGTGCTTTATCAATCGAAGAAATTGCAGCGCTTAAGCAACGTGTTGCTGATGGTGCAAACCCGCGCGACATCAAGATTGAGCTTGCAAAAGAAATGATTGCACGTTTCCACAGTGAAGAAGCAGCCGAAGGAGCTCATCAAGATTTCATCAAACGTTTCCAAAAGAATGCATTACCAGATGAGATCCCAGAAGTGACAGTAACAATTGCTGAAGACACTGTGTTTATTACTAATCTATTAAAAGAAGCTAACCTTGTAGCTAGTACGTCAGAAGCAATGCGTATGATTAAACAAGGTGCTGTAAAGATTAATGGTGAAGAGAAAGTAACAGATACAAAGCTTGAAGTTGCTAAAGGCACAACACAGATTTACCAAGTAGGTAAACGTAAGTTTGCTAAAATCACCTTAGCTTAATAAAGCTAATTGGTATAAAAAACCAGCTGCGGCTGGTTTTTTTGTGCTTATATTTTGATTAGTTTGTGAATAGGCTAATTACTTCAATCCCGACTATCAGTAGTAACCAAAATGCTTTCGCTTGATTTAAGCGATTCACTAAAGCAGGAATATCATCGGCATCTGGTAGGCGATCGGTCCCAACACGCATTTTATTAAAGCGCTCACCTTGGTAAAGGGCAGGGCCGCCCAACTGTACTTGCAAAGCAGCCGATGTAACACTTAACAGCCAACCCGTATTGGTTTGATAAAAGTGTCTGCCATAGTGTTTTATATAATGAATACATTGTTTACTGGCATTAGTTGCTGTAATCGTTAATGCAACTAATCGAGTGGGTAACCACTCCAATACAAATAGTAATTTAGCAATGGGAGCCAAAAACGGGTTGTTGGGTTTTAGGTTTTTTCGCCATGCTTGATGAATTAATGTGAGTAAGCGATAAACCAAAGCAAGGATAGCGCCGCCAAGTAGATAAAAGAATATAACGGCAAAATAATGCCGCGCACTTTGTAGCACCAGTGACTCCATGGTTGCTTTGCAAATGCCTGGGGCTGATAAACGTGATACATCACGGGCAACGAGGCTAGCTAGTAGCTCTTTTGCAGTCGCTTTTTGGTTGAGCTTGAGTAATCTGGCAATACGTAATGATTTCTTCTCTTGAGCGCGGCTACTGAGTAACAAATATAAAATTAAGCCATTTAATAGCTCAGGGTAAAAAGCAAACTCTAAAAACAGCACAACCAATGTCACTATCACTAAAATGGTGAGAGTAAAAGCTAGGGTTGAGGCTAAATATTGATAGCTTTTGGGGTTCGTTGGGTTGTATAAACGCTCGCTAAGCGCAGAGAAAATAACGGTTAAAAAGGTATTAGGGTGATACCAACTAACCAAAGGAAAGAAGCGCTCAGCTAAGAGCGCTACAAAAAATACAATAATGTCCAAATGGTTTTGAACAATATTTGCAATCACCTTATAAACTCACCGATGTTAGCTTCTCTAAAAGAGCAACGACCATTTTAGATGAGTTGATAGATGCAGTTTCGATATACTCTTCAAATGATTGCGGCGACTCTTTGCCAGCAATGTCAGACATTGAACGAATAACAACAAATGGTGTTTCTAGCACATGACAAGCTTGTGCAATTGCTGCACCTTCCATTTCTACTGCAAGCATAGTTGGGAATTCCGCACGTGTTTTTTCAATTCGTACCGGGTCACACATGAATGAATCACCAGTACAAATTAGGCCAATCATGGTTTTAACACCGCTGATTTGACTTACGCTTTGCTCTGCCGCTTCAATCAGTTTAGGGTGCGCAGCAAAGCCAGCTGGCATTTGTGGTACTTGGCCGATTTCGTAACCGAATGCAGTAACGTCTACATCGTGGTGACGAACTTCTGAAGAAATAACGACATCACCTACATTTAGCGATGGCTCAAAACCACCTGCAGAACCTGTGTTGATCACACAATCTGGGCTGAAGTTGTCGATTAGTAGTGTCGTTGCTACTGCAGAAGCTACTTTACCAATACCAGATTGAACTAAAGTAACTGTGTTACCCGCTAGCTCACCGGTGTAAAAGGTAAAACCAGCTTTAGTCATGATGCTTGGGTTTACCATTGCTTCGCGTAAGATTTTTACTTCTGGCTCCATCGCGCCAATAATACCAACGTGCATAATATTTGATTCCTTAGATTGAATAGGATGATTATACCTAAAAATGTCTAAAACAAACAAAAAAGCAGACCTTAAAGTCTGCTTTTGCCAATATTATGACAGGTTATATTTCTGCAAGCGCCGTTGAGTGTGCTTTTGCTTGTGATGGTGATAATACCGCTGGTTTAGTAACGCGGTTGCGTGCAGGTCTTGCAGGCGCTGCTGCAGGTTTACCAAGCTTAAACATGATTGCATCACGTACTTCTCTTGGTTGATAACCTGATTTTACCTTCATGCGAATATGCGGGATGCCTGCTGCTTCTAACGCGCCACTAACAAACCAGTCACGTTGTGCTTTATGGCCGTCGCGGTTGGTGTTATTAACTAAATCAACAGCGGCAACAATAGTAAGTTTGTCTTTGTCGATAAGCACGTAATCTAACTGTTTGTTTTTGGCTTTAGCCATTGCAGCGCGCTTAGCTTTGATAGATAAGCCTTGCTTACAGTCGATTAAATCAATGAGTTTAACGCGGCTGACGATTTTATATTGGTCGCCTACAGCACGTTCTAGAAGATGTAAAAAAGCACTCTCAACTTGCGTAAAAACAGTTTGCTTACGAGTGAAAGGATAAGGGTTTCCGCCTTCATCGGTAAACTTTGACGCAACAACAGAGGCTACTACGACTAATACTAAAATTGATAATAAAGCGAATTCCATACGGTAACTCCACAACAACAAATTGACACTGAAAATTAATAGCAAGTAGCGTGCCTAAGTGTGTGGAGTCGCCTGAAATTTTTAAGCTGTGTATCCGCCAGTAACCCCTTTAACAGCGATAGCTACTGCGTCGTGGGCATGAAGTGATTCGTAGTGATTTATTTGCAGCCAGTAATCTGCGTAGTTTTGCTGTTCAAGTAAGCCTTTAATTTTACGAGCAGCATCTTCGCAGAACATGAGGTTTTGACCATTTAAGCGGGCAAACTCTTGCTCATCTTCACGTTTAACTGCCGCTTGTACTGGCGTTTTTAGCTCAGCTTCTAAAGCATCAATTAAGCCAACCACATCAAAACTGTCAATTTGGCTGTCGAGTTTTACTTTCACATTTGCAATTGAACGCTGTGAGTGTGGTGTAGCAACAATGCCGTCTGTTGTGCCTAGCCATTCTAAAACAGTTTGCTTATCAATATTTTGCTCTGCAAACTTTTCGCTAAAGGCATTTTGAATTAATTGACGAGCAAGAGCCGCTGAACATGGGCATGTTGACGAGTAAGTAACATCAATCATTAACTCAAAACTTACAGTGCCTTGGTTGATCTTAGCGATCAAATGAACAGGGTAGTTTTTCCAACCTACTTTGCCACTTAATAAAGATTTACGACGCAGAGGTAGCTCAAATTTGAATTCGATTTGTGCTTGGTCACTTAAATCATCATGGCTGCTAATAAAGGCATCAAGTGCTTGTTTAAGAGTCTGTGGATTAACTTGCTGCTCGGTTGATAAGGTATCAAGGGCTAAAAATAAACGCGACATATGAATGCCTTTGGCGTCTTCTTTATGCAAGTTTACAAAAGCGCGTGCCTTGGCTATTACATTTACAGGGGCAATATTGCGAGTTTCAAAAATGAAAGGAAGTTCAATTTCGCCCATGCCAACCCAGTCTAATTTACCTGTTTGTAAGGCGGGAGCCGTATCAGCAATATCTGGCATTGTGGTTTGCATGGTAATACTCATTCTTTGCAATTATTAAAGCGCGGTATTTTACATGAAAAAATATAAAAAAGCGGCGTTGATGAAAAAATTCTATGTTTATCGCACAATATGAATATTTCTAAAGGAATAGTGATAAAATTAGCTATGCTGTTTTTTTTCGATTATGTGCCTAAGCTTTATATATGATTGATTCTTCTTTGAGTCCGTGGGCTCGCACTCTCTCAAGCTTTATTTCTAAGTACGGTGAGTTTAAAACTGCCGCCGCCTGTTATGCCTTATTATTGGTCATGTCGCTGATCTTATCGTGCATGTTTTATTATGTTGCAGTTGGAACGGTGACTTTAGTTGATGTTTTGGCGGTGATGTTTTTTACCGCAGTGGTATCGCCGATTTTAATCACTGTACTGCTTAACTCAATTCGCCAATTAGAAGCTTCTTATAGCTACCTAGATAGCGCAACCAAACAAGAAAAACTGCTTAACCAAACGCTAAAAGACAATATCAGTCGCTTAAACGAAGAGATTGATGAGCGTAAAATGGCGTTTCATGCCAAGCATAGAGCGATTGAAGAGCTTAGACGCGAAATCGCTGAGCGTAAAAAAACTCAACAAGAGCTTGCGCAACAAGGCATGCTATTGCGCTCTATTGTCGACTCATCTCCCGATTTATTTTATTACCGCGATAACAATGGTGTATTTGCTGGCTGTAATAAAATGTTTGAGCAAGTGATAGGTAAAAGCAGCGATGAGTTAATTGGTAAAAGTGTCGAAGAGATCTACCCAAGTGATTATTTACCAGAAGTTCTGCGCACCGACAAAAAAGTATCTCAAACCCACCAAGCTCTGACGCTTGACGTCGAATACCCCGTTGATGGTGAAAAGCGCTGGTTTGAAATGCGTAAGCTACCCTTCATTAATGAAAAAGGTGAGTACATAGGTTTACTTGCCTTTGGCCGTGATATCACTAGTCGTAAAGAAGCAGCACAAGCCCTTGAAGCAGCTTATAAAGATAAAGGGAAATTCATTGCAACTTTAAGCCATGAATTAAGAACGCCGCTTAACGGTATTGTGGGTTTAACCCGCATGCTACTTGATACTGAACTCGATAAACAGCAACGTAGTTGGTGTAACACGGTGTTTTCAAGTGCTGAAACACTTGGCAATATTTTTAACGATATTATCGACTTGGATAAAATTGACCGTGAGCAGCTCGATATTGTTGCTGACTCAGTCAATGTGGCCGATTTTATTAATGACGTAGTGAATTTTGCAGGCTTAATTGCTGAACAAAAAGGTCTTGAGTTCAATATTAAACGTAAAGGCACACTGGATGTTTACGCGTCTCTTGATCCGACCCGTTTACGCCAAGTTGTTTGGAACCTTATCAATAATGCCGTTAAGTTTACTCAGCAAGGCCATGTAGAGCTTGAATGCCGCCGTGAGAATCGTGCCGATGGTCCGTGGTTAGTGATGCGTGTGAGCGACACGGGTCAAGGTATTCCACAAGAGCAGCTGCATCGTATTTTTGACATGTACTACAAAGCACCAGATATCAACGGCACCAATGCTATTGGTTCTGGTATTGGCCTTGCGGTAACAAAAGCACTTGTTAGCGCAATGAAAGGTGAAATTAATGTCAGCAGTACTGAAGGTGAGGGTAGTGTTTTTGTTGTTGAAATACCGCTTAAGCTTTGTATTGCGCCTACAGAGCAAAGTTATGCGGTACGCAGCTTAAACATTCTTTTAGTGGAAGATGTGCCACTAAATGCCGAAATTGCTACCAACTTACTTGAGCAGCGTGGTCACGAAGTTATTTGGGCTGAAACTGGTGAAGATGCGCTGTCGTTTGTCTACACAGAAGATGACTTAGATCTCGTTTTACTTGATATGCAATTACCTGATATCAATGGTGATGAAGTTGCTCGTCAAATTCGTGACGATGAACACTTTGATAACTTACCAATCGTTGCCTTAACTGCCAACGTGCGTAGCGCCGAAGAAGAGCTTGCTGGTATTAATATTCAAGGCGCACTCGCTAAGCCTATCAACACCACAAAACTCGATAAAATGCTCGGTGAGTTATTTGATATCAAGCAGCAACAAAACTGTCAGCCTGAGCCAATCAAAGCTGTGACTGAAAAAGATTTATCGGGTATTCGCGTTGAGCTGCTCGATATAGAAACCATCGAAGACTTTGTAGGCTCAATGGGGCTGGTTATATTTAATCGTAGCTGTGAGTTATTTAATAAGTTAAATCCTCAGTACCAAACTGAGCTGGCAGATGCGTTAGCGTCAGATGATAGAGAAGAGTACAAATCGGTGGCACATAAATTAAAAGGTGCAGCTGGCTCTGT
Organism: Pseudoalteromonas sp. 0802; assembly: GCF_013350085.1. Lineage (NCBI taxonomy): Bacteria > Pseudomonadati > Pseudomonadota > Gammaproteobacteria > Alteromonadales > Pseudoalteromonadaceae > Pseudoalteromonas > Pseudoalteromonas sp. 0802. Next base: position 9,936 of record NZ_JABVXE010000017.1, on the reverse strand, counting down.
AGGCTTAAACGATGTGCAGTTACATGCTAAGAAGATGGAACATGGCGCGCTTGAAGAAAGTAGTGAAGAGTTACAACAGTGGCTTGATGAATTAGCAGTGAAAATAAATGAAGGGCGTGACGCCCTCCAATTATTCTTACAACAGTTAGAAGATTAATTCTAATTAGCTGTCGATTTTACCAATGAAACGATAGCCTTCACCATGGATGGTGCTGATCAGCTCAGATGTGCTGTTATCGCTTTCAAAGTGTTTTCTGATACGACGAATAGTTACGTCTACAGTACGGTCGTTAGCGCGAAGCTCGCGGCCAGTCATGTGCTTGATTAATTGCTCACGGCTGAAGATACGGCCCGGTGAGTCAAGCATTAAGCGTAGCGCGCGGTATTCACCTTTAGGTAAACGTTTAGCGTCGCCGCTTGGAGATGTTAAACAACGGCTGTTTTCATCAAGTTCCCAACCGTTAAATGTGATAACACCGTTTGTTTCGATATTCGCTTCTTCGCCACCTAGGGCTGTGCGCGAAATAAGGTTACGAGCACGAATAGTTAATTCGCGAGGGTTGAATGGTTTTGTGATGTAATCATCAGCACCAATTTCAAGACCTAAAATGCGATCAACGTCGTTGTCACGACCTGTTAAGAAAATTAAACCAACGTTACGTTTTTGACGTAATTCACGCGCTAAGATTAGCCCGTTTTTACCTGGTAGGTTGATGTCCATAACTACAAGGTTCACATCATCATTATTTGTAAGCTTGTCATGCATATCATCGCCATCAATGGCTTCAATAACTTTGTAACCTTCAGCTTCAAATAAACTAACGAGGTTTAGTCGAGTTACGTCTTCATCCTCTACGATCAGAATGACTGGCGTTTGCATTGTATATTAACCTTTTCGGAAATTTTATTTACAAAAATTCGGTATTATCAAGCAAAACCGAATACTAGAGATTATAGGATTAGATCCAATTGTTAACAAGTAAAATCAATTTGGATAAAACTTAGCCATAGCTAACAATCGAGATTGCACTTTAAAGTTATGCTGCAATACGTGCTGCTTATTGATATACAGTCGGATTTTATTTCCTTCTTGAACCAGAGAGGCTATACCGCCATTTTCTAAAAAGCTGATACTTTCACCTATTGTTAAAGTATCCAATGAAATTGTATCGGTCCAAAGTGGAAGTATATCATTTTCTAATGTTTCATCAATGTATGTGATATCACAAACTTGAGAAAGTTCAGAAATTTGCTGGGTTTTTTTCACTAATATAACGTTAATTGGTTTTTTGTTAATTTGCAGTTCATTTCTATCTTTAAGGAACGCTCCAGGACCTTTATCTAAGTCATAAAAACAAAATGAAATAGGGGGAGGGTTCACTTGGTCATTAAACTTCGTGAACTTAGCAATTTGATACAAAAATGCAGACTTTACTTGGTCCGGTGATTTGGCAAATGCAGGGCATACAACAAGCAAAGCTAATAAGATACAACTCACTAATCTCATTACGCTGCACCTTCTTGCAATGGCAGAGTAATAATAAAGTGAGCCCCTTCGTCAGCTAGTTCATCGTATACGATGCTACCACCAAGTGCTTGAGTCACTAAGTTATAAACTAGGTGCATGCCCAAACCACTGCCACCTTCACCACGTTTTGTGGTTACAAATGGGTCGAAAATACGTTTGCGAATTGATTTCTCAACGCCAATACCATTATCGAAGTAGTGAATACTCAAGCTACTTTCGTTGCGCTCAACGTTAAAGGTGATTTCGTTATTTTGATCATCACTAAATGCATGGATCACCGAGTTACTTAATAGCTGCTGTAACACTTGTTGTAACGGCCCAGACTTGGTTTCAATACTAACGTCATTGCTACAGTTAATTGTAACTTTAGGGTTACGGTATTGAATTTCTGAGCGCATCGACATCACCACATCACTTAATAGGTTATTTAAGTTAATTTTGGTGCTGACTTCTACATCTTGATTAACGGCCACTTTCTTAAAGCTGGATACGAGCTCTGCTGCGCGGTTAAGGTTGCGATAGATAAGATCGAGGTTTTCAATGCCGTCATTAATAAAGCGTTTTAAGTGTGCTGAAGTTAAAGTTTTTTGTTCAAATTGCGTGTGAATTTCTGCCAGCTTGTCACGTAACAGCGTTGAGCCTGTAATACCTAAGCCAATAGGCGTGTTAACTTCATGAGCAACACCTGCAACCATTTGCCCTAGTGACGCCATTTTCTCGTTTTCGACGATTTGGTTTTGGTATTGATGCATACGCTCAAGAGTGTTGAGCAGTTCTTGGTTAGCCTCACGTAAGGCGATTGTGCGCTGATTCACTTTTTCTTCAAGGCTTTGGTTAAGCTGTTTGATTTCTTGTTTGTCTTTTTCGTGGCGCTCAATTTGTTTTTGAGTGCGCGCGAGCATGATATTTAAGCTGCCCGCTAGCTGGTTTATTTCATCAATATTGGTTTTTTGTGCGCGAGTATCATAGTTATGGTTTTTCGATACGTCTTGTAGCAGGTTACTTAATTCATCGATTGGGTTTGCAATACGTTTTTGAATACGTCGAGCGACAAAATACACCAGTACTAAAACGAACAGGGTCAGTAAAATATCGATGATAATTTTACGGTTAATATATTGGTTTAACCTGTCTAAGCCGCCGCGAACGTAAACATAACCGATGGTATCCCCTTCGTATACGATAGGGGTTATTAGCTCTATATCTTTATCTGTGAAGCGTGGCTCTAACAGGTTATCTATGCTGCCAACTTTAATGGGTACTGGTGGTGTACGGTTGGCATTGAAACTACTAAAAAACACCGGCTCGTTTGATAACTCATCGATTGAGTAGATATGGATGTTTTTAATAAGCGGCACAGATTCAAATGACTTTAAGCGCTCAGATTCGGTCTCGTTATCGTCAAACAGCACGGTGATTTGGGCGTTGTAGGCAATTATTTTCGATAAAATAGAGATCTTATCGACAATCAGCGACTTTTGCTCTTTTACATCTAGGTAGGTCGAAATAGAAATAGACAAAGACAAGCATAACGCAGTGACTAGCATTACCGCATTGGTCAACGCTTTACGAATACTTGTTTGTGTCGAAAATATCGGCATGCGCTATAGAAGGCCAGAATTTTTGTTATTAGTAAGAGTTTAGTCTAGCAAAGACATTTGAAAGTAACTAAATATTTTAAAAAATATTTTTGCTACGAATAAGCTATTTACTCAACTATTATTTAGCTGAGTAAACGGCAAATTTAGTATTTTTGAAATCTGTGCTGTATTGGCCAAACTGTGCTTCTAAAATGGGTGGGTATTTTAAGAAGCTGTTTGCAACTATGGTCAATTTACCTTGCTTGCTCAAGTGTTGTTTTGCTGAGCTAAGAAATGCTTCGGCAATGGTGTAATCTGTGGCAATCCCCGTATGGAACGGTGGGTTACTGATGATTAGGTCAAATTTACCATTAATATCAGTTAAGCCATCACTCAAAATTGCTTGGCCTTTGAGGTCATTTAACGCAAGTGTTTGCTCAGTGGCGTAAGTTGCAAGAGCACTTACATCGCTACATACAAATTCAAGCTCAGGCTGCTTTAAACCTAAGTAAGTAGCAATAATGCCTGCGCCACAAGCAAAGTCGAGTACTTTACCCTTGCTAACAGTTGGCGCATTATTCAGAAGTACCGCAGTGCCTACATCAAGCGCACCGTGGTTAAATACGCCTGGAACACTGATCGCAGTAAATTCAATATCGCCGGCTTTTACTTGGAATTGTTTGTGGTAACGGCTGATAGCAAAGTTATCGTTTAGCGTAAGCTCAGAGAATAAATACAGAATACAGTGCTTGGCACTATCGATCTTGTTACTAAAACCACAGTGGTCTTTTAGTTGTTTCTCTACTGATTTAACACCGCTTTTATTTTCACCTACTACAAATAGTTGCGCATCTTGATGACAAACAGCACGAATGTTATCAAGGCTCATTTGTGCTTCTGGCTTTGCTTTTGGGTAATAGTAGATAACTAAATCGTAGTTACCATTTGGAATAGTGTGATCAACCACTGCATGTATACCGGCTATTTTACTGGCATACATGGCATTTGCGTGGTTATAACTGAACGCAGTAATTTTTGCGTCGGGATTTAACGCTTTAAGTTCGCGTAAAAAGCCATCTTGCTCAAAGTTAACCACTAAAATCGATTGTCCAACAAGTTCGTCTTCATTACGAAGCAATAGTAAACTTGGGTTGGTTAACTTACTCATGCTGCTTTTACCTTTTATTACTTAGTTCGCTCGAACATTAGATCCCATACGCCGTGACCTAAACGGTGACCGCGCTGCTCAAATTTTGTCAGTGGACGTGAATCTGGGCGAGGAACGTAATCGTTAGTTTCTGATTGGTTTTTGTAACCTTCAGCCACTTGCATTACTTCTAGCATATGCTCGGCATAATTTTCCCAGTCAGTCGCCATATGGAAAACACCGCCAATTTTTAATTTGCTACGTAATTTTTGTGCAAACTCTGGTTGTACGATACGACGCTTATGGTGACGTTTTTTATGCCATGGATCAGGGAAGAATAATTGCAGCTTAGATAAGCTTTCATCGGCAATACAGTCAGCAAGCACTTCAACCGCATCATGCTCGAATACGCGTAAGTTTGTTACACCAGCTTCATCGGCATCCATTAAACAAGCACCTACACCTGGGCGGTGAACTTCAATACCAATGAAGTTAAGTTCTGGTGCGTTTTTAGCCATTTCAACTAGCGATTTGCCCATACCAAAACCTATTTCTAGTACCACATCGTTATCGTTACCAAACACTTCTGCTAGGTTTAGCATGCCATTTTTGTGCTCAAGGCCCATAGTTGGCCAACACTTCTCGATGGCTGCCGCTTGGCCTTTTGTTAGGCGACCTTCGCGCTTAACGAAACTACGAATCGTGCGGATGTATTTACCCTCTTGCTTTGCTTGCTCGAGGTTTGGGTTACTTGAGTCACTCATATATTTTGGCCTGATTAAAATACTGACTATAGAAAAAGGTTGCGTATTATCCCTGACCTGCGCCTTGAGTACAATAGTCAAGGGCTGTTTATCTTTCGAGATTAATATTGCGACCATGTACGAGCAATTTAGACAGAGCAGAGCTTCTTCGGCTTGCTTGGCCTAACTAACTGCAATAGACTTGGCCGCAATGAGCTTCAGCAAGTAAAGATGTTATTTTGAATTTAAGCAATAAGGAGTCAACCTGGTTTGCAAACCAAGTGGTTGACTGGTACCACCTTCACGGTCGTAAAACTCTGCCATGGCAGCTAAATAAAACCCCTTATAAGGTATGGATCTCTGAGGTCATGCTACAGCAGACCCAAGTAGTAACTGTTATTCCTTACTTTGAAAAGTTTATGCAAAGCTTTCCTGACATTATTGCGCTTGCTAATGCCGATGAAGATCAGGTGCTTCACCATTGGACTGGGCTTGGCTATTACGCCCGTGCGCGCAACTTACATAAAACGGCAAAAATAGTGCGTGATAAATACCAAGGTAAATTTCCAACCACGCTTGAAGAGGTGATGGACTTGCCGGGTATTGGACGTTCAACTGCTGGGGCAATTTTGTCTTTATCACTTGGCCAACATCATCCAATTTTAGATGGTAATGTTAAACGAGTACTGGCACGCTTTTTTATGGTTGAAGGCTGGTATGGAGTGAAAAAGGTCGAAAATCACCTTTGGTCATTATCATCGCAATTAACGCCTAAAGAGTCGGTCACTGAGTTTAATCAGGCAATGATGGATTTAGGTGCAAGCCTTTGTTCACGTAGTAAATTTGATTGTGAGCCTTGTCCTTTAAATAGCAAATGCCTTGCTTATAACGAAGGTAAAGTTAAAGAGTTCCCGCATTCAAAGCCGAAAAAGGCTGTGCCGAAAAAGTCATGCCATCAGCTTATTCTAGCCTGTGACAATAAAGTGCTTATGGAAAAGCGCCCAAGCTCAGGGATATGGGGTGGTTTGTTTGGCTTTTTTGAGTTTAGTGAGCAAGCTGAGCTAGAAACATTTTTAGTCCAGCATGGTTTATCAAACAATACGCAGGCACTTGAAGCCTTTACTCATGTGTTTTCGCATTTTGAGCTAACCATCAACCCACATGTTTTAACCTTGCCGAGTATTCCAGATCTTATTAATGAGCGGCAACTAGTTTGGTATCCGCTTGATGAGTCAGTTGAGGTTGGCCTTGCAGCCCCAACGAAAAAGCTGGTTAAACAATTAAGCACAATAGATTACAATAGCATCACGCAATAAGAGTAGAGAGCAATTATGGCACGCACAGTATTTTGTCAAAAGTTACAAAAAGAAGCTGAAGGCTTAGGCTTCCAACTATACCCAGGTGAGCTTGGTGAAAAGATTTTCAACAACATCAGTAAAGAAGCATGGGGCCAATGGCAGCATAAGCAAACAATGCTGATCAACGAAAAACACCTGAACATGATGGATCCAGAGCACCGTGCTTTTTTAGAAGAGCAAATGGTAGGTTTCTTATTTGAAGGTAAAGACGTGGAAATTGAAGGCTACCGTCCTCCAGAACAATAAACGAAGAAATTAAAAGTAAAAAGGGCCAATAGGCCCTTTTTTAATGTGTTGCTTCTTGCTCAGCTCTTTGTATTTGTTCTTTTAAGAATTGAGCTACTTTGGAGTATTCAATTTCATAACTATCGCGCAGTTCAATTAAATCATCGCTTGATAGCTCATCTTCTTTGCAGCGTTTTTCAAATTCGGCAGCTAGTTCTGCAACTTTCATTGCTCCAATCGTTTTTGAGATTGACTTGAGCTGATGACAGGCTGAAATGATTTTCTCTAAGTCTTGCTCAATAACACCACTGTTGATTTCTTTACTAAGTTGATTACTTTGCTCTAAATACATTTTGAAAAAGCGTAGTTTCTTTGCTTCATCATTGTTTACATAGTTAGCAAGCATCGCCATATCAATAGGCGCTGTTGGTCTTTTAACTTCAAGTTTAGTGGCTTCAGGATTCGTTTTGTATGCACATTTGTGTAAAGTGGCCTCGAGCACATTTAGCTCAACAGGCTTGGTGATGTAATCATTCATCCCTATGCTTAAACAGCGTTCTTTTTCGCCTTTAAGGGCATTGGCGGTGATAGCAATCACATAAGGTTGAGCGTTAATATCTTCAAGCTGCGATGCTTCATGACGAATTTTTTCAACCATATCGTAGCCTGACATTTTCGGCATGTGTAAATCGGTCAAGATAATTGAGTGTTTACCTTCACGCCATGCTTCAAGGCCTTTTTCACCATTTTCAGCTACTTCAACACCATAACCTAATAGATGGAGCTGATCAGTTAACACTTGCTGATTTAATACGTTGTCTTCAACAAGCAATACAAGTTTGTTCTCTTCGCGGGCTTTATCAACACTTAAATAGTCGTTAAATGACTTAGCCGAAGCAATTTGTTTTGGCTTATGTAAACCTGCCGCCACTAATAGCGACATCATAAAGTTAGACTTACACAGCGGTGCAGCATTTAAGTAGAAGATATTTTTATGATTAACAGCGGCTTCATCTAGCTTACTTAATACAATGACTTGCTGTTTATTGTCTTCTAAGGTGTATAGCAAGCGGCGTAAGATATAGTTAATATCTTCCATGGTTTCGATACCATCGAGGATCCAAATAATATCTTTTTTATCTTGTTCAGCTTCGATTTTGTCGCTGCTATCAGCAATAACAGGTGTTGCCCCCATAAATGATAGATAACGAGTAAGTAGTTTTTTGCGGCCATCATGATTGGTTACAACTACAACACGTTGGTCTTTCATTACCTGTTTGTGGGCATATTCAACTTTACCTTGTGTACTAAAAGGTAACTCGACAACAAACTCACTACCAATACCTAAATCACTTGTTACAGAGATGGTACCTAGCATTAGCTCAGTTAAGCTTTTACAAATCGATAAGCCTAAACCAGTACCACCGTATTCACGGGTGATTGAGCCTTCAGCTTGAATGAACGGGTTAAAGATTTCACGAAGCTGTGCTTGCGTCATACCCTTGCCGTTGTCTAATACGCTAAAACGTAGGGTGTAGTGATCAGTGGTGTTTTGAGCCACCTCTACCGAGATTTTAACGTGGCCTTTATGTTTATCATCAGTACTAGTGAACTTAATTGCATTACTGCATAGGTTATAAAGTACTTGGCGAACACGCACCGTATCGCCAATCAAATTTGTAGGGATATCTGGCGCAATTGCCAGCTCTAATTCAAGGTCACGCTTTTTGGCCACCGATGATAAAACACGAGCAACTTCTTCAATGGTGTCTGACACTGAGAAAGGAATATTATCGATATTCAGTTTACCTGCTTCGATTTTCGAGAAATCGAGAATGTCATCTAATATGCCTAATAAAGAAAATGCAGAATCACGAATAATTGTACTTAATCTGTGCTGCGCACCATCAAGCTCAGTTTGGCGAAGTAAGTCAATGGTACCGATAACCCCATTCATAGGGGTGCGAATTTCATGGCTCATGGTTGCCAAGAAAGTCGTTTTGGTCTCGTTTGCCTGTTCGGCTTTGAGAGTTGCTTGCTCAAGAGCTAGAGTACGGTTTTGTACTTCGTTTTCTAGACCACTTTGTAGTTTCTGTAAATCTGCCTGAGCAGCTTTGTTCTCTGTTATTGCTGATTGAACTTTATTAAGTAATAAATTGATATTTTTTGCTACTGAATCCAAACCAAAATCTAGGTTTTCATTTACTTGGGCTTGGTAGTCAGCATTGTCTGTGATGGCCATTAATTCACTGCTTAATGACTCACTACTTTTAGTAAAACGCTTATTAATAAAGATACTTAAGGCAAAAGATAAAATTGTCAGTGCTACTAAAGTCAATGCGGCTAAACCATATGCAAGGCCTGCAGACTGCGCAATGGGTTCAGCAATCGGGTGTTGCTTTATAACTAGTTCACCAACTGGTTGATCATTAAACTCTAACACCGTATGAATAAGGGTGTTTTGTTCTAGCTTTTGATTAACTTTACTGGCTTCGATTAGCTTTTTATTACTGGCGTATACAAGCGATACATCGCCGTTGAATTCATATCGATATAAATAGTAATCAAAGCCATCATTAAGCAGGTGACTTAAATCGAGAACCTCTTTTACTTTATCTTGGCCAGGCATAGTTAATGCGCTGATTAGAGGTGCTGAAAGCTGATTTGATAATTGCTGCGTTGTGATAGTTGGTTTGCTATCTTGCTGAGTTACTTCACTTGTTGGATAAAAAGAGTAAGCAACAACCGCAAGTAGGGTGATGACAAGATTCGTGATTATAAAAAGCGGTAGTAGGCCTTTTACAGGTGAATTTGATTTACTTGGCATGGCTTTAGTCCAACAAATTATACAGCATCATTAAGCATATTCTTGATTATTGGACAATCCTACCATCTATGAAGAAAAATTCACCACGTTTTTAACATAGGTAACCCTTTTATGATGAGGGTCAACCAAAAAGCACAAAGTTTGTAGATTAAATAAGCTAAAAACTATTAAAAACAGCAATCTTGATTGAAAACTGTGCAAACAGTTAGAATCCTCAAAAAAAAGTTGACTTGAGAGGGCAAAACCCGTTTAATACGCCGCACGCCCAGACAGCGACAACCAAATTTGTTGCTCATGAATGCGTTTGAAATTTGCCCAGATAGCTCAGTCGGTAGAGCAGAGGATTGAAAATCCTCGTGTCGGTGGTTCGATTCCGCCTCTGGGCACCATTATTTAATATATTGGTGTTTAATTTATGCTTTAAACATCAGTATCGTGCATAGCACACAGATTTAGTGTGCCGACTTAGCTCAGTTGGTAGAGCAACTGACTTGTAATCAGTAGGTCATCCGTTCAACTCGGATAGTC
>NZ_JABVXE010000016.1:0-76803 GCF_013350085.1 Pseudoalteromonas sp. 0802 | reverse complement strand
GCTCGACTTGCATGTGTTAGGCCTGCCGCCAGCGTTCAATCTGAGCCATGATCAAACTCTTCAATTAAAAGTTTTTTGTTTGAAGTAAACTTCAAACCATGCTCAATGAATTCTGATTTTGATATCTTTCGATATCGAATTGACTATGAAGTCACTCAGTTACATTTGAGACTCTAAATTTGTTTGCTCCACTTAGTAAACTAAGCTTCGCTGTTAGAACTCAACCTGTACGAGTGCCCACACAGATGATTGCTTTATATTGTTAAAGAACGTTGCGACGTTGTCGCTAGGGATGCGTATAATACGTCCTTAATTTTTCGAGTCAACACTTAATTTTAAACTTTCTTTTTAGACCGTTTTAAACCGAAGTTTTACTTAACTCTCTGTCACTTTGTTCAGCGCTTTTCATTGCTGCCCGCCGTGTCAGTGGATGCGCATTATAGGGATGCGAAGAATTAACGCAAGCACTTTTTGTAGAAAACTACTAAAAACTTACCTTTCGCGCAAAAAACAAGCTAAAGGCAGTAAAAAACACAGTTTACTGTACAAAATACAGTCAACTTTTCTCGAGAGGATCTTAAGTATTATCGATAATAGGTAATACGCAAGTTTTTAAATAAAAAAAGCGCCACTATTTTTAATGGCGCTTTTATCAATCAACTTTTAATTAGTACAAGATACTATATAACTTACGACGATACTTAGATGCCAAGGCATCGCCATCAGGTAAAGAAGCGATAACTTCTAGATAGGTTGGTTTTGCATCTGCGTAGTTAAGATCTTTTTTAAGTACATTAAATAACATCTCTAGTGCTTCTTCTTTACGACCCGCGCTATTTAAAGCATTACTTAGTTCTACTTTTATCTCTAAATCATTTGGGTATTTTTCAACTTTATCTTGCAGTGCTTTTATTTCTGGTGAATCTGTTGCAGCTAATGCTTGTTCACACTTTGCTTGAATATTTGTGAAATACGCATCACGTTCATTTTCTGCAACCGAATCTAATAATGCTTGTGCATCTTCTAATTTATGAATTTGAATACAGATATCAGCTAAAACTAACTTTACACGAGTATGGTTTGGATCAAGCTCATAAGCCTGCTTTGCATAGTTAAAAGCATTATTTAAATCTTGATTAATTAACGCTTGCTTAGCTTGCTCTAGTAATAACTCGTGTTGAGCTGGTAAATGTTTAGCTAGCGCATCGCGAATTTGCTGTTCTGTTTGAGAACCCGGTAACATATCTACAGGCGCTGAATCTTTTAACATCACAAGCGTAGGTAATGCTTGTAAACCAATTTGCTGCGCAAGTTGCCCTGCAAGGGCTTGCTCAACATCACAATCTAATGTTGCTACTAATAAATGCTCACCATACTCATTTGCTATTTTCTCTAAAATTGCAGCTTGCTGATGACATTCAGGGTTTTGCGCAGAGTAAAAAGTAAGTAGCACTAGCTTTTCAGCGGACGTTTCACCCAATGCTTGCTGCAAATTTTGCTGGGTAAGTTTTATCATATTATTCATTTGATCGATTGCACTATATAAGTATTTAGGTTTTTATATAGTGGCAAACATAACAATTACAAGCCCCACGGGTCGAGGTCATTATGAAATTATCTGCTATTTCTGCAGCTTTATTACTTCTTAGTCCATTAGCACAAGCAACAACGCTCGATTTAAACCTTCAAAAAACTATGCCTGAGATTGAAAAGCTTTATTTAGATTTACATCAATCTCCCGAGCTGTCTTACCACGAAAAAGAAACTGGCCAAAAGCTAGCAAAGCAATTAAAACAGCTGGGCTTTACTATTACTGATAATGTAGGTGGTTACGGCGTTGTTGGTATTTATAAAAACGGTGATGGCCCTACAGTAATGATCCGCACAGATACTGATGGATTACCAATTGTTGAGCAAACAGGGAAACCTTACGCCTCTAAAGTGACTGTAACAAATGATGCTGGTGCAACTGTTGGCGTAATGCATGGTTGTGGTCATGATATTCATATGAGTTCATTTATTGGCACAGCACAACAGTTAATGACACATAAAGATCAGTGGCAAGGTACGCTAATGATGGTCGCACAACCTGCAGAGGAAGTTGGCGGTGGTGCAAAAGCAATGCTTAAAGAAGGGCTTTTTACTAAGTACCCTACTCCAGACCATGTTATTGGTTTACATGTAAGTGCGAGTGTTCCTGCTGGTAAAGTTAGCATGAAAACTGAATATACGATGGCAAGTGTTGACTCTGTTGATATTACTGTAAAGGGTAAAGGCGGTCACGGTGCCTATCCACATACAACAATCGACCCTGTTGTGATTGCTTCACGTATTGTGCTGGCACTGCAAACTATTACTAGTCGCGAATTGTCACCACTTGAACCGTCAGTGATTACCGTTGGCTCAATTCATGGTGGCTCTAAACACAATGTCATTTCTGATGAAGTAAAACTACAACTTACATTGCGTAGTTATAACCCTGAAGTTCGCTTACAACAAATCGCAGCGATTAAACGAATTTCTAAAGGTATTGCATTAAGTGCAGGACTTGATGAAAGCTTAGCACCTGAAGTATATGTGCATGAAGATGAGTCAATTCCTTCGACTTATAACAATCCAGCTCAAACCAACCTAGTGCGTTCAGCAATTGCTAATGCTATTGGTGAAGACAATGTACTTGAAACTGAAGCTGTAATGGCTGGTGAAGACTTTGGTTTATACGGTCGTACAGAACAGCACGTGCCAATTACTTTGTTTTGGTTAGGCGGTGTTGAACCTAATCAATATGATGCAGCAATGCAATCTGGCGCAACATTACCTTCATTACACTCTAGTAAGTTTGCACCTGATTACAAGAAGGCGCTTCCTACTGGGATTACAGCGATGAGTAATGCTGCGGTTGCCCTATTCAACAAAAAATAAATAGTTTAGGCTGACTTAGCTCTGGGCTTAGCCTTTCTTTTAAAACGTCGCTTTTGCGGCGTTTTTGGTAACTGAGCAAAGACTTGGCTGTCGCACTGCTTAGCTTGCTCAACTAAAGCATGTAACTCTGCCAACAATGGCGTTAAAAATTGCTGATAACTCATGTGTTGCTCAGCTATATTCCCTAACGATGCTTCCCACTTGGCTGTTAAGTCAGGGCTAGCAAGCTGCTCTGGTAGTGTACTTATAAGAGCTTTGCCTGTTGCGGTAGCTAGAATGTTTTTACCCTGACGCTCTAAAAAGCGGCGTTTAAATAAAAGCTCAAGAATACCAGCCCGTGTGGCCTCAGTGCCTAAGCCATCAGTTTCTTTGAGGATCTTTTTAATTTCTGGGTCTTTCACATAGCGGCTGATGCCTGTCATAGCACTCAATAAGGTAGCATCAGTAAAATGCGCTGGCGGTGTCGTCATTTTGTCTACCACTTCACCTTGAGTGCAATGCAGCGGCTGACCTTTTTCAAGTGCAGGTAAGGTTTGCTCATCTTTTAACTCTGTTTTGCCCATTAATGTTTTAAAGCCTAAGCTAACATCTTGCTTAGCAGCAGCTTTAAAAAGCCCACCCGCAATTTCGACCGTTACTTTGGTTTCATTAAAAACATAGTCTGGATAAAACTGAATTAAATAATGACGACAGATCAAGCGATAGATTTTTTGTTCATCACTATTTAATGATGCTGAGCAAAGTTGTTTTTCGGTAGGAACAATAGCGTGGTGAGCTGCCACTTTGCTGTCATTAAAACATTTACTCCGCTTACTGGTATCAGCTTGCTTACAAGCTTCACTTGCTTGACCTTCATTATTGGCGATGGCAGCAATAATACTCGCTGCATCTTTATGATGCTCTTTTGGTAAAAAGCGGTTATCTGAACGAGGGTACGTAATTAACTTATGACGCTCATACAAGCTTTGACAGGTATCTAGCACCTTTTGTGCTGGCATTGAAAATGCCTTTGCCGCATCAATTTGCAAAGCCGACAAGTTATAAGGTAACGGCGCTTGTTGCTTTTTTTGCTTTTGTTCAAGCTCAACTATTTTAGCCGGTTGATTAGTTATGCGTGACACTACATTTTCAGCAAGCCCTCTATGCAATACTCGCCCTTCTTCATCTTGATAAGGTTCACATGCTTTACTTGGCTGCCACTTTGCAGAAAATACTTGCTGCTGCTGAGTTTCAAGATGAGCTAATACTTCATAAAAAGGTTTCGCTACAAAGTTAGCTATTTCATTATCACGATTTACAACTAGACCTAAAATAGGAGTTTGAACACGCCCAACAGATAACACATTACCAAACCCAGCTTTTTGCCCAGCAAGCGTATAAGCGCGAGTTAAATTCATGCCAAATAGCCAATCGGCACGTGAGCGAGCTAAAGCAGATACACTCAATGGAATAAAATCGCGATTCGACTTTAAATTATTCAGCGCTTTTTTAACTGCACTTAAGTTTAAGTCGCTGATCAAGAGTCGTTGAATTTGCTGTTTTTTGGCTTGGCTAAGTTTAACCTGTTCGATCACTTCATCAACCAATAGCTGGCCTTCGCGATCAGGATCGCCGGCATGAACAATTATATTTGCCTGCTTGATTAGCTTTTTTAATACAGTAAGTTGTTTACGCGTTTTTGATTTAGGTTTTAATTGCCATTGTTCAGGCACGATAGGTAAATGCTCAAACCGCCACTTTTTAAAACTTGCATCGTAGTCATCGGGTTCTGCTTGTTCAAGCAAATGACCAATACACCAAGAGACACAATCACCATTACCTAGCTCTATATAGCCATCATGCTTTTTTTGTGGTTTTGGCAGAGCATCTGCAATGGCTCGCGCCAAGGATGGTTTTTCGGCAATGTAAAGTTTCATAACGCAACACTAAATACTGTTTTTATAAACAGTAGTCTAGCACAGGATTTTTAACGAAGAAACGCCTTATGCTTGCTGGCTTCGTCGAGTAAAAAGGTAGATAAGTGGTAGGTAACAGACGACCACAGTACCAATATTGATTAGCGGTAGCAGGGTCTTGTACATGTAGGTGCTGTAAGACAAATCCCAAAGGTGGCGGTCAACTAAACGGAACAACTGTAAAATGGGCGCCATTATCACAACCAACTGCCCTAAAACACTTTGCCATAAGTAGACTTTATCTTTAATACCTAAGTAAGCAATGATTGCCATCCAAGCAATATCATTAAAAGCCCAGACTACATAGCGCCAGATATAGATATCATCAAACTCTCTTAAAGCAGAATAAATAAGAGTTCCATAAAGGAAAAAAGCAGCAGTAATGATAGAGAAATAAAAAGCGGGCCAATCTTTACGAAGGTAAAAAATAATAATAGCCGGGCTCAAAATGAACACCCAGCTATTGCTTAATATAACTCTAATTTCTACAAACCAATCAGGCAAAATGCAGTGCCTTAATCAGTTTTATCGTCATCACCGCCATCACCATTGCCTGGCATATAGCTATATTTATCAACTTTTTTCATTTTTATACTCCATTACATGTGTTAATGAAGTTTCACTTTAATTGATTTATTGCCTTACATCAATAGGGTCAGACTCGTGTGCTTTACCTTGCATAATAGAGATTTCAACACGGCGATTACGCTTGCGATCTTCATCGGTCACATTCGGTACAAGGGGCCTTGTTTCTGCGTGACCTACCACCATCATCCGAGATTTATCAAAACCTGGCGCTTTTTCCATTTCACTGGCAACTGCCACCGCACGTTTTGATGATAAATCCCAATTATTAGTATAAAGCTCATTCGATACTTGGAAGTCATCAGTGTGACCTGACACGGTTATTTCACCCGGCACATCTTTTAACAGCGTAGCAATATCACGAATAATAGGTTTAAATTTTGGCTGTAAAAAAGCACTACCTGATGGAAATGAGCCATTCTCACGAATACGAATAATAATTTGCTGGCCTAATGACTCAAGCTCAATTGCACCATCCATAATTTGCTGTTCTAATTGCTGGGCAATTTTCTTCACAAGTTCATTTGTTTGTTCTTGATCAGCTGCTGAAATTGACTGCTCCAACGCTTGTTGCTGAGCCGTACTTTGCGATTCACCACCACGTTTATTACCGCGCTGTTCTTGACGACCACCGGCAGAGCTTTCGTCGCCAGCCTGAAACTCAAGCATTTGTTGCGTCATTTCTACGGTTTGTTGTTGAATTGTCTCAATAGGAGTGGGTTCAGGTTTACCCGGAGTGAACTCCATGGCAATGACCGAGGTTCCTTTTGGAATATCTTTTACTTCAATTTTATTTTGTACACCGAAAGCAAACTTCATAGAGCCGGCAATTTGCTTAAACTTCAGTACGTCCATTTCTGAGAAGGCAAGCAAGAGTACAAAGAAACACATTAATAATGACATTAAATCTGCGAAGGTTCCCATCCAGGCGGGTAAACCTGGAGGTGGACATTTGCACTCTTGATCTGACATACCCTACTCCTCGGTATCAACTTTACGTTTTGATTCAGCTAAGTAGTTTTTCAAGATACCTTCAATTACTTTCGGGTTTTGACCATCTTGAATACCTAGTACCGCGTCGAGAATTAAACGTTGATTAAGCGCTTCCTCGTCTTTACGTAGCTCTAGTTTTACCTGAATTGGAATAGCAACAACGTTTGCTAAGAACGCACCATAGAGAGTAGTTAAAAGTGCAACCGCCATTGCAGGGCCGATTGCTTTTGGATCATCCATGTTTGATAACATAGCAACCAAACCGATTAGCGTACCGATCATACCCATCGCAGGGGCAATATCGGCAAGTGATTTAAATAACCCAGCCCCTATTTCATGACGGTTAGCAGTAAGAGAAATATCTTTTTGTAGGGTGGCACGAACAACATCAGCATCATGACCATCCACTAACATATCGACCCCTTTACGCATAAAACCGTTGGGGATTTCGGCTTCTTCTAATGCTAAGAAACCACCTTTACGTGCTGAGTCAGCTAATTCTACTGCTTTTTCAATTAACTCTTCTGGAGATTCGATTTTGAACATAAAGGCTTTTGCAGCGACTTTACCTATGCCCAAAAATTGCCCCATAGTGAAATTCGATAATACGATAAAAATCGAACCACCAAATACAATGACCACCGAAGGCGTGTTGTAAAACATTGCAACTTGGCCGTCACTACTTAACACCATCGACATAGCAATTAAGCCTATGGCACCAAGAATACCTATTATGGTTGCTAAATCCACATACCCCTCCAGAGGAACAATTACACGACACCCTCAGGTATCAAATTTTTATTATTAACTGCTTATCGGCAAGCAGTTGAAATACTTAAATCATTAAATGAATTAATTTTATTTTAATGTAAGATTTTTAAGCTACAAGTTTAAGCTGTATCTAAAACCGTAAAAATAGCATATTGAAAATGGATTATGCGTAAAAAAACACATCATTCTTTGACCTAGTTTAGCATTCCCCCTAAAATTGGCCTCACTTTCTAACAGCTATCGAGGCCACAATGGCAACAAAGAAACCAGAAAACTTAAGCTTTGAAGAAGCGCTGGATGAATTATCTCAAATTGTTGCACAAATGGAGCAAGGTGAATTGTCACTAGAACAATCGCTAAAACAATTTGAACGCGGCATTGCACTGGCGAATGCTTCGTCTGGTAAGTTACAGCAAGCCGAACAAAAGGTTGCCATTTTAATGGGTAACGATAGCCAAGCTCCTCTTAGCAATTTTGATTCAAACTTGGACTAATTAAGTGCAATTAAAAGAACAACTACAACGCGCTCGTGAAGACGTTGAAGCACATTTAAATCGCTATTTCGAACTACCACTTAATACCGAAAAAACCATCAAAGAAGCAACCCATTACGGTGTTTTAAATGGTGGTAAGCGCTTACGTCCATACCTTGTATACGCAACGGGTCGAATGATGGGCGCAGACAAGGCCGATCTTGATATTCTTGCTGCCGCTATTGAGTGTATTCATAGCTACTCTTTAGTCCATGATGACTTACCTGCCATGGATGATGATGACTTAAGACGTGGCCGCCCTACCTGTCATATTGTTTATGGCGAAGCGCAAGCCATACTCGCGGGCGATGCATTACAAACGCTGGCATTTGATTTAATTGCCAACCATCAATTTGCCGTTCCTGCGAGCCAGCAAGTTAAAATGATTGCCTCATTAAGCAAAGCCTCAGGTATTGAAGGTATGGTAGGTGGGCAAGCACTGGATATTGAAGCGACCGATAAAGAAATTACCGTTGCGCAGTTAGAGCGCATTCATCAGCTAAAAACGGGCGCCTTGCTTAATTGTGCTATTACACTCGGTGCATTGAGTGCAAAAAGCTGTGATGAACATACTCTCGCGCAATTAAACCTATTTGGCCAAGCAATAGGGCTAGCTTTTCAGGTACAAGACGATATCCTTGATGTAGAAGCTGATACTGAAACATTAGGTAAGCCACAAGGCTCAGATATTGCGGCTAATAAAGCAACTTACCCTGCTTTATTAGGTATGGCTGGTGCAAAGCAAAAAGCACAAGATTTACTAGCTCAAGCTCATCAAGCTCTTGAGGCAATTGATTACGACACCAGCGAACTGGCGAGCCTTGCTAGCTATATCGTTGAACGTAATTATTAATGCCTAAAAAAGAAAGACAAAATAACTAAAAAATCAGAGCGGCAATGGGCTATAATGCACTCTGGTTAGCGAAGGATGTATAAAAAATCATGACACTTGATAGTAGCAAGTATCCATTATTAAGTTTGGTTGACGAACCAGCACAGCTGCGTGATTTAGCGCAAGACAAGTTACCTGCGTTTAGTAAAGAGTTACGCGAATACCTACTTAATTCAGTTTCGCAAAGTAGTGGTCATCTAGCATCAGGTTTAGGCACTGTTGAACTAACCGTTGCGCTGCATTATGTTTATAACACTCCTGAAGATCGTTTAGTATGGGATGTGGGTCATCAAGCATACCCGCACAAAATCTTAACGGGTCGTCGTGACCAAATGCATACTATTCGTCAAAAAGACGGTTTGCACCCTTTCCCATTCCGTGAAGAAAGCCCTTACGATACATTTAGTGTTGGCCATTCGAGCACCTCTATTTCAGCAGCCTTGGGTATGGCCATTGCTGCTGAAAAAGAAGGTAAAGATCGTAAAACAGTTGCTGTTATTGGCGATGGTGCGATCACTGCTGGTATGGCATTTGAAGCGATGAACCACATGGGTGATGTTAACCCTAACGTGTTAATTATCTTAAACGATAATGAAATGTCGATTTCAGAAAACGTAGGTGCACTAAACAATCACTTTGCCCGTATTTTATCTGGTAGCTTCTACACCAATATTCGTGAAGGCAGTAAAAAGCTTCTTTCTGGTTTACCGCCAGTGAAAGAACTTGCCAGCCGAATGGAAGAACATTTAAAAGGTATGGTCATTCCGGGCACTTTCTTTGAAGAGTTAGGCCTTAATTACATCGGCCCAATTGATGGTCATGATGTTAATATGATGGTAGATACCTTACGTAATATGCGTAACCTTAAAGGCCCGCAATTACTACATATTAAAACGCAAAAAGGTAAAGGTTATAAGCCTGCCGAAGCGGATCCAATTGGTTACCACGGCGTACCAAAATTTGATCCGAGCATGTCAAAATTACCAAAATCTAAACCTGGCGCTGCCACATTCTCAAATGTGTTTGGTGACTGGTTATGCGATATGGCAGCTCAAGACGACAAGCTAATGGCAATTACCCCTGCCATGCGTGAAGGCTCAGGCATGGTACGTTTTTCTAAAGAGTACCCAGCGCAATACTTTGATGTAGCAATTGCCGAGCAACATGCTGTAACGCTTGCAGCTGGCCTTGCTTGTGAAGGCTTGAAGCCTGTTGTTGCTATTTATTCAAGCTTTTTACAACGTGCGTACGACCAACTTATCCACGATGTAGCATTACAAAACTTACCCGTTTTATTTGCTATTGACCGTGCCGGTATTGTTGGTGCTGATGGTGAAACTCACCAAGGTGCCTATGACTTAAGCTTTATGCGCTGTATTCCTAATATGATTATCATGGCGCCTAGCGACACTAACGAGTGCCGCCAAATGCTTTACACTGGCTACCAATGCAATCAACCAGTTGCTGTTCGTTACCCACGTGGTAGTGCCGGCACGTGTGAGGTTGAATCAACAATGAGCGCGATTGAAATCGGTAAAGCGCGTAGTATCAAACAAGGTAATAAAGTGGCCATCTTGTCGTTTGGTACGCTGTTAGAGAACGCCAAAGTAGCCGCTGATGAGCTTAACGCAACAGTCATTGATATGCGCTTTATCAAGCCTCTTGATACTGACGCTATCAGTAAATTACTCAGCAGCCATGATGTCATTGTTACCCTAGAAGACAATGCCATTGCTGGCGGTGCCGGTTCTGCTGTGAATGAATACTTAGCTGCAATCAAAGCCGATGTGACTATCTTAAACTTAGGTATTCCAGATGAGTTTATTAAGCATGGTACGCAAGATGAAATGCACGCCGAAATGGGCCTAGATGCAAATGGTATTTTAACTAGCATCAAAGAGTTCATGGCTTAAGCCAAACAGCATTCACTATAAAGGAGCCTTAAGGCTCCTTTTTGTTCTCTACCCCACTGGGAATAACTCCTAACTCGTGATCCCAAGGTGCTGCTGCATCTTTAAACTGCAATTTAAGAAATTCAACAAGTAACCTTAAAGACAAGGGTTGGTGATGACGGCTCAGGTAAATTGCATAAATACCGAGGGGTTCTGGCTGGAATTGGGGTAATATCCTAACGAGCTTGCCTGATTTAAGATGCTTTCCTACATAAAATGTAGGCAACATTCCTACTCCAGCCCCACTCAAAACAGCCCGTGTTATTACATTAGTTTCGTTACTTTCAAAGTACCTTTTTACTGGCACTTCTATAATATCTTCACCTTTAATGAAGCGATAGTTTTTGCGCGAACCAGAAAAATGAGCAACACATCTATGTTCACTTAATTCCTCTAAAGAAGTAGGCGCTCCATATTTTTCAAGGTATTCAGGCGCAGCACACATGACCGAATTACATAACGTTAAAGGAACAGCAATCATAGTTGGATCGAGTGTATTAGTAACTCTTACAGCTAAATCAATCCTATCCTCTACTAGATTAGATAATGTATGGCCAACAGATAAACTAATTTCTATTTCCGGATGTAGCTTTTGAAACTCAACTAAGGCAGAAACAAGGTATGCGTCCGCAAATGAGCCAGAAGTCGCAACCCTAAGAACACCTTTGGCTTTTTTCGTTTGTTCAATGACTAAGTTCTTTGCTTCAGCAACAGCCATAAGCATCTTACGACACGCTGGTAAAGTTGCAGTTCCAGCTTCCGTCAAACTTATCACGCGGGTAGTTCGATGCATTAATCGTGTACCGAACCATTGCTCTAATTCAGATAAGTAGCGACTTACCATTGCTGTTGACATATTTAGTTTAGCTGCAGCCTTTGTAAAGCTACCCTGCTCAGTTATTTCAATAAACACTTTTGCAGCTGTTATTCGATCCATTATCTCAAGTTGCGCAACAGTTAATTAACTAATATGCAGTTTATCAACAGATTAACGCTCTATACAATCGCACAAAATTAGGACAATAAAAACAAACGGAGACTATTATGTCTATAAAAAATAGCTTTACTAAATCAGTATTTCTATTCAGTTTATTATCTACAAGTTTAGCAGCAGTGAGTTCTGTTGCTGAAGCTCCTTCAACCGTTGGTGCTCACTATGTACCACAATCTAGTAGTAAAGTTCTTGCTCCAGGTGAAAAGGTCACAAATTTATTTAACTTAAATATGACAACACCTTATATCCTTCAGCGCATCACAGAGAATACTTATTGGTATCAATCAGGGTTCTACGGCACGATTTTTTATATCGGTGATAAAGGTGTGCTTTTGTTCGATCCATTAGAGCAAAGAGCAGAGCCAATTTTAAAATCTATTCGATCAATTACCGATAAACCTATAACAGCAATTGTCTATTCTCATGACCATGCTGATCATATTTCAGGAGCAGATGATTTATTAAAGTTACTTAAAAATTCTCAAAAAGAACAACCTAAAATTATTGCATCAAAAGCAACAAATAAGAAAATGGAATTACTGGAAAGTAACATAAAGAAACCAACAAAAGTACTTAACTGGCCAAACGATACTTTTAAGTTCGAAGACTTAGAAGTTCAACTTCATGGCTTCGAACATGCCGCACATACTGATGATCACTCAGCTTGGCTTTTAGTGAATGAACGTGTACTCCATGCCCCTGATTTACTGAATGCAGATCAACCTCCTTTTTGGAATTTTGCAGGCTCAGAGCGCTTCACATATCTAGAGCAAAACTTAAAAACAGCAGACGCATTAAAATGGGATTTTTTCAATGGTGGACATGGCAATATAGGCTCACATGATGACTTTGCTTTTCATCTAAAATTTATTGCTGATTTGAAAAAAGAGGTAGCTAAAGCTATAGGTGAAGTACCTTTTGGGTACGGGGTTGATGTCGCAAAGATAAATGCACACACCATTATGTTACCAACTTGGTACGGTGAAATAGCAAAACGAGCAACGGATGCACTTCGTCCAAAATATGGCAGCTACTATGGCTTTGAGACTGCAGTTCCTGCCAACGCAGAAATGGTTGCAGAATACTTATACAGCTACCGATAAATACAGTTAAAAGCCATAAAAATATAGCTAAGGATGCGCCCTATCAGAAACACGGTATGGCGCTCCTATCGCATCCAAATTTTAATATCGGCTAAACCATTAGCTTGTAGTGCACTGAGCTGCTGATCAACATTGTGGCTTTGTTCGAACTCAAAGGCATCTAATTGCTCGTCAAAGGTAATGTTTGCTACACCATCACCACCGCGCTTTTTAACTTGATGCAATGCAATATCTGCAAGGTTAACTGAGGTTTCCCAACCAATAACTTGGCCACCTAATAAAGGTAAAGGATAGAAAGACCAGCCAACCGACGCAGTAATAGTGGTCGATTCTCCATTCGGTAATCTAAATGGGTTTGCTGCAATTGCTTCACATAAATCGGCCACATAATTGTCTATTGCTGTGCGTTTGAAATCACGTAGTAAGAGTAAAAACTCATCGCCACTCCAGCGTGCAACATAGTCAGAACCTTGAGTACGGCTATTCAGTAAAGTCGCCATTTGTTGTAAGCAGCTATCGCCAGCAAGCGGGCCATATGCATCATTAATGCGACTAAAGTTATCAAAGTTAATTATCAATAGCACGAGTGACTTACCCTGCGCTTGCAATGACTGCGAGTTACGCTGGAAGTGTTCGATATCTTTAGGGAGCTGATCAAACAAGAAGCGTCGGCTACGTAGGCCTGTAAGCTCATCTGAGTGACTTACTAGCTTAAGCTGTGAATTCACTTGGTTAAGCTTATCGTTAGCTTCTCGAAGCTCTACGGTACGTTCTGTTACTAAGCTTTCAAGGGCTAATTGCTTACGTTTCTCTTGCGCTCTAAATACCCAAAATACAAGATAGAACAGTAAAATAAAGCTACTGGTGATCAAGAGTCTAAAATAAATAGTCTCATCAAAACGGCGCGGCACTACAAAGCTGTACTCAGTACGACGTGCTTTTTGCCAATCTTCACCACGGCGTTTTGCTTCAAGTTGGAATAAAAACGAACCCGGCGGTAAGTTGGTATAGATTGCCTCACGACGAGTATTGGCATAACGCCAGTCACTGTCTAAGCCACTTAAACGGTAACGGAACTCGATACTTGAAGGGGCATAATAATCAATCGCAGTGTATTTTAACGTTACATCGCGTTCATCAATTTGTAGCTCTGGTTTATTACCTAAAGTTGCGGTACTTAAATGACGAAGCGGCGTGATCAAGCTTTCAATACGAGGCTTAAGAGCTTGAACACCAAAAAGCTCTACGCTCTTTGGTATTTCTACCACACCTTGTAGGCTTGGGTACCAAATAGAGTTACCGGTATCTGCTACAGCGTCATGACCCAGACCAGCACAACACTGACTGGCTTTACCATCAAGTTGACGGTCAAACGATGAGATCACTTGTTCTACTTTTAAGCTCTCGATATCAGTACCAAACTGCTCGACTGGCATGCGGTATACACCTTTCATGGTACTGACCCAGATACGTTTTAATTGCTTATCGTAAACAAGACTAAAAATAGAGCCATACGGCAGACCATCTGTCGCATCTAACTGACGCCACTGACCTTTGGTACTGCGATAAAATAAACCATCGTTAAGTGAGCCTATTAATATCCCCACCCCTTCAATATTCAAAATACTGGTAACGTAGGCACTTTCTAAGCTGGTTTGGTCGCCAATTTTTTCAATCCCGCGGTCGGTAAAGTAATAAGCCCCTTTACTGGTGCCAATTAAGCCAAAGTTTTGCTCATCAAGAACATAGGTAATAAATTTACTGCTTAAGAATGCATTGTATGCAAAGGGTGTTAAACCACCGTAGCTTAAGCGGTACATACCACGGCCAGTACCGAGCCAAAAACCGCCTTTGCTAGAACGGCTAATTGCGAATACTGGGTTATCGCGCAGTGCTCGCCCCGGCACCGTATACAAGTTTTGGTTTTCGTAATAAAACACACCGCGGCCTGTTGCAATGTACAAACGATCACCATCAAATTGTAAGTCGTGCACTGCTGCTCGACCAAACTGATTACTCGGAATTTGATTTACAAAATTCTTGTTGTAATCGAAGTAGCCAACACCGCTGCGGTTAGCCACCCATAATTTGCCATCAGGTGCTTGGCTAATCGCCATCACAGCTTCGGTCATATTTGAGATAGCTGAGTGACGTTCAATACGTCCTTCGTGAGCAAGCCATAAGCCTTCACTGAAGCTTGCCAGCCAAATGTTATTTTGATTGTCACGGAAAATATCGGCAAACCAAATGCTTTGATCGAGCTGACTTGGCTCAACCCATTGCCAATCCCCTGAGTTATCACGAAATAACAGCCGGCCATAGGTCGAGATCCAAAGCGCACCATCTGAGTCGCTCATAAACTTATAAACGGCAGAATTACTGGCATTTGGCAGCGGGAATGGGCGCAGTTCGTCATCTAAATCAAGAAAGTAAGCACCTAGCTCTGAAGCAAGGTATAAATTCCCTTCAAGCCAAGCCATGTCATGAATAATGGTTTGTGCTAAACGCTCAGGTAATGAAACTTTGGCAGTCAGCTCTAATCGTAACTTTGCAAAGTCAGAAGAGGTGTTGGTTAAACGCAATAAATGACGCTCATTGACCAGCCAAATGCCTTCTGGCGACAACGCCATTTGGCTCACTGAACCCACAATTTGCGTAATTGCAGTGGCATTAGATACCGGCACGATTAGTGCGGAGTTTTGATTGAGTGTGACTTGATTTCGAGCAACGTAATAAAGGCCATTCGCTGCAATCCAAATACTGCCTTTGGAGTCTTCAAGAATATCGCGAACCGGACCTTTAACGTTAAAGGTTTGCGACATCATGGTTTTAGGATCAAGTGTTACCAAGCCATTTTTGGTACCAACCCAAAGTAACCCAGTACTATCAACTAAGAGCTTATTAATACCATTACTTGGTAGGAAATCGCTGTTTTGCGTATTGAAGTTAGTGAAGGTGTTACCATCAAAGCGGCTTAAGCCAAACTGAGTGCCCAGCCACATATAACCTTGCTCATCTTGAGCAATGCTTTTTAAAGATTGCGATGGCAAGCCATTTTGGATGTTCCACTGTTTGACGACATAGTCAGTAATAGATGCAAACGCAGGCGTGCTGCAAAGCATCAACAAACAGACAACTAGAAATCGCATCATATACTTGCCACCAAGTAACACTTAACTCATCGTTTAAAAAGGCAAATAGCCTGCTTTAAACAAGGCTTGAACACAAATTAATGAAAATATACCTGCTAAAATATCATCAGCCATGATGCCCAAGCCACCGTGTAAACGTCTATCTAGGATTCTGATAGGACCTGGTTTAGCGATATCAAAAAAGCGGAACAATAAAAAACCAACCAACAGTGACTGCCAACTCAGTGCAGCACCAATCATGGTGATATAATAACCAGCAACTTCATCCCAAACAATGGCTGGATGATCATGTACCCCTAAGTCATCTGCTGTTTTACCACATGCCCAAATACCAAATACACTGATCACGATGGCAAACACAATCTGTAACCACAGTGGAAAGTACATAGTAGTAAAAATAAATGGCAAGGCAGCAAAGGTACCAAAGGTGCCAGGTGCTTTAGGGGCAAGGCCTAAGCCAAAACCCAAACCAAAAAATTGGTGTGGGCGTTTTAAATTGAATAATCGGTTACTGCTCAAACCGGCTCCTTCGTAAAGTGCTGAAAGCCCTTACCTTGATAATTAAATTGCTCACCATCAAGTAATAGCTCAATCTCACCTTCGCCACTTTTAATTTGACCTACACAACTTGCTTCAACACCATATTGGCGCAGTTTCATATCAACCATGCTTTTATTGCTTTCTGGCACAGTAAAGAGCAACTCGTAGTCGTCACCATAATTTAAAATGTAGTCAAATTGCTCTGCACGTGGAATCGACGAATTTAATGCATCAGAAACAGGCACTTTATCAACATTGATCACCGCACTAACTTGCGATAGCGCTAAAATATGGCCTAAGTCAGCTAATAATCCATCGGAAATATCAATTGCTGCAGAGGCAGCGCCTCGCAAAACCTGACCGGCTGCAACACGTGGAGTCGGATAATCAAAACGATTATTTAAATAGCTTAAATGTTCAGGGGCAATATCAAGGCCTTGTTTACGGGCTTCAATGGCTACACCAGCATCACCTAATGGACCAGTTACATAAATCCAATCGCCAACTTTAGCACCGCTACGGCGCAGTGCTTTGCCTTCAGGCACGATGCCTTTAGCACAAATCGTAATAGTTAAAGGGCCTTGAGTGGTATCACCACCAATGATTTGCACATTGAAGTACTCTGCAATTTCATGCATGCCTTCAGTGAACTCTTCAAGCCACTCTATATTTGCTTCAGGCAACGTCAGGCCTACCGAAATCCACGTAGGTTCAGCGCCCATTGCCGCAAGATCACTTAAGTTAACAGCTAAAGCTCGATGCCCAAGGGCACGCGCAGAGATGTCATCAAAAAAGTGTACGCCCGCAACTAAGGTGTCTGTTGTTACCGCCAATTGACAGTTTTCAGGCACAGTTACTAAGGCACAATCGTCACCAATACCTAGGTTCACATCACGGCGAATAATGCCACGACCCTTAAAGTAACGATTGATTAGTTCAAATTCCTTCATACACAAAAAAGCCGGCCCAAGCCGGCTCTCCTTTACGGGGCTACTTACTTACGCAGTTCTTTCACTGCTTTATCAAGTACACCGTTGACAAACTTATGGCTGTCTTCAGCACCAAACATTTTAGCAAGCTCAATGCCTTCATTGATTGCCACTTTGTAAGGTACGTCTTCACGGAATTTCAGCTCATAGCCAGACAGACGTAAAATTGCTTTTTCGACCATGTCTAACTCATCAGCTGGGCGTGCTAAATGTGGAGCAACGATTTCATCTAATTGCTTACAGTTAACAACAACACCGCGTGCTAGGTCTTTGAAATATTCGACGTCGATCTTAGTCACATCATTTTCAATTAACATTTGCTGTTCAATATCAGCAATTGGGTTACCGCTTAACTGCCAAGAGTATACGGCTTGAAGTGCTAAGATACGTGCTTTACGTCTTGCTGCTGGTTTCACAGAGATTCCTTAAACTTAAATTTTGTCTAACACATTAACCATTTCAAGCGCACCTAAAGCAGCTTCGCCGCCTTTGTTACCCATTTTGGTACCTGCGCGCTCAATTGCTTGCTCAATGCTTTCAGTGGTTAATACGCCAAATGCAACCGGGATATCATACTCAAGAGATACTTGCGCAAGACCTTTGTTTGATTCGCCAGCGACTAAATCAAAGTGTGGTGTACCACCTCTGATCACTACGCCTAAAGCGATGATTGCATCGTGTTCTTTCTTTGCCGCAACGCGTTTCGCTGCTAAAGGTAATTCAACGGCACCTGGTACGTAAACAACTGTAATGTCGTCTTCAGATACGCCACCTGTGCGCTTAAGCTCATCAACAGCACCTGCTAATAGGCTGCTACCAATAAAGTCATTAAAGCGAGAAATGACAATGGCAAATTTTTTGCCCGGTGCGTATTTGTTACCTTCAATAATTTTCATTTAATAACCCTAAAAAATAAGTTTAAGCGGTTGCGATTGCGCAAAAATTACGGCGCATAATACCACAAAAATATAAAAGTAGCCTAGTAAATCTGTTTTCCCTAACTAAGACTGTGGCTCAACATAGTCAACCACTTCTAAGTGGAAACCAGATAACGCATGGTACTTCTTAGGACGGCTCATTAAGCGCATCTTTTCAATACCTAAATCAGCCAAAATTTGCGAGCCCACACCCACAGTACGCGATGTACCTTGGAATTTACGATGACTCACATTTTCGCCAGCATCTTCAGCGGCAAAGGCTTTAACGGTTGCTTCTAGGTCTTCTGTTGACTCTTGTTTACCCAAGATAACCAGCACACCGTTGTGCTCAGCGATATAAGCCATAGCATCTGATAAGCCCCAGCTACGATCAGCACTTCTATCTGATAATAGAATATCGTTAAAGGTACTTTGTAAGTGAACACGTACTAACGTTGGTTCATCTTTCGATACTTCACCTTTTTGTAAAACATAGTGAAGCTGACCATCAATGGTGTCTTTGTAGGTCACTAAATCAAACTCACCGTGATCTGTTGGCAGTTTACATTTAGCAACGCGCTCAATGGTGGTTTCGTTTAGGTTTCGGTATTCGATTAAATCTGCAATGGTGCCAATCTTTAAGTCATGCTCTTTAGCAAATACTTCAAGATCAGGGCGACGCGCCATGGTGCCATCTGGGTTTAAGATTTCAACAATCACAGATGACGCCTCAAGACCCGCTAAACGCGCTAAATCACAACCCGCTTCAGTATGACCTGCACGTGTTAACACGCCACCAGGCTGCGCCATAATTGGGAAAATATGCCCTGGCTGTACGATATCGCTCGGCACGGCACCTTTAGCGATTGCAGCTTGAACGGTACGGGCACGGTCGGCCGCTGAAATACCTGTAGTTACACCTTTCGCCGCTTCAATTGACATTGTGAAGTTAGTTGAAAAAGCAGCACCGTTATTTTTCACCATAAGTGGTAATTCTAACTGCTGACAACGCTCTTGTGTCATTGTTAAACAAATTAAACCACGGCCATGTGTTGCCATAAAGTTGATAGCATCAGCACTAATGTGCTCTGCTGCGATGATTAAATCGCCTTCATTTTCTCGGTCTTCATCGTCCATTAAAATAACCATTTTACCGGCTTTAATGTCATCGATAATTTCTTGCGCGCTGTGTAAATTCATAATGTGCCCATGAGAGTATGATTAATAGTGACGTATCTGTGCTTATTTAATAAAGCCAGCTTGTGCTAGCAAGCTCATTGATATGTCTGAACGGGAAGGTTGTTCAGCCCCTTTAATTAGGCGCTCTAAATAGCGAGCAATCTGGTCAACTTCTAAGTTCACCTGAGTCCCCACCTGAAATTCTGCAATCGTTGTTTGCTCTGCAGTATGCGGAACAATCGTCAGCTTAAAGCGATTTTGCTCAACCTCGTTAACGGTTAAGCTAATGCCATCAATACACACCGAACCTTTGTACGGAATGTACTTCATTAAATCATTGTCTGTGCTTAACCAGTACTCAGTTGCACGAGCATTAGGACTAATACTTTCGACAGTCGCAATACCATCAACATGCCCTGACACTAAGTGCCCACCTAAGCGAGAAACCGGTTGCATGGCTTTTTCAAGGTTAACTGTTTGACCTTTTTTATAATGTGCAAACCCAGTTAAGCTAATTGTTTCGTTTGATAAGTCAGCACTAAAACCATCGCTATGTTTAGCGACAACCGTTAAACACACACCATTGGTGGCAATACTGTCACCGAGCTTGACGTCTTTCATATCCAAATTAGGGCTTTGAATACGAATAGCTAGATCACCTTGCTTTTGTGTTAGTTCAACAATTTTACCTGTTGCTTCAATAATTCCAGTAAACATAGTGCTACTCTTTATTTTCAATGTCTGTGGCTTGCTTTGCTTTTATCGCTGTTAAGCGAATATCATCGCCAATCATCACTGTATCAGTAAAGGTCAGTTCAGTGATATCACTCATCATGGTGACTTCTGCAAAGTTTAGTAAGCTTTTGCCCATATCACCTATTAACTTAGGGGCAATATAAACAATGTATTCGTCAATTAAATCTTGCTCTGCGAACACCCCAGCAAGGGTTGCCCCCGCTTCGAGCCAAATATGATTAAATTGTAGTTCAGCAAGACGCTTTAAAACCGCCGATAAATCAACTTTATTGTTATTTGCTGGCACCACTTCGTGTTTAACAAAGTGAGGCCACTTGGTGTGATTATCAAGCGAAGTGGTAAAAATTATCACCGGGCTCTCGATGCTGAATAACGCAAGCTCAGGCGTTAACCTGTTTTGTGAGTCAATAATGATTCGGGTTGGTTGGCGCAAAGGCAACGAGGTTGGCATTGTAAATGGCAACTCATCAACACGAACATTTAGTTTGGCATTATCAGTAATAACGGTGTCTGCACCGGTTAAGATAGCACAGCTTTGTGCACGAAATGCTTGCACATCTTGGCGCGCTTTAGGGCCTGTTATCCATTTACTTTGGCCGTTATTTAGCGCGGTTTTACCATCTAAACTACATGCCATTTTACAAGTCACATATGGCAATCCAGATTCCATACGCTTTAAAAAACCTTTATTTAAATCGCGCGCTTGTTGTTCAAGTAAACCTGATGCAACGCTAATACCGGCGTCAGCTAAAATTTGTAGGCCGCGACCACTCACCGCAGGGTTTGGGTCAACCATAGCGGCAATGACCTTGCTAACACCCGCGGCTTTTAAACCTTCGGCACAAGGCGGGGTGCGTCCATAATGACTACAAGGCTCTAAAGTGACATAGGCAGTAGCGCCTTTCGCGTTGTCGCCAGCTACAGCCAAGGCATTCACTTCAGCATGGCCCTGCCCTGCGATTTGATGAAACCCTTCACCGACTATTTCGCCATCTTTAACCAAAACACAGCCAACATTCGGGTTTGGCGTTGTAGTAAAACGACCTTGTTTAGCCAGCTCAATGGCACGCGCCATGTAAGCCGTATCAAGCTCTGTAAACGACATGATTAATCACCTAAACGAGCGATTTCTTCACCAAACTCGCGAATATCTTCAAATGAACGATAAACCGATGCAAAACGCACATAGGCCACTTTGTCGAGTTTCTTCAGTGACTCCATGATGCACTCGCCAATTAAATGGCTAGAGATTTCACGCTCACCTGTAGCACGAAGTTGAGATTTAATGATGTTAACGACTTCGTCGACCTGCTCAGTGCTCACTGGGCGTTTCTCTAAAGCGCGATGCAAGCCATTCAGTAACTTGTCTTCATTGAATGGTTCGCGGCTACCGTCTTGCTTGATGACTCTTGGCATCACAAGTTCAGCGCCTTCAAAGGTGGTAAAGCGCTCATGGCATTCGTTACATTCACGTCGACGTCTCACTTGGTGACCACCGCCAACTAGTCGAGAATCAATTACTTTAGTATCTTTTGCGGTGCAAAAAGGGCAATGCATAGGGTTCAACTTCCGTTTATAAAAAACAAAAAAAGGCCGCTTAGTAAGCGGCCTTTATAATAGCAAAAAACAACGCTATTGTTATCTTAATTACGGTTTAACCAGTAATTAAGCGTAAACTGGTAATTTTTTACAGATAGCTTTAACTTTCTCTTTTACTTCTGCTTGTACAGACTCATCGTTGATGTTGTCTAGTACGTCACAGATCCAGCCAGCAAGCTCTTTTGACTCAGCTTCTTTGAAACCACGGCGAGTAATAGCCGGAGAACCAATACGAAGACCAGACGTTACAAACGGTGAACGTGGGTCGTTTGGTACTGAGTTTTTGTTTACAGTGATGTTTGCGTTACCTAGTGCAGCGTCAGCATCTTTACCTGTGATATCTTTATCGATTAGGTCAAGAAGGAATAAGTGGTTGTCTGTTTTACCAGAAACAACTTTATAGCCACGCTCTTGCAGTACTTCAACCATTGCTTGTGCGTTCTTAACAACTTGTGCTTGGTACGCTTTGAATTCTGGTTGTAATGCTTCTTTGAAAGCAACCGCTTTAGCAGCGATGATGTGACATAAAGGACCACCTTGACCGCCAGGGAAAACAGCGCTGTTTAGCTTTTTGTAGATCTCTTCATCACCACATGCAGAAACGATTAGACCGCCACGAGGACCTGCTAATGTTTTGTGAGTTGTTGTTGTAACAACGTGTGCGTGAGGGATTGGGCTTGGGTATACACCAGCCGCGATAAGACCAGCAACGTGAGCCATATCTACGAATAAGTATGCACCTACTTTATCAGCGATTTCACGGAATTTAGCCCAGTCAACAACGCCTGAGTATGCAGAGAAACCAGCGATGATCATTTTTGGCTTGTGCTCTAATGCAAGTGCTTCAACTTGAGCGTAATCAATTTCGCCTGTTTCGTCGTTTAGGCCGTATTGAATTGCATTGTACGTTTTACCAGAAAAGTTAACGTGTGAACCGTGAGTTAAGTGACCACCATGAGCTAAGCTCATACCTAGTACTGTATCGTGTGGCTGAAGAAGTGCTTGGAAAACAGCTGCGTTTGCTTGTGAACCCGCATGTGGTTGAACGTTAGCGTAATCTGTGCCGAATAATTCGTTTGCACGGTCAATAGCTAGTTGCTCAACAACGTCAACATGCTCACAACCGCCATAGTAACGTTTGCCTGGGTAACCTTCAGCATATTTGTTGGTAAGCTGAGAACCCTGCGCTTCAAGTACGCGTGGGCTACAGTAGTTTTCAGACGCGATCAGTTCGATGTGCTCTTCTTGACGAGCCGTCTCTTTATTGATGGCTGCAAATAACTCTGGATCGAAATCCGAAATATTCATGCTACGTTCTAACATGGGGTCTCCTAAGGCAACGTGTATGGTGTTTTTTAAAGGCTGTATTGTACGCTTAAAACGCACTTTTGCCTATCTTGTAAAGATGAACATATTTAAACAGGGATTGAATTTATTTCACAGTGTTTTAATAATGATATTTTTTTATTGATACATAACAAAAATTTATAAATTTAAAATATTTCATAGATATTTAAAATGTCACTTAAACAAAAAATCGCTCTGTTAAATTGCGTTTTTATTAGGGCAAACTAAGCTTATATAACTAGTCAATATCAAGGATGGTATAAGTACATGTTAGCTAAACCAATATACGAATTAGTCCCCTACGGATACTTTTTTCTCGGCATCAGTTGTATCACATTAGCCAATAATTATGTGCCTACATTAATCGGTGTAATCTTATTTTTATTAGGTGCTAACATTTGGCGGATGCGTTCTGAAGCCAGAAGAACCGATCATTCAAGCCAGCGAGTCAAGCAAAGAAAACGTCGCTATTACTATGAATTTAAACCTTTTATCATTTTTATTTCGGCATTCACCTTGATGCAATGGACGCAAAATGAACTCGTTTCGGTGATCAGTATTTTGCTGTGTATCTCGGCAGGGGTCATTCTAAGCATGCGGATTTTAAACCGTCATAGCCATTCGTTACTTCATTGAGGGCTTTATTAAAAGACAGCATAAAAAAGAGCGGCTTAGCCGCTCTATAATCAAGGTTATGCTAATTTATTTAACAGCTCAGTTCGAAGCAATTGATAATCAAACTTAATATCTTCAGCCAAACACTCATTTGCTAGCGCATCAGCGAGCGGTTTTGGCATAGGCAGTTCGATGTCTAAAATTTCTTCTACACTGTCTTTAAATTTAGCTGGGTGTGCAGTCGCTAAAAAGATACCTGCACTGCCATCTGCTAGATTTTCTTTCAAGCCTTGATAAGCAATTGCAGTATGAGGCTCTGCGATGTAACCCGTTTGATGAATTTTTTTCATCACCTCTTTTGTTTCTTCTTCACCAACACAGCTTGAATAAAAGTCATCATAGCTAAACCATTTGTTATCCAACATAAACTGAACACGTGGCCAGTTATTCGGTTTACTCACATCCATAGCGTTCGATAACGATTCAAGCGTGTCATTCGGTGCCCACTCTTTGCTTTGTAAGAAACGTGGCACAGTGTCGTTTTGGTTAGTTGTAGCACTTAGTTTCGCTACTGGCATACCAAGCACAGCACCGATCATCGCAGCGCACACATTACCAAAGTTACCACTTGGTACTGAGATATGCGCTTTACTACGCTGCTCTTTAGGTAATTGAGCAATGGCTTCAAAGTAATAGCAAACCTGTGCAACTAAACGACTGATGTTGATTGAATTAGCAGAATTTAGACCTAGCTTTTGTTTAACTTCATCGTCTAAGAAAGCTTGCTTTACCATGCTTTGGCAATCATCAAAGCTACCATCAACAGCATAGCAATGAATGTTATTGCCTAACGTTGTAAATAGCTTTTGCTGCGCTAGTGAAATTTTACCTTTCGGGTATAAAATCACGACATCGATATTTGGCTTATTATAAAATGCATGAGCAACTGCAGCCCCTGTGTCGCCTGATGTTGCTGTTAAAATAGTGACTTTTTCGCCTTGGTTAAATTGTGCAAGACACTCAGCCATAAAACGGCCGCCAAAGTCTTTAAACGCAAGCGTTGGGCCATGAAATAGCTCTAAGCAATAAATATCTTTTTCTACTTCAACCAATTTCACATCAAAGTTAAATGCATTTTGTACCATCTGTGCAACGGTATCGGCAGGTAGTTCATCGCCAATTAGGTGCGATAAAATCTTACTGCTTCGGCTAACAAAGTCTAAATCAAGTAACGCATCAATGTCTTGAATTGGCGTTAGGCTTTCAGGGAAGAACACCCCTTGGTTACGCCCTAACCCCGTTTTTACCGCTTCTACAAACGACACCTGTTGTGTTTCATCTTTTAAATTATGTAATTGCATGTTTATTCCTTAAAATCTTTAAAGCTGTCGTGTGCCAAGCTGATCAAGTTTACAGATATGGCTGAAACCTTGTTCATTTACGTAATTATCATTCAGCCAAGCTGCACACTTTTGAGCAGCTTCAAGACTCTTACACACGGTAAATAATGTTGGGCCAGCACCAGAAATACTGACAATCTCTGCGCCAAGCTCTGGCAAGGCACTTTTAGCTTCTGCAAAACCTTGGATTAATGGTGCGCGATGTGGCTCAGCGATTTCATCTGTCATAATTGATAACGCAGCATCAAAGCGACCAGTAAGCAGTAAGCTGCTAAATGCAGACAGTCGCTGTGCAAACTCAACACTGTCGTGCATTGATAATTGCGTTGGCAATACCGAACGCGCTTTTGCAGTATTCAGTGAAAAACCTGGAAAAGCCGCTACGTAATACCATTGATTATCAACGGGTAACGAAATTGACTTGTTCGGAATCAGTTCACCAGTTAATTGCAAACCACCTAAATAACAGGGTGTGATGTTATCGTAATGACGGCCGCCACTAACAATGGCTTCAAAATCAGCCATCAACTCGATAAGTTGCTCTTGAGATAAGTTGGTTTCGGCAAATTTATCAAGGGCAGCAAATGCTGCCACCACAGAACAAGCACTTGAACCTAAACCTGAGCCAATTGGTAGGTTCTTTTTAAGCTCAAGTTTTACCGCTGGCATAGCCGGCGCAACGTGTTCTTTAAAATGAATTAAACATTGATAAGCCAAGTTTTCTTCAGCATTAGCAGGCAGTTTATGGGCATAGTCGCCTGAGCATACAAAAGTATCTTGCTCAGCGGCACTCACCTCTACAACATCACCTAATAACGTACCATCGATAGGTGCCAGCGCGGCACCTAGCGCATCAAAGCCGACAGCAAAATTCCCGATTGAAGCGGGTGCATATACACGGATCATGACCAGCTCCTAACGTGTTAACGTTTTTAAGATATCAGCAAATACGCCTGCAGCCGTTACTTCAGCACCTGCGCCATAACCACGAATCACAAACGGACGTGGTTGATAATATTGACTTAAGATTGCCAATGCATTTTCACCGTCACGGATATCGTAAAGAGCATGGCTACTATCTACGGCTTCAATGCCTACTTTACATTGACCGTTTTCAATAGTGCCCACATAACGAAGTACTTTACCTTCACTTGCAGCGCTTTGAATGCGGTCGTTAAACTGTGCATCAAGAGATGGTAGTTTTGCCATGAAATCTGCTACAGAATCATCTTCTGCAAACCCTTTTGGTAAAACTGATTCAACTTCAATATCGCTAAGTTCTAACTCAAGACCCGACTCACGAGCAATGATCAGTAGTTTTCGGGCAACATCAGTGCCTGATAAATCATCACGCGGATCTGGTTCTGTAAATCCACTTTCTTTTGCTTTTAATGTTGCTTCGCTAAGTGATAAACCATCTTGCAGTGCACCAAACATATACGATAATGAACCCGATAAGATACCGCTGAACTTAATAAGCTCATCACCGGCACCAAATAATGATTTCAAGTTATCAAGAACCGGCAGGCCTGCACCTACGTTTGTTTCGTATAAAAACTTACGGTTATTCTTTTGTGTTGCTGCTACTAAATCTTGGTAGTAAGCATACGAGCTAGTATTGGCTTTTTTGTTTGCCGCAACCACATGGAAACCGGCATTCAAGAAATCAACATATTGCGCAGCAAGCTTATCGGCTGAGCTACAATCTACAATCACAGGGTTAATTAAATGGTTTTGTTTAACAAATTGCTCAACCAGATTTAAATCAAATGCCTGCTCTGACTCGGCTAGTTTGTCTTGCCAGCCATCAAAAGCAATACCTTCACTATCTAGATAAAGCTGTCTTGAGTTAGCAACACCGTACAAGTTCAGCTTGATGTTACGTTTTTCAAGCCATGCTTGCTGACGCTTTAACTGCTGGATAAGTTCTTGGCCCACTAAGCCACAGCCAAGCAAAAACACATCGATTGAAGGAATGTGAGTAAAGAAGTTCTCATGGCACACTTTTACTGCGTCGTTGCACAGTTCACCGTCGATAACCGCTGAAATGGCGCTTTCAGTCGAATCTTGTGCAATAGCAACAATGTTAACCTGCGCTTGAGCTAATGAAGCAAAGAACTTAGCCGCTAAACCTTTGTGCGCACGCATGTTATCGCCAACTAGAGTAACAATCGCAAGGTTACGCTGTACTTGTACTGGTTCGATTAAACCGGCTTGTGATTCTAATTCGAAAGCAGTTTGTAATGCTTCTAAAGCAAGAGATAGGTCACTCTCATGCACACAGAAACTGATGCTAAATTCACACGAAGATTGAGTGATTAGTACAATTGAAACATTGTCGTGCGCCAGTGCATTAAATACTTTTGACGCCATGCCAACTTTACCTTTCATGCCTGGGCCAGACACCGTTAACATAGCGAGGTTTTGTAAACTTGATAACGCTTTAACTGGATCGTTCGACACACTGTCGTTA
Source organism: Pseudoalteromonas sp. 0802 (assembly GCF_013350085.1). Classification (NCBI taxonomy): domain Bacteria; kingdom Pseudomonadati; phylum Pseudomonadota; class Gammaproteobacteria; order Alteromonadales; family Pseudoalteromonadaceae; genus Pseudoalteromonas; species Pseudoalteromonas sp. 0802. The sequence goes on along the minus strand of NZ_JABVXE010000016.1, from coordinate 49,136 downwards.
CTGATCACTGAACCTTCTGCACGTGGGTTATGAGTATTTTTGATCTCGCACGGCACGCCTGCTTTGGCACAAGGTAAAATCGTTTTCGGGTGCAATACTTTCGCACCAAAGTAAGAAAGCTCCATTGCTTCTTTATAAGATAACGAATCAACCTTAGATGCTTTTTTGATATAACGCGGGTCAGCATTGTAAACACCGTCAACATCAGTCCAGATCTGGCATACATCAGCTTCTAGGCATGCTGCTGCAATAGCTGCTGAGTAATCTGAACCATTACGACCAAGTGTTGTTAGCTCACCTTGCTCATTGGCAGCAGTGAAACCCGGCATGATATAAATTGTGCTCGGTGCCGCTTTTAATGCTGCTTGAAAACGTAACTTACTTGCATTCAAGTCAGCTTCAGCATCAATGTAGCCACCCACTGAAGCTATACAATCTGTCGCTTCTAAATAACGAGCATTACTGTCTTTAAGCATACACTCCATCAAGGCAACACTTACGCGCTCACCAAAACTGATTGCATAAGCACGTACTTGGTCTGGGCAACACTTTAAAAGTGCAACACCATCTAGTTTATTCTTAAGCTCGCTCAGATCAGGCCAATTTGCTGTCTGACCAAAGTCAGCTTCAACAGCAGCTTTTAGTTGTTCACAGCGTGCAACCAAAGCTTGCCATAACTCACTAAAATCTTGCCCCTGCTCAGCAGCGCTTGCTAATGCTACTAATGAATCTGTCATGCCACCCGGCGCTGACAGCACTAACAACATTTCATCGCGTAATTCTTCTTTGACTAACTGAGCTACCTGTTGCAAACATGCGTAGTCGGCCAAGGACGACCCACCAAATTTTAATACTCGCATTATTTATGTTTCCTCATTCCATAAACGAAAAAGGCCTGTGTTCTAGTGAACACAGGCCTATAATTTTGTTGCACCGACCTATGCCACTATCCCGTAAGGATGATGGTTGTAATAATAATGGTCGTTGCGTGATTAAATGTTTTCATAGCCTGTAGACTGCCTTAAATATAGCCAGCCTGTCAACCCTTAAAGAAAAGATAAATTATGCGTTTGTGTTATATAAAAGATTAGTGAATACCAAATTTATGCAAAGTTGCTTTTAGTCGCACAAGATCTATCGGTTTATCAATGAAGTCAATAGCACCCAATTTTACTACTCTTTGTTTCATTTCAGCCTGAATATCAGCCGAAATCACTATAACAAAGCACTCTATTTTCTCTGCTTTGATTGTTTCGAGCACTGCAACACCATCCAATTCTGGCATGGTTAAATCTAAGCACAATAGATCAAAGTTTTGCTCGCGCAATAAGGCAAGAGCTTCGCGGCCATTAGTGGCTTGTTGAACATCTGCATCCAAGCAATCCCCTAAACAGCGTACTACCTGCTTTCGGGCAATATTTGAATCATCACAGACCAGTACTGAAAAATTAGGATTATTCATGAAATAAAAATCTTCGCTGTAGCAAATACAACATCAAAAAAGGCTAAATTAAAGATGGAATAAATTTATAACACACTTTTTCAAGCGCAGTAAGGGCAAGTTTTTTCAAAATTTACTAACAATTTAGAAATGTTCCAGTAAAAAAGGATATATTTATTTCTTTTTAACCATTTATTAGCTAACTTTAGAACTAGCTGAATGTATTACAATTGTCACCAAGGAGCTATGGATATTCCATGCTACAAAAAAGCCTGTCCAAAGAATTATTAACAAATGTACTCTCAGTCTACTTTTTACTTACTTTTGTAGTGACCTGTGGACAAGTTATTGCTGAGTACGTTAATACCAAAGATTATATTCGCGACGAGTTAACGACTTTACAAAAAACATTTAGCCGTAGTTTAACCCGCGCTATTTGGGAACTGAACGATAAACAAACCATCACCACGGCTGAGGGCTTACTGGCAATCCCTATGATCGAGGGTATTATTGTGCGTGATGATAGCGGCGAGGTACTCTCTCAGTTAGGTCGCTCGTTAGATATTCACGAGCTATACAGTCAACAGTTAGTGCAAGAAGAAGCGATTATCGAAGATACGCCATCAGGCTTATTCGGTTACACATTCCCACTCATTTTTGAATTTTCGGGTAAAACAACCCAAGTAGGTGATGTAACCCTGTTCTCAAGTCGTGAAGTGGTCTTTAGCCGCATCATGATTTCTATCTACTTTTTAATTGGTAATGCAATGATCAAAACCACCTTTTTGATCATTCTTTTCTTACTTGCATTTAGAAAGCGCTTAACCGAGCCATTGGCACAATTCACAGAACAAATTGAAGATCTTGAACTAAACGACCTAGAAGGCCGCCATATCGAGATCAAAACTGTTGAACACAACGAATTAAAAGTAATGGAAGAGTCTTTCAACCGCTTAATTGATAAGGTGGTACTTTACCGTGAAGAGCTCGAACATACGCAAAAAGAGCTTTTGATAAGCAACGAAAAGCTCGACCAACATAACTTACAGTTAGAGCAAGAAGTAGCGCGCAAAACATCAAACCTAAGCCAAGCGATGATGGACTTGCAGCAACAAAAATACGAGCTTGAAAAACAAAAGCTGACACTAACTGAAGAAATTGATTTACGTAAACAAACTGAACAAGAACTCATAACCAAGCAAACTGAGTTACAACGCTACCTTGATGAACTAAATATGGCGCAAGAACGCTTAGTTGGCTCAGAAAAAATGGCTGCTTTAGGTGGCTTAGTGGCGGGTATTACTCATGATGTAAACACTCCTATTGGGATTGGTGTTACTGCAACGTCATTTTTACAAGAACGCTTGGACCAAATTGAAGCGGCATATAAAGAAAAAACCCTATCGCCAAAAGCGCTTGAAGAGTTTATTAATGACGCCAAACAAAGTACTAGCCTACTGACTAGTAACCTAGACCGAGCTTCAGAGCTGGTTGCAAGCTTTAAGCAAATTGCAGTAGACCAAGCCAGTGAAGCAGTACGTACCATTAATTTTAAAGAGTATTTAGGTGAAGTGATCCGCTCACTCCATCCAAAGCTTAAGAAAACATCGCATCATATTAATTTAGATTGCCCTGATGATTTAACACTTAACCTGCCTGCGGGTGCGATTAGTCAAATTTTTACAAACTTGATTATGAACTCACTCATTCATGGTTTCGAAGGGATTGAAAGTGGCATCATTGATATTGTGATCAAAGAAGAAGATGACGAAGTCGTTATCGACTTTAAAGACAATGGTAATGGCGTATCAAAAGAGCAGTTAGAAAAGCTATTCGACCCATTCTTTACAACCAAGCGCGACCAAGGCGGCAGTGGCTTGGGCACACATATTACTTTTAACCTTGTTAAGCAAACCCTGAGTGGCGATATTGAGGTATCAAGCGAAGTCGGTAAAGGCTTGCACTACCATATTAGTTTTCCGAAAAACATGCCAAAGCCACTTTCAATGTTTAACTCATAAGCAATTAACGCTGATGCCGAAATGATTCATTTCGGCATCAGTTTTTTATTGCTATGATTGGGCAAATTTATTGAAAGGATTAGCCTAATTATGTGGTTTAGTAACCTTATCTGTTACCGTTTTAAACAAGACGTTTCATACTCTCAAGAAGACTTCGACAAAGCCCTAGAACAAGACTTGTTCCGCTCATGTACAGGCCAAGAGCTTTCAACTTTCGGTTGGACAAAAGCCTTTGGTAAACATGGTCAAACCCTATCTCATTTCTCTCAAGACAGCATTTTAGTATGTGCTAAACGTGAAGAAAAAGTACTGCCAGCTGCCGTTATCAACGAATTGGTTGCAGAGAAAGTAGAGCAAATCGAAGCTGAAGAAAACCGCCCAGTAAAGAAAAAAGAAAAAGACGAACTAAAAGAAAATATTCTGCACACTTTACTACCTCAAGCATTCAAAAAATCGAGCCTACAGTTTGCGTTTATTGATCAAAAGAATGGCTGGGTTGTGGTTAACAGCGCAAGCTTTAATAAAGCAGAAGAGCTTTTAGCCCTATTACGTAAATCACTTGGCACGTTACCTGTCGTACCTGCATTTGCGAATTACGATTTAGATGTATTTTTAACTGACTGGTTAACTAATTTCAGTACCCCTGAAGGCTTTTCTATCGGTAATGATGCAGAGCTTGAAGAAGCCGATGACAGTGGCGCTCAGGTTAAATTAAAAGGCCATGACTTATCATGCGACGAAGTAAAGTCACACTTAGAGAATGGTAAGCGCGTAACTAAGCTGGCTCTTGATTGGCAAGAACGCGTTAAGTTCATGCTACAAAACGATGGTTCAATTAAGCGTTTAAGCTACTCAGAAACATTAAAAGAAGAAAACGCCGACATCCCAAAAGAAGATATGGCGGTCAAACTTGATGCTGACTTTATCCTAGCGTCAGAAGAAATTAAGCAATTGCTAGAAGAGCTGACTCAAGGCTTAGGCGACGCAGAAGATTTATAAAATTAATCTGAGAGTTAATTAATTTAAAAGCGCGACTAAGTCGCGCTTTTTGTTAAAGTTATTCAGTAAAAATTGCTTTTACTTCATTAAGCATATCGTTATATTCATCGTCACTGAACATATCTAGTGATTCAATCACGCCTTTGTCCATGTAAGTTTGCAATGCCGCAGACTTATCAGACACCTGTAAGATGCCTTCTAAAATCGCGCCAATACGAATAAAATCAACATAGCAAATATGCTCTGGACGATAGTTTGGATTTGCCCAGCTTTCAGCTACTTCTACAAACTCATCAGTAAAGCCCCAAGCACGCATAATTGCGCCACCTACTTTACCACCCAGCTTTTGAATGGCATGAGCAAGGAAACTTGGGTTTGCGAACACCTCGGGGTGCTTTTCAGCTTCTGTTAAAATGGGCAGTACGCCAATGTTATAAACCAATGCCGCTAAGGTAATTGTGTCGCGATTCAATGATGTATGCTTATTTCTGCGTAAGAAGAAGTCCATCAAGGTAATTGAGTGACATGCTACTTTGAGGGTTTTCTGCCATGCCTTGTCCATATAGCCTTTGATAAGCTCATTATGCGATACAAACAGCTGCTCCATTGCCATTGCAGTTGCAATGTTCTTAATTTGACGTAGACCAATTCGTGTTACAGCTTGGTGTAGATTTGTAACTTTAACTGAGCGCCCCATAAATGCACTGTTGGCGACTTTGATCATTCGTGCTGATAATGCCGGATCATGAGAGATGACATCTGCCATATCCATCAAGTTTACCTCGGGGTTATCCGCGGCTTGCCTTACCTTCACTGCAACTTCTGGTAAGGTAGGTAACACTAAAGTGTCATTATTTATTCTGTCGACCAATATGGTCAGTAATGCATTTTCTGTTGACATATGTGTGCCATCCTCTTGGGTTAGCCCGCCTAAACAAAGACAGACTAATGACTGACATTATTAGATTAGTTATAGTTTTAGTATTGTCTAACTTAGCGCTAAAGTTAAGAAATTCACAGAAATTATCTATTTTTTATATTTTTTAACTAACTAGGGCGTGTTGACCTTTTGTGATTAATTTTGCAGCAGTGTGTTTGGTATTTAGGCAAGGCAGAGCCTATGTAGTGTGGTTGTTCCACATAAATAGGCGATAACGCAGCATCAATGCCAAACACGCGCTGCCCTTCAGGTTCTTCCTAGGGGCGATTAACTCTTTGTTACCTACATGGATGTAGGTAAGGGGCGTGAGCAGGACGCGGTAGCTTTGCTCGATTTTTACTTAGCCCACTAGGTTACAAATCTCGCGCCGCGATTAAATCGCCCCTAGAGTGAACAAATTTTAATCCACAAAGGTCAACACGCCCTAATAAATATTGCTTCTAGTGCTGTAAACTTGCCATATATATGTCAGGTTTGCTTTAATGCATAGACTTTTTGTTTTCTAAGCAATGACTCTCACTTTTTTAACGGGCAAAAAAATGACATTAAATAAAATTAGCCAAGCACTTATCTTATCAGGTGCTGTTTTCCTTGGTGCATGTTCTGACCAGCAAGCTACCACTTCTCAAACTAAGCCTGCTGCAGAGCAAACAAAGCAAACTACTGAACAAAACAACCCACAACTTATCAATGCTGAGAAAAGCCGCTTAGACATTTACACTGACTTTACGCTTACTTCTGACCTTAGCCACTTAAGCGATAACCAGAAGCAAATGATTGGCAAGTTAATCGATGCCTCAAAAATCATGGATGAGCTATTTTGGCGCCAAGCATTTGGTGAGAGCAAAGACGCTTTCTTAGCAAAAATTAATGATGAAAAAGTTCAGAAGTTTGCAGATATCAACTACGGCCCTTGGGATCGCTTAAACGGTGACCAAGTATTCTTGTCAGGCTATGAAGAAAAGCCTTTAGGCGCTGAATTTTACCCGAGCGATATCACAAAAGAAGAATTAAACAACGCAATCGTTGATGACAAAACCGGTCTTTACTCAGTGATCAAGCGCGATGAAAAAGGCCTTCTTTATAGCGTGGCTTACTCGGTTGAGTACGCACAAGAGCTAGAAAAAGCAGCTAATTTATTACGCGAAGCAAGTAAATTGGCTGATGATAAAGAATTTGCTAACTACCTAAGCATGCGCGCAGACGCACTAGTAAGTGATGACTTCCAACCATCTGATTTTGCGTGGATGGATATGAAAAATAACCCAATTGACGTGGTTATTGGCCCTATCGAAACCTATGAAGATCAATTATTTGGTTACCGTGCAGCGTATGAATCTTATGTATTAATTAAAGATTTAGCATGGAGCGAGCGTTTAGCTAAATTTGCCGCTTTCTTACCTGAGCTACAAAAAGGTTTACCTGTAGACGAAAAATACAAGCAAGAAGTCCCAGGCTCTGATGCTGACCTAAATGCTTATGATGTTGTTTATTACGCAGGCCACTCAAATGCAGGTAGTAAAACAATTGCTATCAACCTGCCAAATGATGAACAAGTTCAGCTAGAAAAAGGCACTCGTCGTTTACAGCTTAAAAACGCAATGCGCGCTAAATTCGATAAAATCTTAGTGCCAATTTCAGAGCAGCTAATTGTTCCTGAGCAGCGTAAACACATTACCTTTGATGCTTTCTTCGCAAACACTATGTTCCACGAAGTAGCGCACGGTTTAGGTATTAAAAACACCATTACTGGTAAAGGAACTGTTCGCCAATCATTGCAAGAGCATGCAAGTGCCCTTGAAGAAGGTAAAGCGGATATCTTAGGTCTTTACATGGTTGAGCAATTACTTAAGAAAGGCGAGATCACTGACGGTACGTTAGAAGATTACTACATTACCTTTATGGCTGGTATCTTCCGCTCAGTGCGTTTTGGTGCATCAAGCGCACACGGTAAAGCGAACATGATCCGCTTTAACTTCTTCGCTGAAGAAGGTGCATTCTCTAAAAATGCTGACGGCTTATACAGCGTTAACATGGAGAAAATGAGCCAAGCAATGGAGAAACTATCTAACCTAATCCTTACTATTCAAGGTGACGGTGATTACCAAAAAGTTGATCAGCTAATCGCAACTCATGGCGACATCAAAGCTGAACTAGCTAAAGACTTAGAAAAACTAAGCCAAGCTAACATCCCTGTTGATGTTACTTTCAAACAAGGTAAAGAAGTATTAGGTCTTTAAGCCTTATTCTTCTCTAACAAAAAACGCTGCAATTGCAGCGTTTTTTGTTGCCTGAAATCGAGTAAAACACGACTAGTGTGCAACGAAGTTCAAACCATATTTGGAGTTTAGTTCTACAATATCCCCGTTGATCAGCATTTTTTGAAACTCGGCATTAAAAGCATCAATAAATTCATCGAGTTCGCGTTGTTTACTAAAGCCATAGTAGCCCTGATTAACCGTCACTGGCGGCGATAACATAATCACTTTATCTGCTATATCTAAACTGTCGATCACAGGCTTTGCAGCCCGAGGATGGGTAAGAATTAAGTCAACTCGGTTATGCATCAATTGTAAAAAGCTAGCCCGCACATTACCCACTTCAGATAGCGATAAATTTGCCTCGTTACGCTTAAATTCAGGACCATAGTTCCAACCTCGAATTGTACCAATAATATCTTTACGAAGGCTGGCAAAGTTTCCAACCCAAGTCACATCATTGTTCTTTTTGGTATATAAAACAATCGGGTCTTCGTAAAAGGGCAAGTCACTAAATTGCATATACTGCTGACGTATAATGGATTTGTAAGGACCAATAATGGCATCAGCCTGACCTTGCTCTACCATTTTTAGAGCGCGTTTTAGTGGCATGATATCAATTACCAACTCATGCCCTAAACGCCTGCAAATTTCGTGAGCAATATCGGCACCCAAGCCAATCACTGTGCCTTGTTGATCTTGCTCTAAAATGGCAGGAAAGTGGCTACCAACAAAGTAATAGCTTTTTGCAAAACAAGAAAAAGAGCTAAGAATAAGCAACACGGCAAACACTGTGTGTTTCATTTATTCTGTACCCCTTCGTGCATCATCCATTTAGCTTAGTCCAATCTTGCTAGAACAAACAGTTTAAAAATGCGCTTTTAATGCGGCAATTTGTTCGTCGCTATAAGGTACTGCTGGTAATTTACCCCAAATTGGTGTTGGCCAAGCTGCATCAGTTGTGAAACGCGCAATATGATGAACATGTAATTGCGGTACCATATTCCCTAGTGCTGCTACATTGAGTTTGTCTGGGTTGAACACCTGTTGTAATAGTTTACTCAGTTTGCCCGACTCTTGTAATAAGGTAATTTGTAGCTCTTCAGAAAGGTCGATAATCTCTTTAACGCCAGCAACTCTTGGCACTAAAATAAACCAAGGGTATTGGCTATCATTCATCAGCAATACTTTACACAGTGGCCAATCAGCAAGCTCAATGCAATCGCGTTGTAGTTCTGGGGCCAAAGAAAACGGCGTATCAGTATTTTTCATCAGTAAATCCTTTGATATTGGGTAAACAAACCCTACTTTATAGCATTTTGTTGCAGTTGCCTAAGCTTACCATTACCATCGTGGCAGTTTTTATTCGAGCGAAGGTACTCCTGTGCTAAAAAAAATTAAATCTCTCTCACTTGCTTTGCCAGTGGTGGCAACAGCATTCAGTGTGACCGCTGAACCACTCACTCTTGAACGTATTTTTGACGATCCAAGCTTAGCAGGTAAAGCGCCTGTACAACTTAAATTCTCTCCAGATGGCAGTCGTGTAACTTACCTGCAAGGTAAAACCGATGATTACAATCGCTACGACTTATGGGAATACAACTTAAAAGATAACAAAAACCGCTTATTAGTTGACTCTGCTGCACTATTTTCTGGTCCAGAAAACTTATCTGATGAAGAAAAAGCACGCCGTGAGCGCCAACGTATTTTTGGTAAAGGGATCTTAGAATATAAATGGTCAAAAGACGGTAAAGCGCTTTTATTCCCGCTTAATGGCGACCTTTACTATTATGAGCTTGCCTCAGCTAAAAGCCGTAAACTAACCGACACTGAAGCATTTGAAACCGATGCACGTTTCTCACCTAAAGGCCATTATGTGTCGTTTATTCGTGAGCAAAACCTCTACGCACTTAACTTAAAAACGGGTCAAGAAATCCAATTAAGTAAAGATGGTGGCGGCGTTATTAAAAACGGTATGGCCGAGTTTGTTGCGCAAGAAGAAATGGGTCGAATGACTGGCTACTGGTGGTCTGGTGATGAGTCTAAAATCGCTTATACCCGTGTTGATGAAAGCCCAGTAAAAGAAGCGATCCGTAATGAAATTTACGCCGATGAAGTAAAGCTATTTAATCAACGCTACCCGTTTACAGGTACCGACAACGTTAAAATTCAGTTAGGTGTTGTAAGCATCAACAATCAAAAAACTGACTGGGTTGATTTAGGCGAAGATCAAGATATTTATATCGCTCGCGCAAAATGGTTAAAAGATAACAAAACACTTTCTTATCAATGGCAAGACCGCTCGCAACATAACTTAGAGTTACGTTTTTATAATAGCGACACTAAAAAACAAACCGTTGCCCTAACAGAAACCAGTGATACTTGGATTAACCTGCACTTTGATTTGCAGTTCTTAAACGATAAGAAACATTTCGTTTGGGCATCTGAGCGCGACGGTTTTAAACACCTTTATTTATACCGCACAAACGGTGAAATGATCCGTCAAATCACCCAAGGTGAATGGGTTGTTGATAGCTTAAAAGGTATCGATGAGAAAAAAGGCATCGTTTATTTTGCAGGTCGCAAAGATACAGCACTTGAGAGCCACCTTTACAGCGTACCGCTATTCAAAAAAGGCGAAATTAAACGCGTAACTGAGCTAGGTGCTTACCATAATGTGGTGATTGCCAAAGATAACAAAACCTTTATCGATAACAGCTCATCAGTGAATAAGCCTGGCTCTGCAGCATTACGTAAAATTAATGGCGAATTTATCACTTGGCTTGAAGAAAACAAGTTAGATAAGTCACACCCATTAACGCCTTACCTAGCTGATTTGATCACGCCTGAATACGGCACGTTAAAGGCTGAAGACGGACAAATCATGCATTACCGTTTATTCAAGCCAACTAATTACCAAGATGGTAAAAAGCACCCAGTTATTGTTAACGTTTATGGCGGCCCTCATGCTCAGCGCGTAACGAACAGCTGGCGTAGTAAAAACTTATACTTCCAGTACATGGCACAACAAGGCTATGTTATTTTCCAACTTGATAACCGTGGTTCATACAACCGTGGTAAAAAGTTTGAAGACGTGATTTATAAGCACTTAGGTGTTGCTGAAGTGGCAGACCAAATCAAAGGTGTCGAGTTCTTACGTACCCTTGATTACGTTGACCCTGAACGTATTGGTATTTATGGCCACAGCTACGGTGGTTATATGGCGCTTATGACTATGTTTAAAGCGGGCGACTACTTCAAAGCCGGTGTTTCTGGTGCGCCAGTAACTGATTGGGCACTTTACGACACTCACTACACTGAACGTTATGTAGGTCACCCTGCAACTAACGCGAAAGGTTACGAAGCAAGTGCAGTTTTCCCATATGCCGAAGGCTTAAAAGGCCCACTGATGATTTACCACGGTATGGCAGATGATAACGTGTTATTCACTCACGCCACTAAATTATTCAAACAACTGCAAGATCAAGAAAAGCAGTTCGAAATGATGACTTACCCGGGTTCAAAACACAGTTTACGTGGCAAGAGCGTACAAACGCACTTACACCAAACCATCACCAGTTTCTTCAACCGACACTTTAACGTGGAGTAATCACGTTTAATTTCGGTAACTTAGACTAAAGGCTGATTGTTAAATCAGCCTTTTTTTTGTCTCAATGTATTCTACTATTTAACTAGATTTTCGACCTATTTTAGCTACGCTTAATACATTGCTCCTATGGGCATGACGAAGGAATACACATGAATTTACGCCGTTTTACAATTTTTCAGCGCCTCGCCATGTTAGTGAGTGTGGTCGTGATAGGGCTGATATTTTTAAGCGTCTCGAGTTTAACTCAGCAATACAGCTCGCTAAAGCAAGAGCAATACATAAAAACCCAAAACCTTGTTGAGTCTGCTTACTCTATTATTGAGCATAATTATGCGTTGTTTGAGCAAGGTAAGCTGAGTGAGCAACAAGCCAAACAAGCAGCCCTCGAAACAATTTCTGCACTACGTTATGACAACAGCAATTACTTTTGGATCAACGACTATCAACCCGTGATGGTCATGCACCCATTTAAGCCCGAATTAAATGGTAAATCGCTAGCGGGCAGTAAAGATCCAGATGGCGTGTTGTTATTTGTCGATATGGTTAATATCGTCAAAAAACAAGGTGAAGGTTTTATTCCCTACAAGTGGCCAAAGCCAGGTAAAGATAAGCCGGTTGATAAAATTGCCTACGTAAAAGGCTTTGATAAATGGCAATGGATTGTTGGTTCTGGTGTCTACATTGATACCATTGAAGAGGCATTCTCTTCGCTTCGTACTCATGTCATTATCACCGCAGTGGTGATCATTGCTCTACTGGTTGCGCTAAGCTACCTAATTGCCAATAGTATTCTTCGCCCAACCCAACTTGCCGCCGACATGATGAAAGACATCTCACAAGGTGAAGGCGACTTAACCCAAAAGCTTGATGAAAATGGCAATGACGAAGTGTCTCGTTTGTCGCGCTACTTTAACTTGTACACCGCAAAAATGCGTGAGTCACTGAAACATGTTGCCCACAATGCCGAGCAAGTAAATCAGTTTGCCCATAGCGTTGATGATGCCAGTAAAACCAATCACTCCTTTATTGAGCTACAAAACGATAGCTCAACTCAAGTAGCAACCGCGATGGAACAAATGACTCATCAAATTCACGATGTTAGTCAAAATGCCGACCAAGCTGAACATGCCGCTAATGAAGCGGCACAAAATGCCGAAGCGGGCAAGCAGGTTCTCAACAAGACCATCACCGCCATTGAAACCCTGTCGCATAATATTGAACAAGTGAGTAAGGTAACGGCGGATCTTGCTGCAGAGAGTAACAACATTGGCTCAGTACTTGATGTTATCCGAAGTATTGCTGAGCAAACCAACTTACTGGCACTCAATGCTGCCATTGAAGCGGCCCGAGCTGGTGAACAAGGTCGGGGCTTTGCCGTAGTGGCTGACGAAGTGCGTACATTAGCAAGTCGCACAGGTAAAAGTACTGATGAAATTCAAGCCATGATCAGTAAACTACAAACTGGCGCACAAGCTGCTGTTGATGCTGTATCAGCAAGCCAACAGTTATCAACCGAAACAGTTTCACAAGCAGGTGAAGCAAATAGCTCATTGAGTGAGATTGAGCGACTTGTCTCTATTATTAAAGATATGAACAGCCAAATCGCCCGAGCTACCGAGCAACAAACCAGCGCCGCAGATGAGGTTAATTTACGGATTAATGAGCTTTCACAATCAACCGAACAATCACTGTCGAATACCGAAGGACTCTCGAACGCCAGTGAAAACTTAAAACAAAGCTCGCAAGCGTTAAGTGATGTCGTTAACCGCTTCAAGCTCGACTAACACCACAAAAAAGCCCCGCATTGCAGTGCGGGGCTTTTAAAACTAAAAACTTATAGCTTCTAGCTTATAAACAATAACGAGCGAATAAGCTGCTTACTGTTGCTGCGGTAGGCTTACCATGTTGCCAATCACCGCCTTCTACGCCGCTACCTGCGATGTCCATATGAACATACGGTAATGGTTGCGCTGATTCAGTACCATGTTTATCTAAACCACCAACAATCGCTAAGAATGCCATTGGGAACTGGTGACCACGAGCTGTCACTGCAGAAGCGGCATTGTTACTTGATAATACATCGTCAGCTAACGTGCGAGGACGAATAAAGTCATAATCTTCACGGCGGCTACGAGATACTTCGGCGCCATCTGCCCATAAATCGCCTAAGTCAGCAATTTGGCGTGAAATTTTCGCTGCGCGAGCTGGACCATTTTCAACATACGCACTGTAAGGACCCATCGCACGAGCTGCGTGGCCTGTTAGTGTTGCAACAGTGAATAGCTCTGGATTTACTTCGTTTAAAGCACGATCTTTCATTTCGCTTAATAGGTCACCCATTGCTAAACGGCCTTCAGCATCTGTATTACCGATACGAACACGCACACCTTCACGGCTGGTAATGATTTCATCAGGAACAAAACAATCAGAACCAATTGAGTTACGAACTACGGCTAAGTAAGCAATCACTTTTACGCCTTTTGGTGCAAAGTCAGCCACAGATTTCATAAAGCCAGCAACCGAAGCTGCACCGCCTTTATCGCGGCTCATACCTGCCATAAAGCCACCCACTTTAAGGTCTGCACCACCGGTATCGTAAACTAAACCTTTACCAACAAACATTAAGGTACGCTCAACGTCGCCTTCAGGCACGTATTCTAGTTTTACAACACGTGGGTGATGACGCTCAACAGCGTAAGATGCGCGCGCTACGGTGCTCATCATTGGGTAATCTTTATCGATAGTGTTGATATCTGAAATCACTTCAACAGACACCTTACTATCAGCAAATAACTCAACGCAGTAATCAGCAAAGCGAGGTGGTGCCATACGCTCAGGTTCGGTACCACATAAATCACGTGCAGCATATTGACCTGCAGCAATAGCATTAAGCGCTTTGCTCATTGCCTCATCTGCACCCACTAGGCTAATTTGGCTAATTGGTTCAATCGCTTGGCCGTGAAACTCACGTGCCTCAAGTGGTTGCCAAAGCGCTTGGCAAGCACCTAAATAAGCCACTTCAAGGGCATGCTTGTAACGGCTATCTTGATTTACGTTAGCAAGTAAAATTGCAGGCTGAGTGCTACCTGATGCTTTCGCCTCTAGTACACCTTGCTTCGCGGCATCAAAGTAACGACGTACATCATCATAATCACGATTTAGAGGGCCTGTAGGCGCTAAAATAACGCGTTTAGAGTCAATAACAAGTAATGTCACTTGTTTGCCAATACGTGCGTCTACAGCTTGTTGAGCGCTAATAGCTTGGCTTAAGCTTGCATCTGCTAAAGAAGAGAAATCATCACCGATAATAATCAATGCATCGTGATTTGCATCCGCTAATTGCGGGGCTGCAACTGCATGAGGGTATGCCATAAAAAAGGTCCTGCTGTTAGAAACATAGGACCTTATTATCATTGATTTAGAGCGCTATTGCCAGCCAAGTAAGACAGCTTACGATATGGCTGGCAAGCTAAGTTTACTGCTCTGTAATGTCTGCTGAGTCTTTACGATGCTTAACAATTACAGACCAAGCTTCAAGCATAACCAGTACGCTCACAACCAGTACTAACAAATCAAGTGTCACCAGTAACCAGTTACCTTGTTGATAGTACTCGCCCAGTTTAATAACCCCAGCAAAGAACGCCATAACTAATACAAAGCTCATTGGGATCAAGGTGTATTTAGCCGGGCGATTCGCTTTAATAAGCATTACCGAGATAACCAGTAGGGTTAAGCTTGCTAAGATTTGGTTAGTCGAACCGAATAATGGCCAAATAATCATACCGCCGCTACCGTCAGCGCCACCAGCACCAAAGGCAAGCAGTAAACAGCTAAGTACTGCAATGAGTGTAGCTACAATACCATTACGAATGATGCTGATATTATAAATATCACCCCACTCTTGAATGATATAACGCTGCAGGCGCACGCCAGAGTCCATCGTAGTCCCCGCAAACAAGACCACCATTACGGCAAGTAAAGTTGATGCCACCTCTTGCGAGATACCCCAACCACTTTCAATTAAGTTAGCACCACCATTAATAAAGGCGCTCACACTACCAGCACCTAAGTGACTGTAAATTTCGTGCCATTCTTCAGGAGATACCGCAAGTGCAACACCACTTACTGCAACTAGTGTAATAAGCGCAAGCATACCTTCGCCTACTGCACCTAAGTAACCCACAAAGCGACCATCGGTTTCTTTGTTAAGCTGCTTAGAACTGGTACCTGAAGACACAATACCGTGGAAACCCGATACCGCACCACAAGCTATGGTCACAAATAGCAATGGAATTATACTTGGTGTATCAACCGCCGTTTGAGTATTAAACGCAGGCGCTGTGATATCCGGCATTGACACAAAAACCGCACCATATAGTAATACTAAACCAACCAATAACTGCATACCGTTAATGAAATCGCGTGGCTGTAAAAGCATCCATACTGGCAATAATGAAGCAATGGCTGCATAGATAAATAAGATGATGATCCAGTTGGCATTCGCACTTAAGCCAAACATTTCATCAGGTAATGAAATCGGCATACCACTACCAAGGTAAATGGTGTAATAAAGAATTCCCACACCAATTAAACAAAGCGGAATTAACGACACTTTACGGCGTAGCAACTGACCAATAACTAAGGCCACGACAATCGCTGACCAAGCTGGGAATACCGCGTTGGGTTGCGATACAAATGACTTGGCAATCACCACACCAAATACCGCATTCACCATCAGTAGTACTAAGAACACCACAATCATAAATAATGCACGGGTGCGTTTACCAATTACGCTTTCAGATAAAGCGCCCATTGATTTGCCTTTGTTACGCGCACTGGCCCATAGAGCGCCCATGTCGTGAACACCAGCAAAAAAGATAGTACCAAATACTACCCACAGTACCGCAGGCACCCAGCCCCAGTATACGGCAATGGCAGGGCCAACAATTGGCGCAGCACCTGCGACAGAGGTGAAATGGTGGCCCCATAACACAACTTTGTTAGTTGGCACATAATCCACACCATCCTCAAGTTCATGAGCGGGTGTGACAAAATTATCATCCATTTTAAATATTTTTTCGGCGATGAATTTCGAATAAAAGAACCATCCGAACAACATACCGACTATTCCGAGCAGCACGATTACGACCGATTGCATAGTCATCTCTCTTATTAAGTTATAATGTTGTCTAAGGTGTTGAACTAGGCAGGCCTAGCACCCCAACTAGACACTAACAAACTTTCAAGCACCAAGGTGTTAACCTTTAGTCTAATATACTCAGCTGAAAATGCTCGTGAGCCTGACTCTTTATTCCGACACCTATTCCTAACAGGCGTACTGGCTGGTTGTTACCTCGCTCATAAGCTTTACTCATTAACTCAGCAAAAATGCGTTCGTCTAATTGATGGTGGCTTTGATCGGCACTGGTCACGACAAAATTGGCAAACTTGACCTTCACCGATAATTTATTGATGCGGTTGTTTAATTGTTGTTTATCAAGACGACGTGTTAATTCATCCATCAAGCGGGGTAACTGACTTAGACACTCATCTAAGTTATTTTTGTTGTATTCATAGGTGTGCTCAACACTGAGCGACTTTCGTACTCGCTCAGTTGACACTTTGCCAACGTACTCGCCTGCACACTTTTGATATAAAGACACGCCAAAATTACCAATGTGCTGCTGCATCCAATTAACCCCTTTCGCGCGCACATCAGCCCCTGTGTAAAGCCCTTTAAGTTGCAGCTTTTCTAATGTCACCTTGCCTACGCCAGGGATTTTACCAAGCGGTAAACTCGCTAAAAAGTCATCAACCTCATCAGGCAATACCACAAACTGACCATTAGGCTTATTTTCATCGCTAGCTATTTTGGCAATAAACTTAATTGGCGCGACGCCCGCAGAGGCTGTTAGTCCGGTGGTGTCATAGATTTCTTGGCGGATTTGCTTTGCCATCAGAGTTGCACTGCCTTTGCACGCAGTACTGTCGGTTACATCAAGGTAGGCTTCATCTAACGATAACGGCTCAATAAGGTCTGTGTACTTTGCAAAAATGGCGCGAATTTGCGTGGAGATTTCTTTATAAACCTGCATTCGTCCGGGCACGATAACCAGATCGGGGCACAGTTGTTTGGCGTGATAGTTCGACATCGCCGAGCGCACACCATATTTACGGGCAATATAATTAGCAGTTGAAAGCACCCCGCGACGACTATTACCACCTATAGCCAGTGGCACATTGGCAAGCGCGGGGTTATCACGCATCTCAACGGCTGCATAAAAGCAGTCCATATCGATGTGAATGAATTTTTTCATCAGGAATACAACAACTGTTTATATATACAGTTATTATATTTAAACTTCCTGAGAGTGCAAGCTAAGAGGTTTGGCTTGTTTGTTGGTTTGGTTTTTTACGGCTAATAAGCCGTGAACCAAATAACCAAAACGCGGCTTCTAATAACAAGCCCACGACAATTAAAGCGATAAATCCTGACATTGTGCCCATGCTATAACAGAGCAAAGCTAGAGCTAGCAAGATGAAAAGTGCAATCCACTTTATCACCCTCAAGGTTAGTTGCTGCATAATTAAGGTCCTTTAATGTGTGTTCATTTTGCTCACACTTTACGTAAGCGTGAACTTATAAATCTAGCACAATCTACTGAGCTTTCTAATTTCCTTGAGCTAAAAGCAGCATATTGCTAACCTAAGATTTCTCACAATCAACGAAGATTTACTATGCAATCGTTTATAGAACAACACCCTATCAGAACAAAAATTAATGTTGCATGGGGCGAAATGGATGCCCTGCAGCACGTCAATAATGTGGTGTATTTTCGCTACTTTGAAACAGCCCGTATCGATTTTTTTACTCAACTCGGCTTTCTTAAAGATTTACAAGTAACAGGTGTGGGTCCGGTGATCAGCGAAAACAACGCCCGCTATAAACGCCCGGTGACATTTCCTGATACTGTGCATGTTGGTGTAAAGATTAGTGACATTGAACAAGATCGTTTTATGATGCATTACACTGTATTTAGTGAAAGCCAAGACGCAGTAACAACCATTGGCTCATCACAGGTGGTTATGTTTAATTTTAAAACGGGTAAAAAAGCGCAGTTAAATGATAAGTTATTAACTGCACTTAAAGCCCATTCTAGCGATTAACAAGGATCTATTATGCTTTATAGCCCACTTGGTCGAAGTGGTATTGATGTATCTCGTGTTTGCTTAGGTAGCATGACATGGAGTATGCAAAACAACCAAGCCGATGCCGATGAACAAATCGCCTATGCATTAGATAAAGGCGTTAACTTTATTGATACCGCCGAAATGTATGCCGTACCACCTTCTCCAGACACCTACGGTAAGACAGAAGAGATCATTGGTAATTGGTTAGCGCGTAATAAAGACAAACGCGATGATCTTGTCATTGCCACTAAAATTGCGGGTAACGGCTTACCTTGGGTACGCGATGCCGGCGATATTACTCGCCAAGCTGTGGTTGAAGCCGTTGATGCATCTCTTAAACGCTTACAAACTGAGGTTATCGATTTATACCAATTACATTGGCCAAACCGAACATCACCGCACTTTGGTAAACAGTGGCCAGGTAAAGTGTGCTTCTCTGAGGCTGACACTGAGCAAAATATCGCGGGTATGTTAGATATTCTTGAAGGGCTGAATGACTGTATCAAGGCTGGTAAAATTAAGCACTGTGGTTTATCAGACGATACACCTTGGGGCATCAGCCAGTACTTACGCTTAAGTGAGCAGCATAACCTTCCGCGCATGGTATCGATTCAAAACGAATTTAGTTTATTGCACGCCAAAGATTGGCCGTATTTAATTGAACAATGTATTCATGAAGATATTGCTTACCTACCTTGGTCACCACTAGGTGGCGGCATGCTAAGTGGTAAGTACTTAAATGGTGCTCGCCCTGAAGGTAGTCGTTGGACGCTAGTGCAACGTAATGGCTTATTTAGAGACACAGCACAATCACGGGCTGCGATTGCTGAATATGTTGAAATTGCTAACGCCTTTAATTTAACACCTTCACAACTTGCATTGGCTTGGTGTGATCAAGTGGATGGCGTAAGCTCTACAATTATAGGTGCAACCTCAATGGCGCAGTTAAAAGAAAATATCGATGCTTTCTCGGTGCAATTAAGCGATGAAGCTAACAATAAAATCGCTGATGTATTTACCCGCTATCCTATGCCTTTCTAAGCAATTATTTGCATTAGTATAAGCCTGTTACCTGACAGGCTTATTAATACTTATTCATCATTTTTATACTCTACCTACAACTTTACCCATACTTTAGTGTATAGTTATTCATAGTGTTTCACTATGTAGGTTGTTAATGAGTAAATACATAAAACAAGTAGTATGCGTAGTTGCAGGGGTATTACTTGCTCCCATTACTCATGCCTCCGACAAGCTCTCTATTACCTGGCTTGAAACTGATAACAAACCTTTTTTTCTTGATAAATCAGAGCAATATCCTTTTGGTGGCTTATGTAACAATATAACCGACCAGCTGATTGAAGCGATGCCAAACTTTAAGCACCAAAAATCACTATTACCACCAAAACGTTTGAGCAAATATCTCGACGAAGGACATCTTGCCTGCTATGCCTGCATGATCCATCGTGATAAAAAAACCAACCGTGCTACTTACTCAATCCCAACCACAGTGTACCCACCCTTTAGCGTATTAAGTACCAAAGAAAAAGCACTAAAAATTAAGCAAAAACACGGTAACCCAGTGTCATTAATCTCATTATTGACTGATGCAAATTTTATGTTTGGGCAAAATGATGCGCGAAAGTTTGGCAGTAAGCTTGATACTATAGCGAAAAATACCAAGCTTTATGAAAGTGCAGCATTAAGTGGCACTGGCAGCCATGCAAACCAAGCGCTACTATCGCAGTTAGAACATGGCTACATTGATTACACGATTGATTACCCATTTGTTGCTGATTATTACAATCAACAAAACCAACAGAATATTCAAAAACTCAACATTGTTAATCCGGCTCAGAATGTGGTTTTTGGCGCCATTGGTTGCTCAACGAATGCACCTAATAATTATGCCGAAAAAGTGCTTACAGAAATTAATGAGGCACTGAAAAACAAGGTATTGCCAAGCGAGAGATATCAGCAAAGTCAACGAGTTTGGCTCGAACAAAGCTTTCCTGAGTTTTCAACATATTATCAGCGCTACATTATAGAACCGCTTAAAGAGCCTGCCACTGATGAGATAGCAACGCCTGCTGACCATCCATAAGTGTTACCACAAAGGTTGAATGAGCGACAACCTTCCCTACACCTTCAGGCGTGCCTGTCATAATGATGTCGCCATCTTCTAGGTCCATAAATTCACTGATTTCAGCTAAGATTTGCTCTGCGTTATGCAGCATTAACTTTGTATCGCCTAGTTGAGTGTCTTTATCATCAATCTTTAGACTAAATTGATAATGTAAGTTGGAATTAACAGCAACAAACTCAGTAAAAAGCGCTGAACCATTAAATGCTTTTGCGCGCTCCCAGGGGAGGCCTTTTTCTTTAAGCGTGCTTTGTAGGTCTCGCTTGGTTAAATCAAGCCCAAGCCCAACCGCAGCCAGTTGCTTATTTTTAACTAAAAAACAAAGCTCTGTTTCGTAATGTAAAGTCTCACCTAAGTGTTCACTATTGAGGGAATCGGTGATAGCACTATTTGGTTTTGCAAACAGCACCATACTTGTAGGCGTTTCGTTGTTAAGCTCTGCAATATGTGCTGCATAATTACGGCCAACACAAATGATTTTACTAGGTAAAAACGTTTTATCTGCAAATCTAACCTTATGCATTATTCCTCCGTTAGGTAATTTATATCAAATAATGGCTTTACATAAAAAAGGCTAACAGATGCGACAGCAACTGTTAGCCATGAGGAACATTAAGGGAGAAAAAAGTTAGTTGCAAGAAATAGCAGTATCGTTTTTCTTCGAGGTTGTCACATTCAATTTAGCAATCGATACCTGCCATGCACCTTCAGTGGCTAGCTGCCAAGGTGAGAACACTTGTCCAAGTTGCACACCTTGCTCAGCAAAGCAGCTCAAATCGATTGTCAGGGTTTGCCAATCACTTGCTGCTTTAACCTGTTTGCTAATATCAAATTGACCGTCACAGTTTTCACCACATTGCATACCCAGCATCAGCGGCGCATCAGCAGCTTGGTCTACCTTAATTTGCATTTCTAACTGCCCCGCTTTTTCAACGTATGAACGAAGATCCGACGGGAACGCAGCCATTAAACGAACCGCAGCCGCTTCTTTACCGTTAAAGCTGATTGCGCGCGCATCTTCTTGTACATCTTTATCAAAGGTTTTTACGCTAACAGCATTAAGTGCTGCACGACTACTAGTCATGGCTTGGAGCTCAGAACCACTTTGTAGTTGCAGTGACCATGGCGCTTTTACGGCGCGCTCAAATAGTACTAAGTCTTCTAATTTAGCGGCGACTTGTGATTTTTCGCTTAAGTCATCTGCTAATGTGTTTTTATCTTGGTAAGTTAAACCAAAGCCATAAGGCAGCAGTGGCGCGTAATCTTTATCGCCACGGTTTTGGTTACCTACAGGGTTGTTTGGCCATGAGAACGATAACTTACCTTTAAAGTCATGATTGATAGAACCATCTTGGTTTTTAAAGATAACATCGCTGATTGCATCACCTTCACTACCTGGTAACCAAGTTGCGACAAAGGCATCACTGGCATTGAGCTCTGCATTCACCCACATTGGGCGGCCACTAATAAATAGCGACACCACAGGAATACCGGCATCTTTTAGCTTTTTAAGTAAGGCTAAATCAGTTTTATTACCGCGTTGGTATTCAAGGTTATCTAAATCACCATTACCTTCTGCATACGGTTGCTCACCAAATACAACAATCGCAACATCTGGCTTAGCTTCAAATTCGCCATTTATATTGTATTGAACCTGACCACCGGCTTGCTCAACCGTATTTTTGATGCCATCAAAAATTGAAGAACCACCCGGGAAGTCGCTATTCTCGTTACCTGTACCCTGCCATGTGATTGTCCAACCACCTGACTGCATACCAATGTTATCAGCGCCCTGACCGGCAACTAATACGTTTGAGCTTGGTGCGAGCGGTAACAATTGTTGTTTATTTTTCAGAAGAACCAGTGATTCACGCACTGCCTGCTTTGCAACTGCGCGATGCTCCGCACTGCCAATGATCTCTGTTTTACCTGAAAGCGGACGCTTAGCAGGGCTTGGCTTATCAAACAAACCTGCGCGCATTTTCACACGTAAAATACGTGTTACAGCATCATCGATGCGACTTTGCGCAATTTCGCCACTTTTAACTTGTTTGATAAGGTTTTCGTAAAGAGGTTTCCATGCATCTGTTGGCACCATGTACACATCAAGACCAGCATTTGCTGCTTGTGCACAGTTGCCATTAGTACAACCTGGAATTTGGCCGTGACCGTTCCAATCACCAACTACAAAACCATCAAAGCCCATTTTGCCTTTTAGTACGTCAGTAAGTAGGTATTTGCTACCGTGAATTTTTTCACCATTCCAGCTATTAAATGACGCCATTACAGTTTGTGCGCCAGCACCTAAGCCGCCCACATACCCTTGCGCATGAATATCAAATAACTCTTGCTCAGATGCTGTGTTATTACCTTGGTCATCACCGCCTTCGGTACCGCCATCACCTAAAAAGTGTTTAACGGTACTGATCACGCGCTTATCTGATAAAAAGTCGTCATCAACCGCACCTTGCAACCCTTTAACAATGGCTGCTGAATATGCTTTCACAATTTCAGGATCTTCAGAATAACCTTCATAAGTACGGCCCCAACGGTCGTCACGAACAACCGCAACCGTAGGCGCGAATACCCAATCGATGCCTGTTACCATCACTTCTTGCGCGGTAGCGGCGGCAATTTTTTCGATTAACTCAGGGTTGTTTGTTGCACCTAAACCAATGTTATGAGGGAATAGTGTCGCACCAATAACATTATTGTGACCATGCACGGCATCGGTGCCCCACATAGTCGGAATTGAGCTGCCATCAAGCGAGTCATCAATTGAGGCTTGATACATTTTTTCAGCAAGATCAATCCAATCTGCGGCACTGGCATGTTTATCATTATTTGGGAATGCACCACCGCCATTAAGGTAAGAACCAAAGCCGTATTTGCGCATATCTTCAACGGTAATATCGCGAATTTCTGGCTGGATCATTTGCGCAATTTTTTGCTCAAGGGTCATATTTGCCAGCATTTTCGCAATTTTTGCTTCCATTTCTGGATTTGCAGCAATGCCCGTTTCGATGTTTGGCCAAATTTCTTGCTCAGCGCTCACGTTTGCCACCTTATCTTGCCCAGTGCAAGCTGTCATGCTGGCGCCTGCCATCATTAACGAGAAGAGTGTGAATGTTTTTTTCAATTTCATTTTTACACCTATGAAGATTGCTGAGTCTGAGTCGATACTTTTGAGCCAACCAGCGCAAAGTAAGTAATGTATAAATAACATGCGATAGGTAAAAACAACGCCATTTGCACGCCAATAGAATCTGCTAACACACCTTGTAGTAATGGAATAATCGCACCACCTACAATCGCTAAACATAAAATGCCTGAGCCTTTTGATGTATACTTACCAAGGCCATGTAGAGCAAGGCTGAAAATGGTTGGGAACATAATAGAGTTACATAACCCCACAAGTAAAATTGCCCACATAGCAAGGCTTCCCTCACCTGTCATGGCAATAACAACCAGCAGTACTGCTAATAAGCCGTGGCACGCCAGTACCTTACCGGCATTAAACTTTTGCATTACAGCAGCACCAATGAAACGGCCAACCATAGCACCTGCAAAATAGTAGCTAATATAATGCGCTGCTTCATTTTCAGGTAAACCAGCAATGTTATCTAGGGTCAAAAAGCCTACTAAGAAGCTGCCAATCGCTACCTCTGCGCCTACATACACAAAGATACCTACAGCACCTAAAATAAGGTGGCGGTAACGCCAAACACTGCCTAAATCAACAAAGTCTTCTAAGTCTTGATGTGCCGCTTCGCTATCACTTTCTTTACCTAGTTTTGGCAGTTTTAAAAATGCAAAGATAACCGCAAGTACCAATAAGCTTAACGATAACATTAAATAAGGGAGTTTCACTTCTTCTGCCGTTGCTTGGCTAATTTCAGATAGAATTAACCAACCACCAAAAATTGGCGCGACTGTTGTTCCTAAAGAATTAAACGCTTGTGTCATAGTCAAACGCGAAGACGCTGTTTTTTGTGGACCAAGAACACTTACATAAGGGTTGGCAGATACTTGTAAAATAGTGATGCCCGAGGCCAGTACAAACAAGGCCAGTAAGAATAACTCATACACATGAGCAACCGCAGCTGGGTAAAACAGCGCACAACCAATGGCTGCAACCACTAAGCCAACCACAATACCAAACTGGTAACCAATACGACTGACCAACTTGCCTGCCGGAATCGACATCACAAAATACGCACCAAAGAAGCAAAACTGTATGAGCATAGCCTGCGTATAGTTAAGTGAAAACATGCCTTTTAAGTAAGGGATTAATATGTCATTAAGACAAGTGATGAATCCCCACATAAAAAATAATGTGGTCAATGATGCCAGCGCAAAATGCTGCTTTGGCATATCTGCTTGGCCTGCTGCAGCCGAAACAGGAGTTGATACATGAGCCATAATTTTCTTCTCTAGTTAATTATATTTATCAGTTTGTTACAGCAAACTCTGGTACTTAATCACTAACAACAAATAGCGAAAAATGTTGCAACATTAAATGTAAGCGCTTACATTTATAACATATAAATCATATTTAGCAATTTATTTGCAGAAAAAATGTAAGCGCTTACAGCCGAGTCAAAGCTCTAAATATTCAAGCCTTACACTAACCCAAAGGACGAGTATTAACTGTGTATAAATCAATCTCACTGTTACCAGATTCGGCTTTGCTCAAGCCCGAATTCACTTTTGGGGTGGCAACAGCCTCATTTCAGATTGAAGGGGCACGCGATAAGCGCCTCGATTGTATTTGGGATACATTTTGCGAAAAGCCAGGCACCATTGCAGATAACAGCCATGGCGATGTAGCTTGTGATCATGTTGCACGCTGGCAGCAAGATATCGAGATGATTGCAGATTTGGCTGTCGATGCTTACCGCTTATCTATTTCGTGGCCGAGAGTCATGCAACAAGATGGCTCGGTTAACGAGCAAGGTATGGCGTTTTATGTTCAGCTATTATCGGCGTTAAAAGCACGTAATATTAAGACCTACGTCACCTTATATCACTGGGATTTACCCCAATACCTTGAAGATAATGGCGGTTGGTTAAATCGCGAGACAGCCTATAAATTTAAAGACTATGCCGAACTTGTTACTCAACACCTTGGTCACTTAGTTGATTCATTCGCCACCTTGAACGAGCCATTTTGTAGTGCCTACTTAGGTTATGAAGTGGGTGTACATGCACCTGGCATTAAATCGCAACAAGCTGGCCGACAAGCTGCGCACCACTTACTGCTTGCCCACGGTCTTGCAATGCAAGTATTACGTAAAAACTGCCCGGATACAGAAGCGGGTATCGTATTAAACTTCAGCCCGACCTACCCTTTAACCGCCGATGATAAAAAAGCCGCTGAGCTTGCTGATCAATACCATAATCAATGGTATATCAAAGCGGTTTTAGAAGGTGCTTACCCATCTTTACTGGATGATTTAGCTGATGCAGTTAAGCCAACTATTATTGCTGGCGATATGGCGATTATTAGCCAAGCTGTCGACTTTATTGGCGTTAACTACTATACCCGCATACACTACAGAAATACCGCTGATAACTGGTTTGAAGAAGCAAACCTTACAGATGTTCGTGTTACCGATATGGGCTGGGAAGTTTACCCACAAGGTTTAACTGAACTTTTGGTATCACTTCATCAGCAATATGATTTGCCAAAAATGTATATTACCGAAAATGGCGCAGCCATGGCCGACACACTAGAAAACGGTGAAGTGAACGACATCGAGCGGGTAGATTATTATCATACTCATTTAAATGCAGTGTGTGATGCAATTCGCCAAGGCGTTGATATTCAAGGCTACTTTGCGTGGAGCTTAATGGACAACTTTGAATGGGCGTATGGCTACGAAAAGCGCTTTGGGTTAGTTTATATTGATTATCAAAGCCAACAACGCATTTTAAAAGAAAGCGCAAAACAATATCGCGCGCTACTCAAACAGCGATAAAAATAACAACAATCGAGAACACACATGCTGACAAAAAGAGAAAAAATAGCCTACGGATTAGGCGATACAGCAAGTAATATCATCTTTCAAACGGTGATGTTATTTTTAACTTTTTTCTATACTGATATCTTTGGTATTTCACCCGCTATTGTTGGCACCTTGTTTTTGGTGGTGAGAATCGTTGATGCAATTACCGACCCATTAATGGGAGCTTTAACTGATTCAACCCGCACAAAATGGGGAAGCTATCGCCCCTATTTACTTTGGCTTGCTATACCATTTGGGGTGATTAGCATGATCACCTTCACCACACCAGACCTACCAGAGTCAGGCAAAGTGATTTATGCCTTTGTCACTTATACTTTGCTAATGCTGGTTTATACCGCGATTAATATTCCTTACTCAGCGTTAGGTGGGGTATTAAGTGGCGACCCGAAAGAGCGAGTATCCATTCAATCTTATCGATTTGTGTTTGGTATGCTGGGCGGCTTAATTGTCAGTGCCTGTACTTTGCCTTTGGTAAACTGGCTAGGCAAAGGTGATAACGCTACCGGCTACCAACTCACTATGGCTTTAATGAGTGGCTTTGGTGTGATCTTATTTTTGATTTGTTTTCGCTTTACCAAAGAGCGTGTTACAGCTCATAACAGCTCATCGTTGAGCTGGAAAACCCGCATGAACACACTATGGCAAAATGGTCCATTTAAAGTGTTGTGCTTTGCCGCATTTATGTTGTTAACCAGTATGGTACTACGCACTACCCTTGCCATTTACTATGTAAAATATGTACTTGGTGAAGCAGAGCTAGTCACCTACTTTGTTACCATCGGCATGATAGGTAATATTTTGGGCTGTGCCTGTGCAAACCCACTCAGCAAACGTGTTGATAAGAAAACCGCCTATATTCGTTTGCAATATATCTCTGCAGCTATTAGTTGCGTGGCATTTTGGTTGCCAGGCGAACAGCTGATACTTGCCTTTGCGGTGTATTTTTTATGGTGTTTCTTCACGCAAATGGCAACCCCGCTACTGTGGGCAAAAATGGCCGACACCATAGATTACGGGCAATGGAAAACCGGTGAAAGGCTAACAGGCCTAGTCTACGCAAGCGTGGTCTTTTTTATTAAGCTTGGTCTTGCCCTTGGCGGTGCCATTGCAGGTTGGTTACTGGCATTTTATGGCTATGAAGCCAATACCGAACTCAGTGAACACACGCTTTCGGGTATCTTAATTTCATTTACCCTTTATCCAGCAATAGGTAGTATGCTTGTCGCATTTATCATGAAAAGGTATATTCTGGATAACCAAACAGTTGAGCAGATCAGTGCCGATTTATCGTTAAAGCAGCATCCATAATTTTGTATAAAAAGGAATAATATGGCCACCATTTACGAGGTGTCGAAACTTGCAGGTGTTTCTCTTGCAACCGTTTCACGAGTAATGAACAACAATGCAAATGTCAGTGATGCAACTCGTAAAAAGGTCACTGCCGCAATGGATGAGCTTGGCTATAGACCTAACTCAATTGCTCAGTCATTAGCATCAAATTGCTCGAACAGTGTTGGCCTACTGGTCTCTGAATTACAAGGTCCGTTTTATGGACCTATGATGAGCGGCATTGAAAATACCTTTCGTAATCAAGGCAAACATCTGATTATTGCTGCGGGTCACAGTGATGAAGAACGCGAAAAACAAGGGATTGAATTTTTAATTAGCCGTAACTGCGATGGCCTTATTTTGCATGTTGAAGCAGTCAGCGACGACTACCTTATAAAACTCAGTAAAGGCCGTACGCCATTTGTTTTGATCAACCGCTATATCAGCGAACTCAGTGACCGCTGTATTTTGCTTAACAACCTTAAAGGTGGCTATTTAGCGGCGAAGCATGTGTTAGAGCAAGGTCATAAAAATATTGCCTACATCAGCGGGCCGCTTTGGAAACAAGATGCCAAAGACCGTCTAGAAGGACATAAACAGGCCCTTGCTGAGTTTAATCTTGAGTTTGATGAAAACCTATTATTCCAAGGTGACTTCATGGAAGCGAGTGGTTACGAAGGTTTAAAAGCACTTCATCAACAAACGCATCCATTCACAGCGCTCATCTGTGCCAATGATGAAATGGCTGTAGGCGCCATGGCTAGCGCGCGGGATTTAGGGTTAACTTTACCTAAGCAATTGTCGATTATGGGTTACGATAACGTATTTTTCACCCGTCACGTTTACCCACAATTGAGCACCGTTAATTACCCAATAGATGAGATGGGTCGCATGGCAGCAGATTGGGTGTTAAATCATGTTTATCAAAAACAAACCCCACCACTACAAACGCTATTTGAACCAGAGCTTATAATAAGGCATTCAATTAGCCGCCAATCAGCTCAGATAACAAGCCAAGGTTAATCGGCTTTAATAACACTTGTTCAATCTCAAGTTGTTCAATTTTTTCTGGCTCTGGCTCTGCGCCACTAACAATGACTAGATTTAAGTCAGGGTGGCGCTGTTTTATCTCATGGGCTAAATCAAGCCCTTCGCCATCAGGCAAATGCATATCGAGTAACACTTTAGCAAAGTTTTGATCGTCACTCAGGGTCGCAAGACATGCAGCACAACTTGGCGCTATAACAGTTTCAACACCTAAGCTTTCAAGCAATAACTGAGTGATTTGCGCCGCATCACTGTCGTCCTCAACCAATAAATAGCGTGTGCTTTGTAATGTCACTTCAGGACTGTCGTCTTGCTCAACCACAGGTGCAGTATTGCCTTCGCAAATGTAATGATTGAGCACTTGGTAAAGCAGCCCAGAATCAACCGGTTTTGCAATCATATCGTTAAAACCAAGCGCGCTTAACTCAGTTCTCACCCCTTTCATGGTGGCGGCAGTAAGCGCGATAATTGGCCCTTGATAGCCCATTTTACGCAGCTCAATGGTAGCCTCTTTGCCGCCCATAACCGGCATATGCAAATCAATAAATACAATATCAAAAGGTTTACCGGCTTGCTCGGCACTGGCTACTTTTTCAATTGCTTGTTTACCGTGTTCTGCGTACTCCACTTCTGCCCCGGTCATAGTGATCATGTGACCAACAAGGGTGCGTAAATCTTTTAAGTCGTCGACCACTAATACCCGACCACTGGTTTCGAGGGTGGCTAATTTTTGCTGGCAATCGGGGTTTGAATCAAAGCGTAGCACTTGGCGCTCAACATCACGAATGTTACCCGGGTAGATAGAAAGGGTAAATTCAGAACCCACACCTTGCGTTGATTCAAGCTCAATAGAGCCTTGCATTCGACTAAGTAACTCTGAACAAATAGCAAGGCCAAGCCCCGCTCCACCGACATCTCGTGATTCTACATCGGCAATTTGTTCAAATGGCTTAAAGATCAATGCTTGTTTTTCGGCTGGGATTCCAAGGCCAGTGTCTTTAATACTAAAAAACAGCATTTCTCGTTCATTGACCCAAGCAGTCCAAGCTCGCACTGTGATCTCGCCTTGGTTGGTAAACTTGATTGCATTGTTGATGATGTTAATTAGGATTTGGCGTAACCGAGTAGCGTCTGTGTTTATAACTAAAGGAAGAGCTTGCTGCGACTCAAACTTAAGCGATAAGCCTTTATCAAGCGCAGAAACACGCATTAAGGTATAAACGTCAGCCATTAGGCTATCTAAGTTAACATCACTGCAATTGAGCTCCAGTTTATCGGCAGCAATCTTTGATAGGTCAAGCACATCATTGAGTAAACTCAGTAAGTGTTTGCCATTTCGGTAAATCACACCCAACTCATTTTGAGCATGCTGGTTCTTACCGCTTTGCATGAGTAACTCTGTGTAACCCAAGATAGAAGACAGAGGTGTGCGTAGCTCATGGCTTAAATGGGCCAGAAAGCGGTCTTTAGAGCGGTTTTCAGCTTCTGCTTTTAAACGCTCAACACGCTCATCTTCAACATCTCGGCGGGCTAACGCGTAACGTATAGCACGAGCAAAACGCCCGGTGCTCATTTCATTTTTAACGAGATAATCAACAGCTCCGGCATCGAGCGCCGCAGAATCGAGGGCTTCATCTGATTGCCCGGTTAGCATGATAATAGGGCCACGAAAGCCATTTGCCACAGCCCGTTTTAGTACTTCGAGGCCATCTGATGCGCCTAAGCGGTAATCTAACAAACAAATATCATGTTTGTTTTCGCTAAGCTCACTAATGGCCTCTTCAGGACAACTTAACCACTCAACATCGAATGTATGGGAACCTAATTGGTCTAGGTAGTCGCAAGTAAGAATATAATCGTCTTCGTCGTCTTCTACTAAGAGTAATCGGGTTACCTTGTCTAACATTCTTATTCCTTATTCCAATTTGCTTAATTAAGTATTTATGCGAATTGGACTTAATCGTTTTGTGATGTTGGCAGCTCTACAAACTCTACCCAGTATTTCCCTAGTGTTTGCATTAACTCAACTAAACCTTCAAAAGTAACGGGTTTAGTGATGTATGATGCAGCGCCCAAGTCGTAGCCTTTAACCATATCTTCTTCTTGTTTTGATGTGGTTAAAATCACAACCGGTATGCCCTTCAAGTTAGGGTTGGCTTTGATGGCTTGTAAAGCTTCTCGGCCATCCATACGCGGCATATTTAAATCGAGTAAAATCAAGCCCGGACGAGGCGAGTTTTCTTTTTCACTAAATTTGCCTTTACGCTCAAGGTATTCAAGCAACTCTACACCGTCTTCAACAAAAAACAGCTCGTTTAATACACGGCTTTCGGCCAATGCATCTTGGGTTAATAAACGATCATCTTCGTCGTCATCAGCCATTAAAATGGTAATTGGTTTAACTTTATTAAGTGGCATTAAGCCTCTCCTTGTAGTGTGAAAAGCGATGTTTCCACGGGTAATTTAAGAGTGAAGCTTGCACCCTCACCAACGCGACTACTTGCAGTTATTTCTCCGCCATGACGCTCAACAATACGGCGACAAACCGATAATCCTATGCCTGTGCCCTTATATTGTGAACGACCATGTAACCGCTGGAACGGAACAAATATTTTTTCGAGATACTCTTCAGAAAAACCGATGCCGTTATCTGAAATAGTAATAATTTCCCACTCAACATCAGTGTTGTGAGTTTCGCTGAATTCTGACGTTCGCTGGTATGTAATATCAATCACAGGCGCAACATCCTCACGCCTAAACTTCACAGCATTAGAAAGAATATTTAAGAACAATTGCAGCATTTGGCTTGGATCGGCTTGAATATGCGGTAAAGTGTCGAGATTAACCGTGGTCTCAGATTCTTTTATCGCAATTTCAAGATCATCAAGAACTTCTGCAACAACTTCATTTAAATCAGTATCAATAAAATCTTTACCACGGGTGGTTACACGTGAGAACTCTAGCAAGTCGTTGATTAAATTAGACATACGCTGAGCAGCATTTTTCATTCGATTAATGTAATCAACGCCTTTTTCACCAAGCTCATCTTTAAACATCTTGTCGAGGCGGTCACTAAAAGCTTGAATCTTACGCAGTGGCTCTTGTAAATCATGACTTGCAACAAAAGCAAAGTCTTCAAGCTCTCTGTTAGAGCGGCTTAACTCGTCTGAATATATGGTTAGCTCTTGGGTGCGCTCCGCGACTTTTGCCGCTAGATTCTCATTTTGGCTTTCAAGTTCAGCTCTATATTTAGTTTGGTTGCGTAAGTTAATACGAGTTAATACAAACATACCTATTATCAATAAGGTACTGGTCACAGCCGTAATCGCAAATGTTAGTTTAGCTTCATTTCTAATCTCAGAAAGCTTCGCAAACTGCTCTATTTTAAAGTTCAGTTCACGCATTTGAATTTCATCAACTGCTGCGCGAATATCTTTGTATAAATCGCGACCTTGGTCAGTTAATAACAAGCGGCGAGCTTTAACGTCTTTATTTGCAAGGGCCAGATCGGTGGTTTTAGTCATTACCGCCACTTTGTCGTTTACTAAATATATTAAACGAGCAATGCGGTCTGCTTGACCTTCAATTTCTGAATGCAAACTTTTCACAAGCATGATCTGCGCTTGCATTGAAGCGATTGCATCATTGTAAGGCAGTAAATAATCTTCTCGGTCACTAAGTAAATAACCACGCTGACCTGATTCAGCTTGCACCACAGATAAATGCAAACGCTCAATCGCAGTGTTGAGCGAGTTGGTGTTATCAAGACTACTTTGTGTTTCGGTGAGTGAGCGAATGCTATTAAGGGCTAAAAATGCATTAGCCACCACGATACAAAGCACCACGGCAATAAAGCCAGCCCAACTGACTGCTATTTTTCCTTTTTGTTTTTGCATTTACTTCTCAATCTATGAGTGCTTAATCAGCTGCGTGAGTGTCGCTTATTTCCTGTAAGTGCTCACTACACTGCTGACAATTAGCAATAATTTTATTCAATGCCTCAAGTGCTTTTTGCTTAGGCATATCATTTTCTAATACGAGCTTAACTAACTCTGCATTCATCGAAATACGGTTCAGTGGCGCGCGGGCATCGTGCACCATTTTTCGTAAAGACTCGTTATTATTCATAGCTATCCTTTGTTATTTGTATTCGCCAATGCCTCCATAAGCATTTAAACGGTTATAAAGTGTTTTAGTACTGATCCCCAGCATTTGTGCTGCAATCGTCTTATTACCTTGTACTTTATCTAAAGTAGCGTGGATCAATTCTTTTTCAACTTCTTCAATGGTTTGCCCTGCAACAACTTGGTTTGCTTGGCTCTCTTTATTCACTTTAGAAAAAGGTGACTCTAGCGATTCAGGCAAGGTAATAGCAGTGCCTTTAGGGTCACTCATAATAAAGGCGCGGTGAATAGCGTGACGAAGTTCACGTACGTTACCTGGCCAATCATGGGCCTCAAGCTCTTTGATTTGCGCCGCTTGCCATTTAAAGTCAGTGCCGTTTTCTTCATTGAGTTGCTCTAAAAAGGCATTGGCAAGCAGTGGAATATCCTCTTTGCGCTCACGAAGCGGAGGAATATCAATGGGGAATACGGCTAAACGAAAGTAAATGTCTTCACGGATAACATTGTTTTGCGCAAGATCGGTCAAGGTGCGGTTGGTTGCAGAAATAACACGGCAATTCACTGCTTGCTCTTTGGTGCCACCCACGCGGGTTACTTTTTTGCTTTCAAGCACGCGTAGTAAGTTTGGCTGCATATCAATTGGCATTTCGGTCACTTCATCTAAAAACAAAGTACCGCCAGCAGCTTGCTCAAACACCCCCTCCTTACGCGCAATAGCCCCTGTAAATGCGCCCTTTTCATGACCAAAAAGCTCGCTACCAATCAGCTCTTTTGAAAATGCACCACAGTTGGTTGCCACTAGCGGACCATCACACTCAGTCGCATTGTGTATCGCCTGCGCCACCACTTCTTTACCTGCACCACTTTCACCCATCAACATTACATTGGCAGAAGTTGCTGCGACACGCTCAATCATAGTGTAAAGCTTTTGCATCACCTCAGATTCACCAATTAGGGTGCCGAAGTGGCGCTTTATTGCTGGCGTTGTTTTTTTCTGAGGGGCTGCTTTTTTAGGGTTAAGTACACGCTCAATGTCTTCACGTTGCAGTGGCTTAACTAGGTGGCCTACATTTGGTTCACACATTTCAGCCAGCTTACCTTTTACTGAAGGGTGCCCTGAAATTAACGTAACACGAGGCGATTGACCGATAGCTTTTAAGTGTTCAAGTAAATGAAGGCCGCTGCCATCAGGCAACATAAAATCTAAAAAAACATGGTCAAACGTATTGTTTTCAAACCATTGCTCCGCTTCAGCAAGGTTCGCTGCGGTATTTATATTGTGCCCGAGGAACTCAACAATGTGACAAACTACATCACTAAATTCACTGTCATCATCAACCAAAAGTACGTTTAACATATTCATTCCCTAAGCTTTTTCAATTATTCTACGCACAATTACAAGCAAATGAAAACTAGATGCGCTAGATCTCTAAATAGTTCTTAATTCCAGTTATATTACCTTATTAGTTTCAATTTGGGGTAAGCATAATGAATTAAATGCGAAAAAAAGGTTATTATGGCACGTTGAATATTAAGCTAAGCTGTACTTGCATTAATTTAAAGTTGTAATCCTATGAAGTTATTAAGAAAAGTAATTCACCCAAGCTTAAGTAATGACTATGGCACGGTGTTTATTCGTAACACTGCCCGCGCCATTGTTTTAAAAGGTGAACAAATACTACTTTTATATACCGCCCGTTATGATGACTACAGCCTACCTGGTGGTGGCGTTGATGAAGGCGAAAGCATTGAGCAAGGGCTTCTACGAGAGTTACATGAAGAAACTGGCGCACAACAAATTCAAATAAAGCAGCCACTAGGATTATACGAAGAAGTTAGGCCTTGGTATAAAGACGACTTTGATTGTGTTCATATCAAATCTTATTGCTACTACTGTAAAATTAGCGATGAATTTACAGACCCAAAAATGGAGCATTACGAAGTGCAAAATGGCATGCACCCTAAGTGGGTGAATATTTTTGATGCCATCGCACACAACGAAACCACCATGGCAATGAGTGAAAAACAGGGGCTATCGATTCAGCGCGAGACCTTTTTATTGAAACTCATTGCTGACACTCTTTGAGTTACTTTACATTACTTTACGCAACCCTTATTTGGCGTATTAAAGAAGGCGCATTACCTGCGACATCAGCAATACCTAAGTGGCAGACAGCGATTGCTCACATCACTCATGGCTTATTATTACTTGCAACTCTAGCCATGCCGTTGTCTGGTTTTATCATGAGCTATGCAGGTGGTCGAGCAATTAGCTTCTTTGAGTTTGAGCTATTGAGTGCACCAGAGAAAACACCTTGGCTTGCTGATGCAGGCAGCTTTGTACACCACAGTTCAGTGCTTATTATCGTGGTGATTTTAGCCTTGCACATTGCCGCAGCACTTAAACACCAGTTTGTTGACAAAGATGGCATGCTGTGCCGCATGTTAGGTAAGTCTTAAATCAAATTTAAGCGGGCTTAGGGTGAGCATAAAAGCGCCATAAGCCCACTAAATTACTTATTAAAAAGACCGTTTCCATAAACACTGCCAATGGTGAAAAAACCAAAGTGTTATGGGCTATCCAACCAATCGTGCCAACAATCATCAGTATACGTAAGGTAAAGTCTTTGCCTTGGAATGAAGCATAAGTTTGCAGTAATGTTGCCGACAACGCGATAAAGCTCACCCAGCTATGCCAAGTAAATAGTACTGCGCTAATACTCAAAAGCATAAAAGCTATCATCACCCAGCTTTTGCGGGCAAAAATACAATAGCCATAACGCAGTGCAGCAATCAGCATTAAGCTTGCTGCACTATAGTTTTCGAGCAACATAAAGTGCACAGATGTCAGTAAAACCGAGCTAAACAAACAAGCCAAAATTGCCTGTCTTTGTTTAAATTGAAAAGATGCCAAATCGAGTAATGTGGCAATGGCAACTAGGCACTGAGATAAAATAAACATAACGACTCCTGAAAAATCAGCAGTGTAATGTTCACTATTTTGCTGCGCCTTAACTTAAGTTAAGACGCCGTCTAATTCGCGATAAAGAAATCGCAGAGATCCCTAAATACATAGCAACCTCGTTTAAACTCAGTTGTTCAAGCCAATGCGGCTTTTGCTCCAGTAAATATTGGTAACGCTGCTCAGGGGTATTGAGTAATAAAAACGCTTCTTTTGCTTCTTTAAACAATAATTGCTGACTAATTAACTGATGTTTAATTGCTTGCCAGTCACTACTATCAAATAAAACCAAAGGCACCTTAATGAGCTCAGCATCACGTATTACTTTAAGCTGATAAAGCGCTGGGGTTTTAGTTAACCAGTTACCATAAAGCAGTGCAAATTCATCTTGAAAGTAAAATTCTTTACACTTTTGCGCACCCTGCGAGGATGCATGCAGTGCCCCAAGCACCCCAGATATAATTAAGTAACCTGCATCTTGTTCGTCGCCTTGCTGCAATAAAACATCACCTTTAGCGTAACGTCTTGTAGCGCATTGCCCAGCAAGCTTGTTACGAAATTCACAGGCTAGTTGATGGTAACTATCACCAAGTGGAAGTAACTGGGTATCTGTCAAGATTGCCAACCTTGCATTAGTAGTTCAGTCATTTGCTGGGCGTTTATACCTTCTCGAACCACAAAGCGCTCACCACACCAAAGCGGTGAAAAACCACTGTCGCCTTTAGCCTCTGCTTTTGCACGTAATGCCGTCATTGCAATCGACGCATACGGAAAAGGCGGCGCTTGCTCTGGCATCGCGCCTAACTCTTGCATTACTCTGTTGCGTACTCCTCTTGCTGGGCGACCAGAGAATAAGGTTGTCAATTCTGTTGAGTCTGGCTTAACCGTTTTTAATACTTCACGATGTAAAGTACTTGTTGTCGCTTCTTCGCAAAGTAAGTAAGCGCTCCCTACCTGCACAGCAGATACACCTAATGCTTGGTACTGAGCTACATCTTCCGCTGTGCAAATTCCACCTGCTGCAATTACGGGAATATCAAGCTTTACACACTCTCGTACTAATTGCACTGTGGTTGGTTGTAGCGATAAATCCATCGATAAAAAATGACCTCGGTGACCACCAGCTTCAATCCCTTGTGCAATAACCGCATCGGCACCATTTGCTTGTAGCCAGCGCGCTTCATCTAATGTTGTGGCTGATGAAAGAACCGTCCCGCCCCAGGCTTTAATCTGAGAAACAATCTCTTTACTTGGCAGACCAAAGTGAAAACTCACAACGGCAGGCTTATAAGGGGCGATAATATCGATCACTTGCTGATTAATAGGCTGACGTGAAGCGTTACGGGTAAATTGTGAGGCATCGACAGCAAACTCATCAAAATAAGGTGTAAGCACATTATGCCATGCAGTTTGCTGAGCCAGTGTATAGTCAGGTGTTTGATGACAAAAGAAATTAAGGTTGTACGGCTTATCAGTATGCTGACTAATGTAATCAAGCTCTGAGACTAGTTGCTCAGCCGAAAGCATAGCGCAAGGTAACGAGCCAAGCCCCCCAGCTTCACAAACAGCCACTGTCAGTTTGGCGTTTTGCACACCCGCCATTGGCGCTTGAATAATCGCAAGTTCGGTATTTAACACAGAGTTTGTCATTACGTATTCCTTGTAAGTTTTGCAGCCTGTTGCAGTTTTTACAGAAAAAGAGTGCCCAGCTAAGATTAAATTAAAATAAAAGGCAATTAAATCAAATAGCTAGAACAGCGAAAAATTAGGTATTAGCCTTGCAAACCTTTTCCTACAATTTTGTAAGGAGATAATGATGACTGATACTGTTACTACAATCAATCCAGCCAATGAGCAAACCTTAAATACGTATAATTTATTGTCGCTGCAACAAGCACAGAGTGAAGTTGACCAATGTCATCAAGCTTTTTTAAAGTGGCGCACCACATCCCATGAGCAGCGCGCTAAATTACTCAATCAACTTGCACAAGTAATTGAATCAAACCAGCAAGAGTTGGCCCAGTTGATGACCGATGAAATGGGCAAGTTATATCAACAAGGCCTACAAGAAGTTGAGCTTTGCGCTGCAATTTGTCGCTATACCGCAGAGCAAGGGCCACAAGTGCTTGCTGATGAAAGCCGTGATATGCAAGACGGCCGTGCAATTATTAGCTACCAACCAATCGGTGTCGTTTTAGGTATCCAACCTTGGAATTTCCCGCTTTATCAAGTCATTCGCTATGCTTGTGCAAATATCATGGCGGGTAATACCACGGTGCTAAAACATGCTGGCAATGTATTTGGCATGGCGGAAAAAATTGAGCAATTATTTACTCAAGCTGGCTTTGATGACTATTGCTTTAAAAACCTACTGATTGACGGCAAAACCGCAAGCAAACTTATTGAGCACTCAGCTATCCGAGGTGTGACATTTACTGGTAGCGACGAAACAGGCAAAAAAGTGGCTGAGCTTGCAGGTAAACAGGTTAAGAAAACGGTACTTGAGCTTGGTAGTAACGATGCCTATGTTGTACTCGATGATGCTGACTTAAATACGGCGATTACCGCATGTACACAAGGGCGTTTGATCAATAACGGGCAAACCTGTGTTGCCGCAAAACGCTTTATTGTTGTTGATGCTTTATACGATGATTTTAAAGCCTTAATTAAAGAGCAATTTGAACAAGTTGTTCTTGGTGACCCGAATGATGAAAAAACCACGCTCGGTCCAATGGCCCGTAAAGATCTACGCGATAAACTTCATCAGCAAGTGACTGATTCAGTAAATGCGGGTGCGAGCATTGTTACCGGCGGTAACGTTGCTGAGCACACAGGCTTTTATTACACCCCGACTCTACTTGAAAACATTAAACCGGGCATGCCCGCCTATGATGATGAATTATTTGGCCCTGTAGCATCGCTTATTAGAGCAAAAGATAATGATGAGGCAATGCAAATTGCCAATGACTCTCGCTATGGTCTTGGTGGCGGTATTTTCTCAAAAGACGAACAAGCAGCCATTGAGCTTGCAAAGCACCATTTTGATACCGGCATGGTTAATATCAATGGCTATGCCCTTGCGCAGCCGAACTTACCATTTGGTGGTGTAAAAGACAGTGGCTATGGCCGTGAACACGGCGGCTTTGGACTACGAGAATTTGTTAATATCAAAACCATTATGATCAACGACTAACTACAAAAAAGGGCTCGTTAGAGCCCTTTCTTATATCTAATTGTCCGCCATGAATAAGGTTATCACTTTTCAAACATTGGCACTTGCTGCTTAGACGCTGCTGGCATTTTTAACTCATCCACTGCTTTTTCTTTATCAATCTGCTCTTGTTGTTTTTGATTGTCAGAATCGGGGTTATAAACAAGTTCAGTAAGTAGTGCAAAATGGTCTGAGCCATACTTAGCCAAACGCTCAATACGCTTAACACTAAACTCATTACTATGAAAAAGGTGATCAAGTGGCCAGCGCATAAAGAAATAACTGGCATGAAACGTATTAAAAAAGCCTCTCCCTTTACGTGGGTCTAACAAACCACTAATACGCATAAACAAGCGGGTACTACGCGACCATGCAACATCATTTAGATCACCGGCAACAATACAAGGTCGCTGTCTGTTTTTAAGTGCTTTCGCTAAAATTATCAGCTCAGTATCACGGGGTCGTGAACTGTCTTCTTCTGTGGGGCTCGGAGGAGCAGGGTGAATAAAGTGCCCTTGTACTTCTACGCCATCGGCATCTTCAAACAAAATATGGATTGAGGGGATATCGCTTTCTATAAGCTCACAAACTTGCTGTTGTTTGATTTTAAACTTACTGTACAAGTGCATGCCATAACGATTATCTTTTGGGCAGTAAACACGATATGGGTACTCTTGCTCTAAACTGCTCAGTTTATTTTGCCAAGTTTGATCAGACTCTAACGTAATGAGGAAATCAGGTTGGTGCGTTTTAACTAAGCCAATGAGTTTGTCATATTCAGTGTTCGACATCAGTACATTTGCCGACATAATACGAATACTGTGCTTATCGGACTTATTGCTTGAGGCAACTTCTTTGTTAGCGAGCCATGTGTAAGGGTAAATCCAACCAACTTGCAATAACAGCACTAGGATACTAGCTAGAGCGCAACCAATATAAAACACATAGCCCGTTCGACTGATTAAATAGCTTGCAGTAATTAAACTCGCACAAGCAAGGTAAACCACTTGTAAGCGTACAAAGTCACAACTGCGAATTAAGTAATGTTGGGAATATGAAAATGGCAAGATTGAGACCACTAGCAGCATGGCCAATAGTGAACTCAATCCATAAGTCATGATCGATTCAAGCAAAATTAGCGGCTCAGAATAGAAATAATTTCTCGGGTATCTTCCACTAAACGCACGACAGTATCGTCAACTTGAATTGAAATTAGACCATCTCTGTCTCGTGATTTAATCACTTTACCGCGGCGGTAAATATCACGGTCAAGAATATCGCCTTTGCGTAATTTTTTTTGCCAACCAGGTGGTAAATCGCCACCATTATCAAGTTTCTTTTCAAGGCCAGGTGGCAGACTTTTACCTTTGTCCTTATCCTTGTCTTTATCTTTTGCAAGTGCGCCAGCCGTCACTAAGCTCAAACCTATTACTGCAACTGTTAACAATGCTTTCATGCGAGTGCTCCTTTTATTAGTCCTAGTTAAGCGTAGCAAGTTTTTCTGAACTGGGTATGAAAGCAGCTAAAAAAAGCCGCTAAGCGGCTTTTGACAGGATTAACGATGGCGAGTAACAATTGATAAAATCTCTCGCGTATCGTGTACTAGATGAATAAGGCGGTCATCGATTTCGATGGCAATAATACCATTTCGGTCGCGACGTTTTATCACTCGCCCATGACGATATATATCACGGTCAAGAATATCACCATGATGATAACGCTTATACCAACCTGGTGGTAAGCCACCACCATGCCCTACTTTTTTGTATAAACCGGGTGGTAAATCACGGTAGCTGTAACGGTCGTATCTATCGTAACGATCATGTCTGTCATGATGGTGATGTTTGTGGTGTTTTTTATGCTTTTTATGCTTTTTACGTTCGTGCTTATGTTCGTATCTATCATGGTCACGATCATGTTTCGCGTTTGCTTCCATAGGTATCAAACTCAAACCTAAAATGGCAACTGAGATAGTAAGTAATTTATTCATAATAGAGACCCTCAACGTTTGCTCTTGATAAAAAGCCTAACGTTTTAGCCTGAATCATAGATGAAGGGTTACAATTTAAAAACGTAACTGTTTACATATAAACACATTAGAAAGCCAATCTTTACATTTCTTTAAACTTCTTTGGCACTATTTACGAAAACCCGCGTTAAAGAAGAAAAAGTAGCGAATGTAACGCACAGAAACGGCAGCAGCGGCAGTAGCTTATTTTGGTTAGTTGCAGTACTGGCAGGTTTTGCCGTACATCGCCGTAGCGCATAACAGACAAAGTTATTAATCGCGAAAGCTTTTACCCATCCTAAAAAGCAGTTACCCTTTGGTTTTTGTTGTACCTAACCAAAGGGTTTTCATGAAGTTGTCGATACTCTCAGTGCTTGTGAGCACCTCATTATTTAACCATCAAGCTTTCGCTAATAATGAGCTAGAACATATTACAACAACCGCCTCGCGCAGCGAAGTGTTGGCAGATCCATTGCCAGTTGTGGTCAGCAGTATTTCACAAAAGCAACTAGCCCTAATCGCTCCTACCCATATTGAACAAGCCCTTAAGCAAGTGGCCGGTGCTAATCTTCAACACGGTAACGGCCAAGAGTATTTACCCGCTCTACGTTCGCCTGTACTTTCTGGTGCTGGTGCCTGCGGTGGCTTACTTACCGCTGAAGATGGTATTCCACTTCGCGCAGCTGGTTTTTGCAACATCAATGAATTATTCGAAGCCCACACAGAAATGGCTGAACGTATCGAAGTACTGAAAGGCCCGGGCTCTGCCCTTTATGGTTCAAATGCAGTGCATGGTGTAGTCAACGTGATCACGCCAGATACGACCTATGACCACAACCAACTTGGTTTTGATTATGGCTCGTTTGGCTACACTCGCTACAAACTTGGTACGGGGCGTGACTTTGGCCAGCAAGGTTTAGGCATTAATGCCACGCTCACCCGAGATACAGGTTATCGTGATGACGAAAGTGTTGACCAAGAAAAACTTTCGCTACGCCACCGTTTTGATGGCGAAAAATTAAGTGTAAGTACAGGCCTGACTTACACCCATTTAGATCAGCAAACGGCTGGCTACATCGAGGGCTTTGAAAGCTATAAGGATGAGCAAATAGCTCAGTCTAATTTTGATCCTGATGCATTTCGTAAAGCCCGATCTTTACGTGTTTGGTCAAAGCTAAATTGGACACAAGATGAGGCTAACAGCTTTTCCCTAACGCCTTATATCCGCGACCAAAACATGACCTTCTTTAAGCATTTTTTACCGGGTACTCCCCTTGAAGAAAATGCTCAGCAAGGTGTTGGCCTACAATCAAGCTGGCAGCATAAGTTAACGGGTTCTAGCCTATTAACTGTTGGCTTTGATGGTGAGCTTACAGATGCTGACTTTTTACAATATCAAGATAGCCCAACTCAAGGCTCAGCATTTTTAGTCGCCACCGTGCCACAAGGCAAACATTATGATTATCAAGTAACTAGCACCCTATTAGCACCATTTGTTAATCTTGATTGGCAACTTGATGAGTTACTCATCAGCCTTGGTGGCCGATACGAGCGTATGCGTTATGACTACAACAACCATATGTTGGCTGGTCGTACAAAAGAAGATGGTACTCCATGCGCAATGGGTGGATGTCGCTATTCTCGACCAGAAAGCGGTGTAAATCGCTTTACCAACTTTTCGCCTAAGCTTGGTTTAAGCTATCAATATGCTGAAAACCAGTTTATCTACGCCAATGCTTCAGAAGGTTATCGAGCACCGCAAGCGGCAGAGCTTTATCAGTTACAGCGTGAACAAAATGTCGCAGATCTAAAATCTGAAACAGCTAAAAATCTAGAACTTGGTTTAAAAGGTCAACAAGCACAGCTGCATTATGTAGTTAGCTTTTATGCAATGAATAAAAAGAACGTAATTTTCCGCGACAGTGATTTTTATTACGTCAATGATGGCCAAACCCAGCATCGTGGTGTTGAACTTGAGTTAGCTTATGCCATTACGCCAAGCTTATCGATGCAGTTAGCCGCGAGTCACGCCAAACATACATACAGTTATGACCAATTACTCAGCGGGATTAATATCAATGGTAATCTCATAGATACTGCTCCACGTAACATCGCGAACTTGCAGCTACTTTGGCAAGCAAACGACATGACACGTGTTGCCCTTGAGCTACATACCACCAGCAGCTACTTTACTGATCCTGAAAACCAGCATAGTTACCAAGGCCACTCATTAGTAAATTTAAGAGCGGCGTGGCAGCTATCAGCTAACCTTAGTGTGACGGCACGAATAAACAATTTAACTGACGAGCGTTATGCAGAGCGCGCTGACTACACCACATTTAGTGGCGACCGCTACTTTCCAGGTAGACCGCGCAATGCCATGTTATCAGCAAGTTATCAGTTTTAAGTAACCGCATTATTTGGTGAGCTATCTCATAGTTCACCCACGCTGTTTAGTGTTTTGGTATGATAAATGTACCTATTGCTATAGTTCCTAAACAGCGTGTCATCTTCTCAAAATCTAATTCGTAACCTTCTTTTAGTGCTGGGCATTTTTCTTATTGCAGCTAGTTTACGTGCCCCTATCACTGGTATTGCACCGGTACTTGAACAGATCATTGAACAATTTAAGTTAAATGCATCACAAGCCGGCATGTTGACGACTTTACCTTTAATTGCATTTGCTGTTGCTTCACCTATGGCTGCAAGCCTTGCTAAAAAATGCGGCCTTGAAGTATCACTGTTTATTGCCCTGGTACTCATAGGCATAGGGGTTGTGTCTCGTGTTATTGATTCTGCCACCATACTATTTATTGGTACCGCTGTAATTGGTGTCGGTATCGCGATTGGCAATGTGTTATTACCTAGCTTAATAAAACGTGACTTTCCACACAAAGTCGCTGTGATGACGTCTAGTTATGTTTTAGCGATGGGCATATTTGGTGGCAGCTATTCAGCACTCATCATTCCGCTGGCTGAGTATAAAGAACTTGGTTGGCAATTGGCGCTTGCCAGTTATGCCTTATTGGTTGTGCTGGCTATTGTGGTGTGGTTACCACAACTTAAGCAACATACCATGCCAAAACAGGCACATGTGTCGAACAATACACAAAGCAAAATTTGGCACTCTGCACTTGCTTGGCAAATTACGTTATTGCTTGGCTTTAACTCATTTTTCACTTATATCATGCTAGGTTGGCTACCCAGCATTTTAATAGAAGGCGGCCATAGTGCGCAGCACGCGGGTGCTTTGCAAGGCGCCTTTCAAGTAGCCTCAGCGCTACCAGGTATTGTGCTTATTCCACTACTTGCCAAATTAAAAGATCAACGCATCTTAACCCTAAGCTTGGCATTACTTGGCGCGCTTTGTTCTGTTGGATTATTAGTTGCGCCTAGTTTTGCTATGCTTTGGTCAGTCACCTTAGGGTTTTGCTCAGGTGCCTGCTTTATCTTGGGCTTATCATTTGTAAGCCTGCGTACTCATGACTCAA
Organism: Pseudoalteromonas sp. 0802; assembly: GCF_013350085.1. NCBI lineage: Bacteria > Pseudomonadati > Pseudomonadota > Gammaproteobacteria > Alteromonadales > Pseudoalteromonadaceae > Pseudoalteromonas > Pseudoalteromonas sp. 0802. The sequence continues at coordinate 4,332 of NZ_JABVXE010000016.1, read as the reverse complement.
TGCAAGCTGCGGCGTTATCGGGTATGGCGCAATGTATCGGGTATTTATTGGCTGCAACAGGCCCTATTATTGCGGGCGCCTTACATAGTTATTTTAATAACTGGGCAGGAGCACTTTGGCTGTGTATTGCATCTAGCCTGTTGTGTGCTTTATTTGGTTATTTAAGTGGCCGAAATATCACCATCGGCCAGCAATAAATATGAAACCACAGCTATTTAGGTGCGGTTTCAAAGGCACTCATATTACTAAGGCTATCTAGCCAAGGTTTATGTGAGCGATACCAAATATGCGCTTTAGGGATAAGTTCATCAGCTTGCTCTACGGCGCCAATACGTAAGCCATAAATACGTTCACCTGCACCTACAGAGGTCGCGTATAAGGCCGTACCACAGTTACCACAAAACCCTTGCGCACGCTGATTACCACTCTCGGCAATTTTTATATATTCTTTTGGCTCTGCACCTGTAAAGGTAACCCCATCAGGCATAGACACCACAACCGTGCGAAATGGCGCACCCGAGATAATTTGACAGTCAGTACAGTGACAGTTAATCACTTTATTTTCATCCACTTCTGCGTGGTAAGTTACCTCACCACAATGACAACGACCGGTAACCTTCATATTAAACTCCTTGTTGAGATGATTGCCCTTTTACAGGGTAGTGATTGGCATGTTTTAAGCTTTGAAAATCATTAAAACGTACCCTATGCTGGGCCATAATAGGACGTATTTTTTTGCTGATCAATTGTCTAATATAAAAGGGCTGGTTCGGCACAAAATGATGGATTGTATGGGTTCGGCCGAAATCAAAGCAAAATAACTGAAACGGTAAAAACCAACGGCTGGTGATCACATGCGTTTGCTCAAGCAAGTTATTTACACCGCCATAATAATGCATTGAAGATGTCACTAAGTTAAGAGACGTTGAGCGAATGATATTAGGCACAATAAGTACCACCATTAAAAACTCAGCTCCCGCCAGTAACTCAGCTCCCCACGGCGGCAATGTAAACGGCTGCACAAACTGCACAGCATAATAAGCAATTACCCCATAAAGAATCGCAAAATACGCGGTTGCAATCGGAAAGCCCGCATTAAACACGCTTAAAAACTTAAAACCACTAATTTCTTTATTAAATCGCTTGGTATTGATTAATAAACCTAGCAGACCATCAGTAATGACCAAGGCTCTTAAAAATGGCGATTTAATGCCATTGCCCACTAAACGCTCTTCTAAATCTTGTGAGGTGCCGGATACTTTATGGTGATGCAAATGGATTTTTCTGCGATACCAAGGATTAACCGTATTGGGCCGCATAAGCCACACGGTTAACATCATAAAGTTATGTATAAAAGGGTGATTACTAAAATACTGCTTATGGATAAGGTCATGCTCAAGCTCATGCGATACCGAGGTAATAAAGGCAGCCAGAATGATGCAAAGCCACGAGGGAATAATCGCTAAGTAATAAAGTGTCGCAACACCGATTAGTGAAAACAACGACGCCAGCAGAATAATCATCGCAATGGCGTTTTGCTGGTTAAGAATAGGGTAATGCGATCTAAGCGATTGTTCTTCGGCCTTAATGGCTGTAACAATCGCCTTTATGTTTTGCTTTGCGGTTAATTCTGACATCACAAGCTTTGCTAACTGTTTGATGTCAAAATCATACAGTAATTACCTACTGCTCTCGAGAAAATTGCGTTAAAAATGGAATTACATCATTCGCTGGCAATGGTTTAGAAAAGTAATAGCCTTGTATATAGTCACAACCGGCTTCGGTTAGCACAGCCAATTGCTCGCGCTCTTCAACTCCTTCAGCAACGACTTTAATACCCAAAACACGACTCATTTGAATAATCGATTTAACCAGCGCTTCATCGCCTAAATCAACATGCACTTCATCAATAAATGACTTATCTAGTTTTAGTACATCAACTGGGAAGCGGCGCAAATAACTAAGAGACGAATAACCCGTACCAAAATCATCTAGCGAAATTAAACACCCAGCTTGCTTCAACTGCTTTAACACATCGAGATGGTTGGTATTTTCTGGCGCTAAAACACTCTCAGTTAATTCAAATGAAATTTGTGATGGTTTAACCCCTTGCCCTTTAATAATCTCAAGCCATGCATTACGTTCAGGGTTAAACTCAGTAAATTCAAATAAAGAACGGTTCACATTAAAAACAAAGTTTTCATAACCTTGTGCTTCTAACGCCTTAATTTGCTGGCAGGTTTTAATCAATACAAGTTCACCGAGGGGAATAATCACCCGCGACTCTTCTGCTAACGGAATAAACTCAGCAGGTGATACCCATTGCCCTTGGTTGTTCCATCGCACTAAACTTTCGAATTTAGCGACCGTATTATTTTCAATATCAATAATAGGTTGAAAATACACTTCTATGTCGTTGTTCTTTACGGCTTGTGTAAGCTGCTCAACCAGTAAGTTGTGCTTTTTAACCTTGTTATCCATCTCTTTGCTGAAAAACAAATATTCATCGCCTGTTTGTTTTGCATTCAAGGTAGCAAGCTCAGCTTGGCGAACTAAACGACGAGCAATTTTTTCGATTTTTTCTTGTGAGCTAGCAGCGCTAGTTTGCTCAAATTGACTAATACCCAGCGTAACTGAAACTTGCTGACTAATGCCACCAATAGAAACAGGCTCAACAAGTAACGCGGTAATTTGTTTACAAACATGCTCAAGTTCACTGACATGCTGATAAGTTTGTAAAATAGCAAAACTATCACCATCGATCCGCGAAAAAGCAGATTCTTTAAAGCTTTCATCGAGGCGCTCTGAAAGCTCGCATAAAACCTTATCGCCAAAGGTTAAACCGTAAACGGTGTTGATATCTTGAAACTTATCAACATCAAAGTAGATAACGGCTAAGTTAGTATTTGCATCGTCTTGGTACGACAAAGATGATAGCAACTGGCATAAGTACTCTTTGAAGTAAAAACGATTGGTCAAACCGGTGAGTTGATCGTGGTTTGCATGAAAATAAATTTTCTGCTCAGCTTCTTTTTTCTCAGTGATATCCAAAATAAACGCCACATAGCAATCTTCACCATTATTTTGCATTTTGGTTATCGATAAAAATTGCGTGTACAACTTACCTTGTTTGGTTTTATTAGTGATCTCACCAGACCACTTTCCCTCAGTATTAATTTGGTGCCACATTGCTTTATAAAAATGCGGGTCATACTTGTTTGAGCTTAAAATTTTTGGATTTTGCCCTAAGACTTCATCCAACGAATACCCCGTCATTTTAGTAAATGCGGTATTCGCGTAGGTAATATGTACATTGTGGTCGCAAATAAAAATTGCTTCGTGGCTTTGCTCAATCAATTGGTTTGCAAAATCTAATTTAGCAATAAAACGGTCTTTTTCGATTTCACGCTGGATAAGACCAGTAAATAACGAGAAAAAAGACTCAATTTGCATCGCATCATTTATTTCATGCTGAAATAGCGCGACAAGAATGGTATCGGTTTTGCCCGATATACTTTGTAAAGGCACACCCACATAAGCTTCAATGCCCATATCAACAAGTAGCTGATCATTCGGGAATAACTGCTGAACTCCTGCATTGTAACTTGAGATGCTGCCACAGCTCACATCATTACAAGGCGTACAGCGGATATCGTAGCTGATGTTTTCTACAATTTCGTCATGCGCACACAAAGCTATAGTTGTTGCATACAAAGTTGACTCATCGACTTGAGCTAAAAAAACATGAGAAGCACCAAGCACTTCTGATAAAGACAAGCATATTGCATTATAAAAGTTCTCACTTTTAAGATTTGAAATACTTTCAACAATACGCTTTAAGTCGTATGTACCCACGCTATGCTACCTTACCCGATAATGTGCACTAAGTGATTGACTTCACTTATAGTTCAGACCACAAATTGTATTATAAGATGTATTCAAACACCATCGTACTCTAGTCTTAAATGATTAATTTTCAACCAAATAAACACACATTTTTCGGGGTTATTTGTAGACTAAGCATAGTTCGAACTTGACCGCTTATAAATAGAACAAAAGTTGCTTTAATGGAGCCTGAATTGGTACTTAGATTTGAGTTATAGGCTCTGGGTGGTTCTGGGTGCTGGGTGCTAGGTGCTAGGTGCTAGGTGCTAGGTGCTAGTACTTCATCACACAAGTTCTGACTAGTTGAGGGCACCATAAGCCCTCTCAAGTTTTTTACGAGCTGATTCAACATTAAATAGCCAGTTTATATTTGTTCTTTCTTTATTCCTGCTCCATTCCCAGGCCGCGAGTTCTGTCTTTAGTTCTTCCATACTTGCTATACGTCTA